>JBGVDK010000090.1:0-21920 GCA_045119355.1 Faecousia sp.
GGGGAGCCGGTTTGACGAACGGTGACCGCCGGGCGATGGTATTTTTGCGCCCTTTTTGACGGCCACTCACAAAAAAGGAGGGCAAATTATGACCAAAATGAACATGAATCCCGCGGTTCTGCCGGATTACCAGGCAGAGCTCCTAACCCTGATCCGGAGCAATCTCTCCCCCAAGGCGCTCCGGGACCGGGTCACCAATTACCACGCCAGCGACCTGGCGGAGAGCCTATCCCACATGGAGCGGGAGGACCGGGAAAAGCTGTACCGGATCCTGGATGTCCGGGAGCTTTCGGATGTGTTTGAGCATCTGGACGACGCTTCCACCTGCTTTCCGGAGCTTTCCATCCGCAAACGGGTGGATGTGCTCTCCTCCATGGAGCCGGACAAGGCCGCTTCCCTGCTCCGGGGTCTGACCCGCAGCGAACGGAACTCCCTGATCGATCTGCTGGACCCGGAGGTGAAGGGGGACATCGCCCTGCTGGAATCCTTCGACGAGGATGAGATCGGCAGCCGGATGACCACCAACTTCATCGAGATCCACGCGGGCCTGACCATCAAGGAGGCCATGGCCAGCCTGATCTGCCAGGCAGCGGAAAACGACAACATTTCCACTCTCTATGTGGTGGACGCCGACCGCACCTTCTGCGGCGCGGTGGACCTGAAGGACCTGATCATCGCCCGGGAGGGCACCGCCCTGGAAGAGATCATCGCCGCGTCCTACCCTTACGTCTACGCCCGGGAGCTGGTGGAGGACTGCATCGAGCGGCTGAAGGAATATTCCGAGGACTCCATCCCGGTGCTGGACAACGAGAACAAGCTGCTGGGCGTCATCACTTCCCAGGACATCGTCCAGGTGGTGGAGGACGAGCTGGGCGACGACTACGCCAAGCTGGCGGGCCTGGCCTCCGAGGAGGAGCTGTCCGAGCCCATCCGGGAGAGCGTCCGCAAGCGGCTGCCCTGGCTGGTGGTGCTGCTGGGACTGGGGATGCTGGTCTCGGCGGTGGTTGGCGTGTTTGAGGGCGTGGTAGCTCAGCTCACCATCGTCATGTGCTTCCAGTCTCTGATCCTGGACATGGCGGGCAACGTGGGCACCCAGTCCCTGGCCGTGACCATCCGGGTGCTGATGGACGAGAAGCTGAAGCGCCGCCAGAAGTGGGACCTGATCTGGAAGGAATGCCGCATCGGCCTGGTGAACGGTGTGATTCTGGGCGTGCTGTCCTTCGTCACCGTGGGAGCCTACCTCTTCCTGCTCAAGGGCAACGCCGCCAGCTTTGCCTTCGGCGTTTCCGGCTGCATCGGCGCGGCGCTGGTGCTGGCCATGGTGATTTCCAGCCTCTCGGGCACGGTGATCCCCCTGTTCTTCAAAAAGATCAATGTGGACCCGGCGGTGGCCTCCGGTCCGCTGATCACCACCATCAACGACCTGGTGGCGGTCATCGCCTATTACGGTCTGGCCTGGCTGCTGCTGATTCAGGTGATGCACCTTGCATAAGACAAGCCCCTTTCCCGGTTTCTCAGGAAAGGGGCTCACTGCGTATGTACTTGCTCACCGCCCGATCAGGGATTCCAGCTTCTTCTCGTCGGTGATTTCGATGGTACCCCGAGTCAGCTTCACCATGCCCTCGTTCTGGAGATAGCGAAGCATCCGGGTGACCACCTCCCGGGCGCTGCCCATGTGTCCAGCGATCTTCTCGTGGGTGATTTTCAGCACCCCAGTGCCCTCCAAATGGGATTCGTTCAGCAGGAACTCCGCCAGCCGCTTGTCGAAGCTCTTCCACATGATCTGCTCCATCAGCCACATCACCTCGGACAGGTTGCTGCTGAGCAGGTTCAGGGAATAGTTGGACACCGCCAGGGAATCGTCCACCAGATTCTTGAACAGGCAGGCGGGGATGGACCAGAACTCCGTGTCCTTCTCCGCCTCGATCATCACGTTGAACTGCATATCCGGCATGACGCAGGAGGCACTGAGCAAACTGACGCCGTATTCAAACAGACGGCTGATGGTGATCTCCCGGCCATCCTCGGAGAGGATGTAGGCCCGGAGCTGTCCGGAGCGGATCATCACGAGACCTAAGCACTCGGCGCTGCTGTCGTGGATATGGGTCCCCTTTTTGACTTTTCGGAATTCGATGACCTCGGCGATTTTTTGCTGCTGATCCGGGGTCAGCTTGTCCCATATGGGAAGATATTCGGCAAATTCCATGGTTATGCCACCTTTCAAAGGCCCAGATTCGTTGCTCCCATTATACATCATTCCGTTCAAAATGTATATCCCATTTTCAGAATTCCTCCCGGTATAAAAATGGACGCCGGCCGCAAGGGCAGGCGTCCACGCTGTTATGGAAGGTTATCAGATCTCAGCCAGCTTCAGCAGGTCGGGCACCTTGGCTTCCCAGCCCAGGGCCATGATGTGCACACCCTGGCAGTAGGGACGGCACTCCTTGATGATCTTGGCAGCGATCTCCACGCCGGTGATACCGGCCTTGGCACGCTCCTTGTCGGCGGCCAGAGCGTCGATCATGTCCTGGGGGACATGGACACCGGCCACGTTCCGGTTCATGAACTTGCACATGCCGGCGTTCTTGGGGATGATGACGCCCAGCTGGACGGGCTTGCCAAACTGCTTGGCAGCCTCCATGAACTTGATGAACTTCTCGGGCTCGAAGACGGCCTGGGTCTGGAAGTAGTCAGCACCGGCCATGACCTTGCGCTCCATCTTGGCCAGCTGCGCGTCCACAGAGTCGGAGATGGGGGAAACCACAGCGCCCTTGGCAAACTTGGGGGGCTCGCCCACCAGCTCGTTGCCAGCCAGGTCGTAGCCCTTCTCCAGCTGAGAAGCGGTGTACAGCAGGCTGACGGAGTCCAGGTCGAACACGGGCTTGGCACCGGGATGGTCGCCCATCTTGGTGTGGTCGCCGGTCAGGCACAGGATGTTCTCGATGCCCAGAGCGGCGGCGCCCAGCAGGTCGGACTGCAGAGCCAGACGGTTGCGGTCACGGCAGGTGGCCTGGTAGATGGGGGTCAGACCGGCGTTCTTCAGCATGGCGCAGGTAGCCAGGGTGGAGGTGCGCATGACGGAGGACTGGTTATCGGTGACGTTCACTGCGGTGATGCCGCTCAGGTGCTCCTTGGCTTCCTCCACCAGACCCTCGAGATGGATACCCTTGGGGGGGCCGACTTCCGCGGTAACGACAAATTCACCGTTATCAAACAACTCGGTAATTCTCATTATGCATTACTCCTAATCAAAATTATTTGGAAACTTCGTCGTCGGTGGCGTAGTTGCGGATCTGGACGGGGCACTTCATGGCATCCAGGCGTCCGATCTTCTTAAGGCGCTGATAGATGCGCTCCCAGCCGCATTCCATGTTGGGATCGACCTCGCACTTGCCGTTCTTGGCGCCGCCGCACTGGCCGTTCACCAGGCTCTTGGAGCAGGCGGTCAGGGGGCAGATGCCGCCGGTCAGGTTCAGGTAGCACTCGCCGCACTGCTTGCAGTCGTGCTCCAGGGGGGTAACGCCCTGGAAGCCGGGCAGCGCGTAGGTATCGCAGGCCGCGCAGACCCGCTTGTCAGAAAGCAGCTCGGCAACGGTCTGAACGCCCACGCCGCAGGAGAACACCAGCACCATGTCGGCGGCGGCGATCTCCTCGGCCTTATGATCCAGGCGGATCTTCAGGTTCTCGGGATTACAGATGTAATCGGTGGTGAGGACGCCGGTGACGACGCCGGAAGCCATCAGCTCACGCTGCAGCTCCTCGGCCTCCTGCTCGGGGAAGTGGATCTCCCGGCAGCCGTGGCAGTTGAGAATGAACACCTTGCCGGTGATCAGGGACAGGATGGTATCCTTATTCTTCAGTTCGGTAATCAGCATATTACTTCATCCCCCTTACAGCGAGCTTGCCGGCCTTGATCAGGCTGACCAGCGGGATCTTGGAGGAGCAGATGTATTCGCAGCATCTGCATTCCATGCAGTCCATGATGTTCCGTGCCTTCAGCGCGGCGGGGTCGCCCACCAGCTTGGCGAAGTACAGAGGCTTCAGCTCCATGGGGCAGACGTCGGCACAGCGGCCGCACTTGATGCACTCCACAGGCTCGGCATGGTCGGTATCCACGGCGATGATGCCGTTGGAGCCCTTCATAATGGGGGTATCCAGGGTCTCCTGAACAAAGCCCATCATGGGACCGCCAGCCTTGACGGTCACGTCATTGCCCTGCACACCGCCGCAGGCAGCCACCAGCTCAGCGGCAGAGGTGCCGAGCTTCACGATGAAGTTGCCGGGGTTGGGGATGTGGGGACCAGTGACGGTGGTGACACGCTCGATCAGAGGCATGCCAGTCTGGATGGCGTCGGCCACAGCCTTGGTGGTGGAGATGTTGGCAACGATGCAGCCCACATCGGCGGGCAGGCCGCCGGAGGGGACCATCTTGCCGGTGACCCGCTTGATGAGCATCTTCTCAGCGCCCTGGGGGTACTTGGTCTTGGCAACGCAGACCTCGATGTTATCGATATCGGCGACCTTGGCCTGCATCAGTTCGATGGCGTCGGGCTTGTTGTCCTCGATGACGATGACGCCCTTCTCCGCGCCAACGGTCTTGATCATGGCCTTCAGGCCGAAGATCACGTCGTCGGCGTACTCCAGCAGCACTCTGTGGTCCGCGGTGAGCAGAGGCTCGCACTCGCAGCCGTTGAGCAGGATGGTATCCACGGGCTTGTTGGGCTTCAGCTTGACATAGGTGGGGAAGCCGGCGCCGCCCATGCCCACGATACCGGCGTTCTTGACGATCTCGATGATCTCGTCGGGAGTCAGCTCGTCGAGAGGCTTGTTGGGCTTGACGGACTCGTCCAGGGTGTCCAGGCCGTCGGACTCGATGACGACACTCAGGCACTTGCCGCGGGTGGCGTGGGGACGGTCCTCGATGGCGACCACCTTACCGCTGACGCTGGAATGGACGGGAGCGGAGATGAAGCCGGCGGCCTCGCCGATCTTCTGGCCAACCTTCACCTCGTCGCCCACCGCGACCACGGGGGTAGCGGGAGCGCCCAGGTGCATGGACAGGGGGATGACCACAGTCTTGGGCTCGGGGAAACGGACCAGAGGCTTGGCTTCAGTAGGCTCTTTGCCCTCAACGGGATGGACGCCGCCGTAGTAACCGGCGAACCGCTTCTCCCGGATGGACCGAACATAATCGTTAATGACCTTGAAATTGACCTTGGAGTAGTCCCGGATCTGAACGGGCTGGGCGGTCAGCTCGCCCAGGCGGCCCTGAGCGGTCAGCTTCTGCTGGATCTTCTCCCAGGCGCAGGGCTTGTTGGGATCGACCTCGCACATGCCGTTCTTGGCGCCGCCGCACTGGCCGTTCACCAGGCTCTTGGAGCAGTCCACGATGGGGCAGATGCCGCCGGTGATGTTCAGATAGCACTGGGCGCAGGCGTCGCAGGCCTTCTTGGTCAGGGCCATGCCGTGATGGCCGGTGTAGTTCAGGGAGTTGCAGGCGGCGTAAACGGGGACCTCCGCCAGATCGGCGACGGTCTGGACGCCCAGGCCGCAGGAGATCACGACCACGCTCTCGGTACCCTCGGGGATGATCTCGCACAGGGCCTTGTCAGTCTGGACCTTGTTGCACAGGAAATCCACCTTGGCTGTACCGGTGACGGTCTTGCCGTGCTCGGCCGCGATTTTTACAAACGCTTCGCAATCAGGCTCATCAATGGTCTCAAATTCCTTGAAACACTTGTTGCAGGCAACGACGAACACATGGTCGGTCCCGGCCAGGACCTGGGCCAGCTCGTCCTCCGCCTTCAACTTATACTTGGTATAGTTTTCCAATTGCTCACCTTCCTTACAGAATTATTACACCCGCCGCAGGCTCTGTTTTTCGCTCTTTTCAACCTCTGCACTTTGAAGATTCACGACGAAACGTAGCGCGTCGGGTTACAATTGGTGTTATGACGGAATAACACATTGTCAGTATAGCATATACCGTTTCCATTTTCTAGTCCAAAATCAAGGAAATAGATAAAAAAGGATTGAATTCTACAAAAAGATCCCGCGCCCCTTCCTTTCCAGGAAATGGGACGCGGGATTGACTGTTTTTTACTTGCTCTCAGGCGCTGAGGATCCAGGAGACCACGCTCACCAGAATCAGCACAACGCCCGCGCAGCGGTTGAGGAGCTTCTCGTCCACGCGGTTGGCAAACCGGGAGGAAACCACCGCGCCCAGGGTGCACATCACCGTCACCACGATGGCGGGGATCAGCTCCACCGTGGCTCCCATGGCTACATGGCTCACCGCACCGGTGAGGGCCACCAGGGTCATCACCAGGCTGCTGGTGCCCACCGCCAGCTTGGTGTCCAGCCCCAGGACCACGGTCAGCACCATCAGCATCAGCGCGCCGCCTGCGGAGCCCATGAAGCCGCACTCGATGCCAATCAGGAACGCCAGCACCAGGGCAACCAGGGTCTTGGCCTTCATCTTCTTCTCCTGGGCGGAGGTGACGGACTCCCGCTTTTCCTTGGTGGGCAGGAAGAACTTCACCGCCAGAAACAGGTTGCTGATGATGACAAAATAGCTGACGCCGTTTTCGCTGACCTGGCTGAACAGGTAGCCCAGCCAGCTGCCCACGATTGCGCCCGCGAAGGACACCGCCGCCACAGGGGCGCCCCGCTTCATGTCGATGTTGCCGTTTTTATAGAAGGTATAGCAGGTGACCAGGGCCGAGGGCACGTTGGCGATCAGGGACAGCGTCACCGCGTCATAGCCCACCCAGCCGCAGGCGCCGCAGAGGATAGGCGTCAGCACCATGGCCGCGGTGAGGCCCGCCATTCCGGTGAGCACGCCGCCGGCGAGACCCGCCAGCACGTAGATCAGATACATCATGTTGGTAACTCCTTTTTATTTTTGTACATTTGTTGGATTTTCATCAATCATCGCCCAGTTGTGGAACTTAGTCCGACATCTGTTGATTTTTGCTTTCCAGTTTAGTATAGTGGAATCACAAAGGGTACACAATCAGCAGATTTTCGGGTACGGTCGGAATTCCCACAGCTGTTGAAAAAGTATCGGATTTTGGAGTGTAATGACATGGCTGAGAAAAAAGAATGCCGAAGCGCCATCCGTTCCCGGCGGATGATCCGGGCCGCTTTCCTGGAACTGCTCCGGGAGAAGCCCTTCGAGAAGATCACCGTCACCGACATCGTCACCCGGGCGGATATCAACCGCTCCACCTTCTACGCCCACTATCCGGACGTTCAGGGGATGGTGGACGAGCTCATCGATGAGACCATCTCCGGCTCCGTGGAGTTGGTGAAGAACATGGCTTTTGAGGAGCTGTTTGAGAATCCCATTCCCTTTTTGCAGGCATTGACCAACATCGGCACGAAAAACGTTGAGCTGTACCGACTGCTGGGACGTTCCGATTTTGCGCTGAAGCAGACAGAGAAGATCAAGGATATCCTGGTCGAGCAGGCGATGAACACCATTGCCATTCCGGAGAGTGTCCGCAGGAGCCCCATCTTCCTGATCCACATCAATTTCTTCCTGGGCGGCATCCTCAACACCTATCAGCAGTGGCTCCAGGGGAAGCTCCTCTGCTCCACCGAGGAGATCGTGGAACAGATCGGGACCCTGATCACTGCCAACAGGGAGACCTATCGACGGCTTCTGGAGAAATAAGCCACCAGTTTCCCCGCAAATGTCGGATTTTGGACACATCCCGGTTGATTGGCCATTGTCCGAACATTTATCCTGGTTTATACTGATTTTGCAATCATTTCAAACCAAAGGAGAAACCGACCATGGCACTGCCGAAGATCCATCTCGCCGGAGGCGGCGAACGGGGTCAGTACCTGACCCACAAGGGAAACGACACCACCATCCGATTTGTTCTGAACTACCCCGGCCTCATTGACCCGGAGGTGCTGCGCCAAGCTGTGAAGGTCATCGTGGAATCCGTGGACATCCTCCACGGCACCTTCTTCGTGGACGCCAACGCCGCCTACTGGCGGATCAACGAAAGCGTGGACGAGGCCAGCTATTTCCACTACATCCAGACCGAAGGGGACCCCTTCGTAACCGCCCGGAGCTTGTCCGTGTATCCCGTATATCACGAGGACAAGGCCCAGCTCCGCTGTGAGCTGGTGCAGAATGATTCCGCCAGCGCCATTGTCCTGTGCGTCAGCCATCTGTGCGTGGACGGCGGCGACGGCAAATACCTGCTGAACAAGCTGGTGGAAGCTTACAATCTGATCCTCACCACCGGCTCTTCCGAGGGTCTCACGGTAAAAAACGGCAGCCGCGCTCCCGAGAAGGTCTACGCCAACGTGGATCTGAAGGATGCCAAGGGGATGTTCAAGATGCCCCTGTCCAAGGCCACCAGCTCCTACCCCTACCCCACCGGGGAGGCGGGCAGTCCCCGGATGGTCTATTCTGTGATTCCTTCCGAAACCATGAACACTGCCCGGAAGAAAGCAAAGGAAGCGGGCGCTTCCGCCAATGACCTGCTTTTGGCCGCGGCCTATCAGGTCTACGCGTCTTTCCCGGAGGTGGACCGGACTTCCCCTGTCAGCATTTCCTCCATGATGGACCTGCGGCGGCACTGCACCGACGGCGAAAGCGAAGGTCTGTGCAACATGTCCGGCGCCCTGCCCACCGCTTTGGAAGAAGGCGTCCCGGAGGACTTCTCCGAGACCATCCGCCTGATTGCCCAGCAGACCACCGCCGCCAAGGAGGATCCGGTGGCCGGGCTCGGCGGTATGCCCATCCTCCACGGCATCGCCCGGGGTATCCCCGTGTGGATGCAGATGATGGTGGCCGAGAAGGCCTACGGCGCCATGCCTGTGGGTCTGACCAATCTGGGCAATCTCAAATGCGATGACCTGTCCCTGGGCGGCATCGTGCCCAATGGCGGCGTCTTCGGCGGTCCCTTAAAAAAGAAGACCGGTATGCAGGTGTCCATCATCAGCTTCGACGGGGAGTGCGCGCTTTCCGTCTACGGTCAGTACACCCAGGAAGACGCCGCCCATCTGAAGGCCACTCTGGATTCTATGGTCACTCTCGTCGATTCTTACGCAAAGTCCTGAATCTATTCCGGCAGGTCCTTTCTCCAATTCAGCCATTTAATTTTTCTTCCCGCCTGCCGTCAGCAGCCTCCGCTTTCACACGGAGGCTGCTTTTTATGTATTACTCTGCTGCGTAAGCGGTGATCTCGGACACCATGGCGTCCAGGGTGCTCTGAAGCTGGGCCTCGTCCTCGTCGGTACACTGGGTGACCACCGCCAGGACACACTCCCCGTCAAAGCTGATGACAGAGATCTGCATACCCGGCTTTTTCTTCAGGGGACCGCCGAAGATGCCGCCATTGGGAGTCAGGCCGCCCAAGGTGTAATCCGCGCATTTCAGATTGCCCAGGTTGGTCACGCCCACGGGAGCGGTGCCATAGACCTTCGCCATGATCTGAAGCAGGATACCCATAGGCACGTTCCGGGCCAGGGAATGGACGATGGGCATACCCTCCAGGCCAGCCAGGGAATTTTCCTTCACCTTGGTGGTCTGCTCCGCCACGGTCGCCAGAGTATCGGCAAAGGGACAGGCACATCCGTTCTCCAAAACCGTCAGGAAGGAGCCGGACATATTGCACAGGCCCTCACTCTCCCCATCCACGCAGTGCCGCCGCAGGTCTATGGTGGAGTTGATGCTCATGGGCTGGGCAGGGTCTACCCCGGGGAGCTTGGCGTAGGCATGGTAGGCCGCCGCCATCATCAGATCGTTGACGGAAGCGCCCACGGTCTTGGCCTTCTTCCGGGCGGCGTTCATGGTCCCGGCGGGGATCTTCGCCAGCACCAGCCGGTCCCGGCCGGGCAGCTCGTTGGGATAGGGATAGAAGCTGCGCACGTCGGTGGAGGAGGGAGAGGAGCTGTTCAGCTTCTTCATATCCTCCTTGCTGACCTTGTCGTAGACCTTCTCGGGAGCACGGCTGCCGTTCTTCACCCCGAGACCCTCGGCGGAGCCGGTTTTGGCGATCAGGTTGTAGGCCTCCGCCAGCTTGCCCAGCAGATACTTGCCGTCGCCGCCGTCCACAACCAGATGGCTCATCCGGACAACAACACAGCTCTTCTCGCTGCTCTGGACCAGAGTGCAGTGGATCTGGACCTTGTCCTCGGAGTATACCGGGATCAGGCTCAGGGAATTGGCGGTGACCGCCGGGTCGCCCTCGGTGCGGACATAGAGGAAGTAATTGCTCTCGTCCACGTTCTCGTTCAGCTTCCAATGGGCACCGATGCCGTCGGTGAAGAACGTGCCGTGGAGCACATCCACGCTCTCCACCACCGCCTTGGTGGCTTTGCGGAGAATGTCCACATCCACCAGGCCCGGATAGTTCAGGACGAACCGGACGGTGTTGTCGTTGAAGTCGTGGAGGATAAACTGGCCCCGTTCTCCACCGCCGGCCTTGATGATCTTGGGTAATGCCATGTTGATGATCTCCTTTTCCTTATTTTAATCATGAAGCTATTTTACAACCCAAATGCTTCCGAATTGATGAAGTTATGTTTCCGTGATGTTAAAGTCCAGCCTCAGCCCAGGCTTTTTTCCGGAAACGGCGTTGAAAACCACGGTCCGGTGTGCTATACTTTTCCAGAGAATGAAAAGTAGGTGATTTTCTGTGAATTTATCACAGCAGCGTTTATTTTCCAACCGGCAGCTTGTGCGGCTGATCATCCCCCTGGTCATCGAGCAGGGCCTGACCATCCTCGTCGGTATGTGTGACGGCATGATGGTCTCCTCCGCCGGCGAGGCCGCCATCTCCGGCGTGTCTCTGGTGGATATGATCAACGCCATCATGCTGAACCTCTTCGCGGCCCTGGCCACCGGCGGCGCAGTGATCACCAGCCAGTACCTGGGCGCCCAGCAGATGGACAAGGCCCGGCAGAGCATCGGTCAGCTTGTTTTGATGGCCGCGGCCCTGGGCATGGTCGCCATGACCTTCTGCCAGATTTTTGCCAACGGCCTCATGCGGCTGTTCTTCGGCTCCATCGAGGACAGCGTCATGGAGGCGGGCCTCATTTACCTGCGGATCACGGCCCTCTCCTTCCCCTTCATCGCCCTGTATAACGCCGGAGCGGCCATCTTCCGGAGCATCGGCAACAGCAAGGTCTCCATGAAGGTCAGCATGCTGATGAAC
This sequence comes from Faecousia sp., assembly GCA_045119355.1. GTDB lineage: Bacteria > Bacillota > Clostridia > Oscillospirales > Oscillospiraceae > Faecousia. Next base: position 11,184 of record JBGVDK010000090.1, read on the forward strand.
GTCATCAACATCGCGGGCAACGCCATCTGCGTGCTGGGCCTGAAGATGGGCGTGGCAGGTGTCGCCATCCCCACCCTGGTATCCCGGGCGGTGGCTGCCATTTTGATTTTGGCCCTGGCCTCCCGGCGCGGTCAGGAGCTCCATTTGGAGAAGGAGAACATCCTCTGCCTCCGTCCTGCCATGATGCGGAGCATCCTGGGCATCGGCGTGCCGTCCGCCTGCGAGAACTGCTTCTTCTCCCTGGGCCGGACCATCGTGGTCAGCATGATCGCCATCTTCGGCACCGTGCAGACCTCCGCCAACGCGGTGGCAAACACCCTGGACAGCGTGGGCACCATCATCGGCCAGTCCATGATGCTGGCGATGATCACCGTGGTGGGCCAGTGCGTGGGCGCGGGCGACACCAAGCAGGCCCAGTATTACATCAAAAAGCTGATCCTCTGGGATTATGCGGCCCAGGGCACCTCCAACGCCCTGATCATGATATTCTGCAAACAGCTGATCGGACTGTACAGCTCCCTGTCCCCGGAGACCGAGCAGCTTGCCTACACCCTCGTCATGATGCACAGCTTCTGGGCGATCCTCATGTGGGCTCCGGCCTTCGTGCTGCCCAGCGCCCTCCGGGCGGCCTCCGACGCCAAGTTCACCATGTGGGTCAGCATCGCGGCCATGGTCTTTATGCGCATGGGCCTGAGCTGGATCCTCTGCGTGCAGCTTCAGTGGGGCGCTGTGGGCGTGTGGATCGGCATGATCATGGACTGGGTGATGCGGATCTCCTTCTTTGTCCCGAGGTATCTTTCCGGCAAGTGGAAGTCCAAATATGTCCCCACCTGACCATCTCTTTCCAGACTTTTTCCCCGGCGGAGCGGTTTGCTCCGCCGGGGTTTTTGCGCCGTTTCAGCTTCCATTTTGACAGAATCACCGGTTGCGCAACAGTGCGGCATCGGTTGCGCAAATTCGTTGTGAAATTACCAAAAAACAGCCGCTTTATTTTGTAGGAACAGGAAAGCTTTTCACTTGCCGTCAAAATCTGGTTGCGGTGCGCAACCGGTTGTGGTTTAATAAACAGTAGTGCGGACAGTTGCGGAGCTGCCTGCATAAAACGAAAAATAATGGAGGAAAACAACATGAAAAAGCTGATTAGTCTGCTGTTGGTGTTTGCGATGCTGGTGTGCTACATCCCCGCAAACGTCGCTGCTGAGGACGGCTTCTACACTGTCGCGGGCACCGAAGGCCTGTGCGGCAGCAGCTGGAACCCCGAAGACACCAACAACCAGATGACCCTGAACGGGGAGACCGGTCTGTACGAAAAGTACTACATCGACGTCCCCGCCGGCAACCACGAGTTCAAAGTCACCGACGGCTCCTGGAACAACTGCTGGGGCAATGCCGATAGCGGCAACTACGCGTTCACCACCGAGAAGGTCCAGAACGTGCTCATCACCTTCAACGCTGAGACCACCGAAATCGGCGTTGAGCTGATCGAGATCGAGGCTTATTACGTCGCCGGTTCCGGAACCCTGTGCGGTGTTGACTGGGATCCCGGCTACGAGGCCAACAAGATGAGCCTGGGCCAGGACGGTCTGTACTTCAAGACCTTCCAGAGCGTCGCCGCGGGCAAGCACGAGTGCAAGATCACCACCGGCTCCTGGGATACCTGCTGGGGCAACGCTGACGGCAGCAACTACTCCTTCGAGACCGACGACGTTTACAACGTCACCATCACCTGGAACCCCGAGACCCAGGAGATCAGCTACGAACTGAGCGAGGCTACCGCTCCCGATCCCGTGGAGCCCGTGGAGTACGACATTGAGATCCAGGTCCACTACTACCGTGCCGATGGCGACTACACCGACTGGGAAGTCCACATGTGGAACGGCGCTGATAACCTGAGCTCCACCCGCGCTTTCGAGGACGATGTGGTCGAGTACGAGGGCGTCACCTACGCCAAGACCGCTACTTACTACGCTGACGCTTCCGACACCTGGGTCGGCTTCATCATCAAGAAGCCCGACTGGACCAAGGATCCCGACGGCGACCGTCAGATCGACATCTCCGATGTCACCGGCGGCGTTGTCCATGTCTACGCGATCTCCGGTTCCGCACTGGACGACTTCGCTACCGACAAGTCCGAGGCTACCCTGGGCGCCAAGGTCACTGCCGCTGTCTATGATCAGCAGGAAGGCACTCTGACCGTCACCACCTCCTATCCCCTGGAGGAAGTCACCACCGAGACCTTCACCCTGGAAGGCCCCGACGGCGAGATCACCATCCTCACCGCCGAGAAGGTTGATGACTACAACTACGTCCTGACCGTTGACGCTGAGATCAGCGAGGACAACGTTTACACCCTGTACTACAACGGCGTTCCCTGCGTTCTGACTGTGCCCAACCTGTACTCCACCGAGGAGTGGGAGGCTGAGTACACCTACACCGGCAACGATCTGGGCGCTACCTGGACCGAAGAGGGCACCACTTTCCGCGTGTGGGCTCCCACCGCTACCAAGGTCGTCGTGAACCTGTACTCCACCGGCGACGCCAATGATGATTCCTGGCTGTTCTCCTATGACATGGTGCGTGACGTCAACGGCACCTGGGTCTACGAGCACACCACCAGCGACCTGAACGGCGTTTACTACACCTACTCCGTCACCCGCAAGGGCGAGACCGTCGAGGCCTGCGATCCCTACGCCCGCACCACCGGCGTCAACGGCAACCGTGCCATGGTCATCGACCTGGATTCCACCGATCCCGAGGGCTGGGAGAACGACACCTACGTCACTCAGGAAAACTACACCGACGCCGTGATCTGGGAGCTGCACGTCCGTGACTTCTCCATCGACGAGTCTTCCGGCGTCAGCGAGGCCAACCGCGGCAAGTACCTGGCCTTCACCGAGACCGGCACCACCGTTCCCGACACCGACATCTCCACCGGTATCGACTACATGAAGGAACTGGGCGTCAACTACGTCCACCTGCTGCCCGTCTACGACATCAACTCCGTGGACGAGACCACCGGCGGCTACAACTGGGGCTACGATCCCAAGAACTACAACGTTCCCGAGGGCTCCTACTCCACCGATCCCTACAACGGCGCAGTCCGTGTCAACGAGTTCAAGCAGATGGTCATGGCTCTGCACGAGGCTGGCATCGGCGTCGTCATGGACGTTGTTTACAACCACGTTGCTGACGCCTCCGCTTTCTGCTTCAACCAGATCGTTCCCGGCTACTTCTCCCGTATCCACGACGATGGCTCCTACCAGTCCAACTCCGGCTGCGGCAACGACACCGCTTCCGAGCGCTCCATGGTCAGCAAGTACATCGTTGACTCCGTCCTGTACTGGAACACCGAGTACCACATCGACGGCTTCCGTTGGGACCTGGTCGGCCTGATCGACTACGAGACCATCAACGCCGTCATGGAGGCTGTCCACGAGGTCAACCCCGAGATCATCTTCTACGGCGAGGGCTGGGAGATGTGCTCCTGGACCACCAAGGACGAGGGCGAGTATGCCGACGATCCCTACTCCCAGAAGATGACCATCCAGAACAACGACAAGCTGGTCAACACCGAAGTCGGCACCTTCGCCTTCTTCAACGACACCATCCGTAACGTCATCCACGGCGGCGTCTTCACCGCCACCGACAAGGGCTTCGTCGCCGGCAGCCTGTCCGACGATACCGTCCAGACCGTCATCGACAGCTACATGGCTTACTCCGTCTGGGGTTCCGCCGGTGAGCGCGTTGACACCCCCCTGCAGACCATCAACTACGCATCCTGCCACGACAACTACACCCTGTTCGACAACTACACCGTCGACGTGATGGATGCCCTGGGCTGCACCGCCGAGGAGGCCAAGGAGCTGGCCGCCGACTACAACAACCTGGCCGCCGCCTACTACATCACCGCTCAGGGCGTGCCCTTCATCCACGCCGGTGAGGAAATGCTCCGCTCCAAGCCCGATTCCGCTCAGGAGAACGGCTTCAACCACAATTCCTACGCTTCCGGCGACGAGATCAACTCCATCAAGTGGTACACTCTGGAAGACGAGATGGTCGCTGCTTCCGTCGACTACTACACTGGCCTGATCGCTTTCCGTGCCGCTCATCCCGCCCTGCGCATGACTGAGCAGGCCGAGATCCTGGACACCATGGAGGCCCTGGAGACCGGCTCCAACGACCTGATCGCCATCGTGAACAACGGCGGCAACGGCGAGGACGCTGTGATCCTGACCATCATGAACGTTGGCGACGACACCACTTACACCCTGCCCGAGGGCGAGTGGAACGTCTACGTGAACAAGGATTACGCCGGCACCGAGATCCTGAACACCGTTTCCGGTGAGGTCGAGGTCGAGGCTACCTCCGCCATGATCCTGGTCAAGGCTGAGGAAGAGGTCGTTGATCCCTCCGAGCCCGAGGAGTCCGTCCCCGCCACCCCCGTGACCCCCTCCAAGCCCAACGTTGGCAGCATCGTTGAGAAGATCAAGGAGATCATCGGCGGCTGGTTCACTCCCGAGGAGCCCTCTGAGCCCTCCGTCCCCGAGACTTCCGAGCCTGAGACCTCTGAGCCCGAGGAGTCCGTCCCCGCTACTCCCGTCAACCCCGGCTGGGGCAGCTGGTTCAAGTGGTTCTGGCCCTTCGGCTAAGACACTGATTCTTCCCTAATCCACGCAGCCGGCAGAGCATCCGCTCTGCCGGCTTTTTCTCTTTTTTGCAAGGAACAAAAACACATAAATACAGCCCGGTCGGATGACCGGGCTGTTCGTATATTCAGGGGACGGATTGCCACGTCGAGCTTTGGCCTCCTCGCAGTGACAGCGGATGGGTTAGATTTACAGCACGATGAAGGAGCAGCCGCCGGGAGCGACTTCCACAGAGCCGGAAACCTTCACGCCGGAAAGCTCGGGCAGCTCGCCCTTGGGTCCCGCCACCAGGTCCTTGCCGTTCAGGCACATGACGGAGCTTCTCATGCCGTCGCGGCCGGTGAGGGCGTAGACCTCGGCCTCGCCGGGCAGCTCCAGGGTCATAGCGTTGTCCAGGTCGTTGTTGATGACCACGTACACATAGCCATCCTTTCCGTCCTTCCGGGAACGGCAGTAGACATGACCCGCCAGGCCCGCCTCGTAAACGGTGGTGCCCACCAGAGTGTTCCACAGCAGGACCGCCCAGTAGTTGGGCCGGGGCTCGAAGGAGCCGTGCTGCAGGAAGCCGTAGTCAGAGGAAGCCAGAGTGTTGTGGAAAATGATGCCGTCGGTTTCCATGGAGAAATCTGCCAGCTCGTTCAGGGTTCTCAGCACGTCCAGATAGGTGGAGCCCCAGGTGTCGCCGCCGCCACCGCCGTCTGCGGACTCCGTGACCCAAAGCTGGCCGCCGGGAACGTACTTGTCCCGGATGGGGGCATAGCCCCGGGCGCAGCGGCCCGCCATAGCCAGGTACTCGTCGGTGTGGGCCTCCTCCGCCTGCCAGTGGCAGGTGGGCATGACGGAGGCCAGACGCTCGGAAATGCCGTTGTAGTAGTGGTAGCTGAAGTGGTCGAAGGGCACCTCGTAGGCCTGCATCAGGTCCACAGTCAGAGCCGCGTCGGGCATGGCGTCGGCGATGCCGGAGCCGCCCTTGTCGCCGGGGCCCATGGCCAGGATGGTGGAGTCGGTGGAGCTGGGGCCGACGATCAGCACATCGGGATAGTTCTCCCGGAGCCAGGCGTCACAAATCTCCTGGTCCCGGCAGAAGTCCGCGGCGGTGTAGCCCTTGGGCACACCGGAGGTGGACATGATGTTGGGCTCGTTCATGAACTCCACGGCGTTGACGGGAACGCCGTACTCGCGACTCAGCTCCATGATCTGGACAGCCTGCCAGGGGGTCCAGGGATCGTGAGCGTCGTGGATGCCGGGGCAGTTGGCGAAGGAGATCAGCAGCTTGCCGCCGACGGCCTTTACGAAGTCCAGAAGCCGCAGCCACTGGTCCTTCTGCAGTACATTTTGGAAGCCCTCGGGGACCACGCCGGGCTCATACTTGCCGTCGAAATTGTAGTAGGTCTTGTTGGCCCAGGTGCCGGAGACACGGACCCAGACGGGGCCAAAGGCTTTAGCCAGATTCAGGACCCGCTCGTTGGTCAGGTCGATGGGATCGTACCACTGCTGGAGCTTGCCCAGGTCCGCCATGCTGGTCAGAGGGGGGACGGGCTCGGTACCTGCAATCTGGCCGGGGGTGTAGGGCATCCAGAAGGTGCCGCCGGTGATCTCGGTCATTTCAATGTTGTAGGACATCATCCGCTCATCCACCACACGCAGCTGCTTTGCCACGGTGGGATCGAGCTTCACGAACTTTGCCATAAGGGAACACTCCTTTTCTTCTTTTCGAGGAATCGCTGGTTCCATTATAGCTTGGATGGGCTGGTTTGAGGAGTCACATTCATATACCGTTTGTGACATTCCTTGACGAAATCCATCCCCCCATTTTGGCATTTCCCGCAGATCAGAGGAACAGCTTGGAGATGGAGATCTTGGGCGAGGACAGCAGGTCAGCAGAGGCTCTCGCCATCTCCTGGGCGGAGCAGGGGTAGCCGAACCGGTGCCACCGGAGGACCATGGTCATCAGGCCGCTGGCGATGGCGTAGTCGATCTGGTCCCGGGCGAAGTCCATCTGCTCTCCGGGGCGCTTCTGGCTGGCCTTCATCCGGTCCACGATGGCTTCACTCCGGTCCAGAAGCAGAGGCAGAAAGCCGTTCCGCTCCAAGGCCCGGAGGAAAGGCTCCTGGCTCCGCCAATAGAAGAAAAACCGCTCCTGATCCTCGAACCGGAACTCCTGCTTTCCCTCCCAGGCGAAGACCACCATCTGGTTGCAGCCCGCCAGAGTGTGGTCGATCAGAGCAATCAGAGCGTCCTCCTTCTTCGGGAAATACCGGTAAAAGGTCTTTCTGGGGATGTCCAGCAGGGTGCAGAGACTGCTGATGGTAATGCGGTCATAGGGCTCCGACAGCATAGCCCGGAGCAGTCCCTGCTCCAATTGGTACTGCCGGGCGGCGGATTCCTCGGTTTTGCAGATCTTGTACATGGCGTTCCCTCCTTTTCGTTTAATGTAACAGACCCTGGGACAAAAATCAACTCTTTGCGGCAGTCTCCTCGATACTCCTTTCGCTCTGTATTGACAAATTGCACAGGAAAGTCTATAATTAATCCAGAACTTTTAGCAGTTACATCCGAATTCTCTGCAAAATCGAGGGTGCCTATGGAACAATACACCGTTACCTTTCTCCCTGACCGGACCTCCGTCACCGTGGACGCCGGGACCACCATCCTTCAGGCTCAGATCCGGGCCGGGCTTCAGCCCGACGCCCCCTGCGGCGGCAAGGGGACCTGCGGCAAGTGCAAAGTGGAGCTGGACGGCCGGGAGGTCCTGGCCTGTCAGACTCCCGTGGACCGGGACATGACCGTGAAGCTCACCGTCTCCGGTGGGAACCGGATCCTCACCGAGGGACTGTCCGTTCAGGTCCAGGCCGACGGCGGGAGCGCCTACGCCCTGGCCTTTGACATCGGCACCACCACGGTGGTTTGCTACCTGCTGGACGGCCGAAGCGGCGCCCTGCTGGCCCAGGCCAGCTGTGTCAATCCCCAGTCCCAGTTCGGCGCGGACGTGATCTCCCGGATCCAGGAGGTGCTGGACACCGGAACGAAAGAACTGAAGCACTGCATCCGGGAAGTCCTGGGCAAGCTCACCCGCCAGGTCTGCCGGAAGGCGGGCATCGCTCCCGGGGATGTCGGCACCGCAGCCATCGTGGGCAACACCGCCATGCACCATCTTCTGCTGGGCATCGACCCCAGGCCACTGGTGACTCCGCCCTATATGCCCGGGGTCTTCGAAGCAATGGAAGTGGACCCGGAAGGACTGCTGCCCATCGCCGGAAAGGTCCGGATCCTGCCCAACATCGCCGGATTCGTGGGCGGCGACACCGTGGGCTGCATGGCAAGCACCCGGTTCGATCAGCTGGATGAGCTGACCCTGATGATCGACATCGGCACCAACGGCGAGATGGTCCTGGGCGACAAGCGCCGCCGGATCGCCTGCTCCACCGCGGCGGGTCCCGCCTTTGAGGGAGCGAAGATCTCCTGCGGCATGCGGGGCGCCGACGGCGCGGTGGACCACGTGACCGTGGAAAACGGCGTGATTACCTACCACGTCATCGGCGGCGGGGAGGCCATCGGCCTCTGCGGTTCCGGCCTGCTGGATCTGGTGGCCGCGCTGCTGGACACCGAGATCGTGGACGAGTCCGGATACCTGGAGGACGGGGAATATCGTCTGGGCGGCACCCCCGTTTCCCTGACCCAGAAGGACATCCGGGAGGTCCAGCTGGCGAAAGCCGCCATCCGGGCAGGCATCGAGCTGCTGGCGTCCCACCTGGGGGTGAAGCTGGAGGACATCCGGCAGGTCTATCTGGCGGGCGCCTTCGGCAACTACCTGTCCCCCGCCTCCGCCTGCCGCATTGGCATGATTCCGCCGATCCTGCTGGACCGGATCAAGCCCATTGGAAACGCCGCCGGCGAGGGAGCCAAGCTCTCCGCACTGAGCCGGACGGAATTTGAATACGCCAAGACCCTTGCCGCGGGCACGGAGTTCCTGGAGCTGGCAAGTCTGCCGGAGTTCCAGGACTGCTATGTGGACGCGCTGGAATTTGCCGAGGAGGAATAAATCATGACATACGAAGAACTGAGCAAGCTGGTGGAAAGCTGCGGCTTCACTGCCTGGGCTCCCCTGGATGTAAGCACCATCGAGCTGAAGCCCGAGGTCCGGGATATGTGCGCCGTGAACACCTGCGGCATGTACGGCAAACGGTGGAGCTGCCCTCCCGGCTGTGGAACCCTGGAAGAATGCGGCGAGCGAATCAAGGGCCACACCCACGGCATCCTGGTCCAGACCATCGGCGACATCGAGGACAGCTTCGACTTTGAGGCCATGATGGAGATTGAGGCGGAGCACAAGGAGCACTTCAAGGAAATGCACACCGCGCTTCTGGAAGCCGGGGTGCAGGTGCTTGCCATCGGCTCCGGCTGCTGCACCAACTGCAAGACCTGCACCTATCCCGACGAGCCCTGCCGGTTCCCGGAAAGATTAGTCGCTTCCATGGAGGCCTACGGTATGGTGGTCAACGAGATCTGCAAGGCCAATGGGCTGGCTTACAACTACGGCCCGGAGAAAATGGCCTATACCTGCTGTTTCCTGCTGTAACCCCAACAAAATCGGACCCTTTCGGCCAAACCGAAAGGGTCCTTCGTTTTTTATAAGCCGTTTCCCCGGAGCTCGATGATCTGGTCCCGGAGCAGGGCGGCGTATTCGTATTCCATCATCCGGGCGGCCTCCTTCATCTGCTTTTCCAGACGGGCGATCTCCTTTTCCTTCTCCGCCTTGGTCATCTTCACGCCGGTGCGGCCCTTCCGTTCGGCGGTGGGAGAGGATATTTCGATCAGGTCCCGGACGGACTTGATGACGGTCTTGGGGACGATGCCGTGGGCCTGGTTATAGGCGTCCTGGATCTCCCGGCGGCGGGCGGTCTCGTCGATGGCGGAGCGCATGGAGGGAGTCACGTTGTCCGCGTACATGATGACCTTGCCGTCGGCGTTTCGGGCGGCGCGGCCGATGGTCTGGATCAGACTGGTCTCACTGCGGAGGAAGCCCTCCTTGTCCGCGTCCAGGATGGCGACCAAGCTCACCTCCGGCAGGTCCAGGCCCTCGCGCAACAGGTTGATGCCCACCAGCACATCGAACTTCGCCATCCGCAGGTCCCGGATGATCTCCATACGCTCCATGGCGGCGATGTCCGAGTGCATATAGCGGACCTTGATCCCCGCCTTCAGCAGGTAGTTGGTCAGATCCTCCGCCATCTTTTTGGTGAGGGTGGTGACCAGGACCCGCTCGTTCCGTTTGGTACGGGCATTGATCTCGCCGATGAGGTCGTCGATCTGGCCGTCGATGGGCCGGACCTCCACGATGGGGTCTAAGAGGCCCGTGGGCCGGATCACCTGCTCCACGATCTGGCCGGAGCGGGTACGCTCGTATTCAGCAGGAGTGGCGGAGACGTAGATCACCTGGTTGAGCTTGGAATCGAACTCCTGGAAATTCAGAGGCCGGTTGTCATAGGCCGAGGGCAGGCGGAAGCCGTAGTTCACCAGGGCGTCCTTCCGGCTCCGGTCTCCGGCGTACATGGCCCGCACCTGGGGGAGGGTCACATGACTCTCGTCGATGAACAGGAGGAAATCCTCCGGGAAGTAGTCCAGCAGTGTGGTGGGAGGCGTCCCCGGCTCCCGGCCCTGGATCACCCGGGAGTAGTTTTCGATGCCGTTGCAGAAGCCGATTTCCAGCATCATTTCCAGGTCATAGGCCGTCCGCTGAGCGATGCGCTGGGCTTCGATCAGCTTGCCCTCTGCCCGGAACTTCGCCACCTGGTCCTGCAATTCCTTGTTGATGTCGTCCATGGCCCGGTTCATTTTCTCCCGGGTGGTGACATAGTGGCTGGCGGGATAGATGGCCACGTGCTCCACATACCGCTCCGCCATGCCGGTGACGGCGTTGATCTCGCTGATCCGGTCGATCTCATCCCCGAAGAACTCCACCCGGATGGCCCGCCCGGACCAATAAGCCGGATACACTTCCAGTGTGTCGCCGCGAACCCGAAATTTATTGCGGGAGAAATCCAGATCATTCCGCTCATAGCGGATCTCCGTCAGCTTTTGCAGGATCTCG
>JBGVDK010000091.1:0-2210 GCA_045119355.1 Faecousia sp.
TGTTGCAAGGGTACACCGGCTCCAGCTTGTCCTCGTAGACTGCCTGGAGGGCGTCCAGGGTCAACGTCTCGCCGTGCCAGGTGAACTCAGCCCGGTCATTGAGCCGGCCCAGGTAAGTACCCAAAACAGGATGGCCCTCGCTCAGTTCCAGAACAAAGCCGCCGTAGGCATAGCCAAACAGGGTCTGAAGATCCAGCTCCTCTTGGAAGTCCACGCCCAGGCCATTGCCCAGAGCCATCTTCAGCACCGCTTCGGCGGGACCGCCCATGCCGGGGGTGTAGGCCGCCACGGCAGCGCCGGTGTGGAGCAGGCCGGTAACCAGGTCGAAGTGGGCCAGCAGAGACTCCCGCTCCGGCAGGCCGTCCTCGCCCAGCTTGGGCATCAGCAGGCAGATCTTGTGCCCGGCCTTTTTAAACTCTGGGGTAGCCACCTGATCGCAGGTGGCGGTAGTGATGGCAAAGGAGACCAGGGTGGGCGGCACATTCAGCTCTTCGAAACTGCCGGACATGGAATCCTTGCCGCCGATGGCGCCCACGCCCAGATCCTTCTGGGCCCGGAAGGCACCCAGCAGAGCGGCCATGGGCTGGCCCCAGCGCTTGGGTTCCTTGCCCACCCGCAGGAAATACTCCTGGAAGGTCAGATACACATCCTCAAAGGAAGCGCCGGTGGCAATGAGCTTTGCCACGGATTCCACCACTGCCAGGTAAGCGCCGTGGTAGGGGCTTTTTTCAGACAGATAGGGGTTGTAGCCCCAGGACATGACGGAGCAATCCTGGGTGTGGCCCTTCTCCACGCTGATCTTCTGGACCATGGCCTGGATGGGGGTCTGCTGGTGCTTGCCGCCGAAGGGCATCAGCACCGTGCCCGCGCCGATGGTAGCGTCAAAGCGCTCGCTCAGGCCCCGCTTGGAGCAGACATTCAGGTCCCCGGCCAGGTCGGTATAGAGCTTGCCGAAGGAGCCGGAAACGGTCTTGTTCCAGTCCTCCACAGGGGCCACATCGATGGTAATGTGCTTTTCAGCACCGTTGGAATTCAGAAAATCACGGCTGACATCGCAAATCGTCGCACCGTTCCAGTGCATGACGAGACGGGCTTTTTCCGTGACGGTGGCCACCACGGTGGCCTCCAGGTTCTCCCGGGCAGCCAGTTCCAGGAACCGGACCACATCCTTGTCCTCCACCACCACAGCCATACGCTCCTGGGACTCGGAAATGGCCAGTTCGGTGCCGTCCAGGCCCTCGTACTTCTTGGGGACCTTGTTCAGGTCGATTTCCAGGCCGTCGGCCAGCTCGCCGATGGCAACGGACACGCCGCCGGCACCGAAGTCGTTGCAGCGCTTGATCAGGCGGGTGGCCTCGCCGCTGCGGAACAGGCGCTGGAGCTTGCGCTCCTCGGGGGCATTGCCCTTCTGGACCTCGGAGCCGCAGGTTTCCACGGACTGCTGTGTGTGGGCCTTGGAGGAGCCGGTAGCGCCGCCGATGCCGTCACGGCCGGTCCGGCCGCCCAGCAGGATGACCTTGTCCCCGGGGGCTGGGCGCTCCCGGCGCACATGATCCTTGGGAACGGCAGCCACCACCGCGCCGATCTCCATACGCTTGGCAGCGTAGCCGGGGTGGTACAGCTCGTCCACCATACCGGTGGCCAGACCGATCTGGTTGCCGTAGGAAGAATAACCGGCGGCTGCGGTGGTGACGATGGTGCGCTGCGGCAGCTTGCCGGGCAGGGTCTCGGAGACGGGCTTCAGGGGGTCCGCCGCGCCGGTGACACGCATGGCGGCATAGACATAGGACCGGCTGGACAGAGGATCCCGGATGGCGCCGCCGATACAGGTGGCCGCGCCGCCGAAGGGCTCAATTTCCGTGGGATGGTTGTGGGTTTCGTTCTTGAACTGCAGCAGCCAAGTCTGCTTTTCACCGTCCACGGTGATCTCCACTTCCACGGAGCAGGCGTTGATCTCTTCGGACTCCTCCTGACCGGTGAGCTTTCCGGTTGCCTTCAAATACTTGGCAGCCAAAGTGCCGATGTCCATCAAATTCACAGGCTTGGTGCGGCCCAGCGCTTCCCGGGTGGCGAGATAATCTTCATAAGTCGCTTGCAGGACCTCGTCGGCAAAATGAACCTCGTCGATGGTGGTCATGAAGGTGGTATGGCGGCAGTGATCGGACCAGTAGGTGTCGATCATGCGGATCTCGGTGATGGTGGGGCAGCGG
>JBGVDK010000092.1:0-10486 GCA_045119355.1 Faecousia sp.
GATCTCAATACAGGGCTGGGCAACGCCGGGGGTGTAGGCCAGGGACAGATCGTCCTTGCTGGCAACAGGCACGGTAGCCACGACCTCGATCTTGCCCTTCCATTCACCATGCAGCCGCAGAGATTCCTTTGCGTAATCCATCGTAATTCCTCCTTAATCCTCTTGTTTGCAATTTCAACAAAACCGGCCCCTTCGGGCCCGGTTTTTTGTTCATGATTTACTATACCGCAGCTTCCGGGAAATGCCAAGCTTTGGAAAGTAAAATAAAAGAACTTTTTCTTAACCACCCGCTAACCGGTTGCAAGCAAAGCGCACAAATGGTAGAATATGTTATGAATTGACAATTGAAAATGGAAAATTGAAAATTAAGGCGCATCTTCCCGGAAATAATTATCAATTTTCAATTGTCAATTATCAATTAGATTCCCTGGAGGTGAACGCCATGTCCCCCGCCACCATCAAGCCCAGGAAGGGCACCACCGCTCCCCTCTTCGTCCAGACCATGTGCTGGATTATGCTTTTATGGTTTGTCCTGCTCTCCATCACCCTGGGCCTGACGCTCCGCTACTCTCTGGACACCCTCAAGGAAAAGATCGACGACACCCTGACCTCCATGGTCAACACCATCGCCGACAGCACCGCGGTCCACACCTCCCTGGAGAGCGGCGTCTGTGATCCGGCGCTGATGGAATACCTGGACAGCCTGGTCAAGGAGATGTCCGATCTGGACATCATCACCATCGCCGACGCGGATTCCGTCCGGATCTACCATGTGAATAAGGACCGGATCGGCGAGAAATTCGTAGGCGGCGACGAAAGCCGCGCCCTGGCCGGTGAGAGCTACTTCTCTGATGCCACCGGCACCATGGGCTACCAGCACCGGTGCTTCTGCCCGGTGTTCGCCAAGGACGGCACCGTCCAGGGCTTCGTCATGGCGAGCACCACCCAGAGTAGGATGGACCAGCTCCGCAACGCCATCTCCGTCACCTACGGAAAGCTGCTGCTGATTTTGACGGTGTGCAGCCTGATCTTCTCCGGGGGCCTGGCCGTTTACTTAAACCGGGTCCTCCGGGGCGCGCGGCCCGAGGACGTGATGAAGACCTATTTGACCCAGAACGACGTGCTCAACAGCCTGGACGAGGGCCTGATCTCCCTGGACACCAACGGCCGGGTCCGGCTGATCAACCAGGCCGCCGAGGAGGCCCTGGGCCGGAAGGAAGAGCTTCTCCTGGGCGAGGATGTGGATACCCTCCTCCGCACCGACCTGGGCGGCAGCCTGAAGGGCGCGGAGGGAGAAAACCTCCCCACCAGCCGTCCCAACATCCTGGTCAACTCCATCCAGGTGAAGAATTCCAGCCGCTGGGCCCGTCAGGTGCTGATCCTAAAGGACAAGTCCGAGCTTCGCCGCCAGGCAGAACAGCTGGGCGGAACGAGACACATCGTCTCCGCCCTCCGGGCCAACAACCACGAATTCATCAACAAGCTCCAGATCATCTCGGGCCTGCTGCAAATGGGCCGGGCGGAGGACGCCCTGAGCTACATCGGCAGGGTCTCCGCCGAGCACGCCACCACCATCGGTCCCGTGATGCAGCTGATCCACAACGCCAATGTGGCCGCCCTGCTCCTGGGCAAGCTGGACAATATGCGGGAGCTGGACATCCGGCTGACCTTGCTCGCCAACTCCCATCTCCCGGAGCACAGCCGGTATCTCACCACCCACGAGCTGGTGACGGTGGTGGGAAACCTGCTGGAAAACGCCATCGAGGCGGTGGACGCCTGCCCCTCCGGCGGGGACCGGAGCGTGGTGCTCCAAATCACCGAGGACGAGACCGGCCTGCTGATCGTGATCTCCGACTCCGGCGAGGGCATCGCCCCGGAGGTGCTCCCCCACATCTTTGAGGCAGGGTTCTCCACCAAGTCCGACCATGGCCGTGGCCTGGGCATGAATCTGATCAGCGGCATCACCGAGCGCCGCCGGGGCACCATCGAGGTGGACTCCGAGCCCGGGGACGGCACCACCTTCACCCTGATCTTCAACCAACCCAGAGGAGGCAAACAATGAACGTGATCATCGTGGAAGACGACCCCATGGTCGCCCAGCTCAACGCTCAATACCTGGCCCAATTGGAGGGCGTCACCGTCACCGGACGGTTCTCCAACGGCACCGACGCCCTGGCCTACCTGAAAACCAATCCGGTGGACCTGGCTGTCATGGACGTGTATATGCCCACCATGAGCGGATTGGAGCTGCTGCGCGCCATCCGGGGTGCGGGCATCCAGACGGCGGTCATCATGATCACCGCCGCCACCGAGATGCAGGTGGTGGAGGAAGCCCTGCGCTTAGGGATAGAGGACTACATCATCAAGCCTTTCGCCTACCAGCGGCTGCAGGAGGCGGTGCAGAACTATATGCACAAGGCCAATCTGGTCCGCCGGAGCCGGAGGGCCGACCAGGCGGTGGTGGACCAGCTCCTGCGCAACGCCTTTTCTGACAGCTCCACCACGAAGGAGCTGCGCAAGGGCCTCAACGCCAAGACCCTCCAATCCATCGAAGCCCTGATCCGTGGGAATCCCCAGGGCCAGCACACCTGCGAAAGCATCTCGGCGGAGTCGGGCCTGTCCAAGGTCACGGTCCGGCACTATTTGAATTACCTGATCGAAACCGGCGTCCTCCGGTCCTCCATCGACTACGAGACCGGAGGCCGGCCGAGGGTGCTGTACCGATTAAAGTAGGGACCGGCGTCCTCGACGGTCCGCTCCGCCGCAAGGCGGCATTAATGGCGGCAAAATTTGCCCATCGAGGTCAAATTTTACCGACCGGACCGTCCGGGAGGCCGGTCCCTACGCCCACCAATGAAGCCCTGACAGCAAAAAGCACCCTCCCGAATCAAAACCCGGGAGGGTGCTTACCTATTCCATTATCTTCTGTTTCTTCTTCTGCGGTAGCCCTTGCGGTCATAGAGGACGATCACGGTGATGTTGATCACCAGGATGCTCACCACGATGATCCCCAGCTCCCAGCACAGCGCCGTCAGGGCGGACCAGATCATGGCCTCCTGGGCCATGTCCCGGTAGCCGTTGCAGATGACGGCCATCACGATGGTCATTACGAGACCAACGCCCGTCCACACCAGGCCCGCCAGCCGCTGGGTGAACTGCCACACCTCCACGCTGCTCATGCCCCAGTAGAACCGGTAGCCCACAGAGTGGTTGGCCTCCTTCGCCGGGGCCAGCAGATACCACAGCCCGAAGCCCAGCAGGCACAGCGGCCCAACCAGCACCGCGATCCGCAGCAGCAGCTCCAAGTGGCCAAACATCGCCCCCAGGTCCGGCAGCAGCGCCGTGGGGTCGAAATCGCCCAGCAGAGATTTGATCATTTCTTTCATTGTCCTTTATCCTCCAGGATCTTGGTCAGCTCCCGGATGAAGGTATCCACATCCTTGAACTGACGATAAACCGAAGCGTAGCGGATGTAGCTGACCTCGTCCAGGGGCTTCAGCTTCTCCATGACCATCTCACCGATCTTCTCGGTGCTGACCTCCCGCTCCAGGGTGTTCTGTACGGTCTGTTCGATCTCAGTGGTGATCCGCTCCAGCTCCGCCATGGGCACGGGCCGGTTGGCACAGGAGCATTTCATGCCGGTGAGGATCTTGTTCCGGTCGAAATCCTGCCGGGAGCCGTCCTTCTTGACCACCACCATGGGCAGGCTCTCCACGATCTCATAGGTGGTGAACCGGCGCTGGCAGCCCAGGCATTCTCTTCTCCGGCGGATGGACAGGTTGTCGTCAGAATGGCGGGAATCCACCACTTTGCTCTCCTGATAGCTGCAAAAGGGACATTTCACGGAACATCAGCTCCTCGTAATTGGATTTCAGTTTATTATACCAAAACAAATAATCGGTGTAAAGTCCCATTTTTATCTTGCCTTTCCACGCGGGAGAGAGTAAAATTGAAAATTGATAATTGAAAGTTGAAAATTCTTTGCCCCTGGTTCTGCCCCGGCAGAAAACAGCATCATTTTCAATTTTCCATTTTCAATTGTCAATTATCATTTCGGCGCTGACCGAGAAGGAGTATCCCCATGCAATTCACCACCAATCTCAAATACGCCCCCCTCTACTGGACCTGGGGCTTTCTGTTCGCTCTCACCGCCATTCTCGGTCTGCTGTTCCCCGGGGTGGAGAACTCCGCCGGACTGGCCGCTCTGCGGACCATCACCGTGATCTTCTTTATTCCCCCCTGGCTGATCCTCATGAAGGCGAAGCAGGAAAAGAACCTCCACCACGTCCGCATCGTCCGGTATCTCGCCATCGCTTCCCTGGCCGCCACCCTGGTGTGCTTCATCGCTGCGGTTTTCTCCGTCCGGCTTTCTGAGGCCGTAGGTGATGTGGTCCACATTCTGATGACCGTCATCTGCGCGCCGCTGGTGTGCAGCAACTTCTATGTGCTGCCCATGTTCCTGTGGGCGACGCTGCTGATCGGCTCCTTCGGGAAGAAAAAGTGAAATCCTATACAGCGGCGGCCTTCAAGGGCCGCCGCTTCTTTTTGCTACTTGCATCAAATTTTGCAGGATGGCGAATTCAGGCTTGCATTTTTGCTCCTTATCCTCTATGATAGACCCATTCTTTGTAAGCGAGGTAGAAACATATGTCCATCGAATCCATTGTGAAATTCCTCAATGACATCGCCTGGGGCCCCTGGATGCTCCTGCTCCTGGTTGGCACCGGCGTGTATTTGAGCGTTCGGGTGGGCTTCATCCAGTTCACCAAGTTCGGCTACGCCATGAAAAACACCCTGGGCAAGCTCTTCTCCAAGCAGAAGGCCGGTGAGGGTGAGGTCACTCCCTTCCAGGCGGTGGCGACGGCCCTGGCAGCCACGGTCGGCACCGGCAACATCGCAGGCGTCACCGGTGCCATCGCCGTAGGCGGTCCCGGCGCGGTGTTCTGGATGTGGGTGTCCGCTCTCTTCGGCATGGTGACGAAGTACGCCGAGGTGGTTCTGGCGGTCCGCTATCGGGAGCGCAACGACCACGGCGACTGGGTGGGCGGCCCCATGTACTACATCCGCAACGGCATGGGCAAGCAGTGGAACTGGCTGGCCTGTCTGTTCTGCCTGCTCGGCGGCATCGCGGCCTTCGGCATCGGCAACATGACCCAGGTGAACACCATCGCCTCCTCCATCAACACCGCCATCGACGCCTTCGGCGGCAACACGGGAGCCGCCACCGTCACCCTCTTCGGCCAGACCGTCCCGGTGTCCAGCATCGTCACCGGCGGGATCGTCGCCGTCATCGTCATGCTGGTCCTCTTCGGCGGCATCAAGCGCATCGGCGCGGTGGCTGAGAAAATGGTCCCCTTCATGGCCATCATCTACATCGTAGCGGCTCTGGCCGTGGTGCTGAGCAACCTGGGAAGCCTGGGAAAGATCTTCGCCATGATCTTCCAGGGCGCCTTCAGCGCGGAAGCAGCTCTGGGCGGCGCTTTCGGAATCACCATCATGACCACCATCCAGAAGGGCGTCGGCCGCGGCGTCTTCTCCAACGAGGCGGGCCTCGGCTCCGCGCCCATGGCCCACGCGGCGTCCTCCGAAAGTGACCCCGTGAAGCAGGGCCTCTACGGCATCTTCGAGGTCTTCATGGACACCATCGTCATCTGCACCCTGACCGTCCTGACGCTGCTGTGCGGCGTGGAGAGCGGCGTGGACATCTCCTGGGGCCAGAGCGCCGGTGCGGAGCTGATCAGCGCATCCTTCTCCACCGTCTTCGGAACCCAGGCGGGCTCCCTGATCGTAGCCGTGGGCATCACCCTGTTTGCCTTCTCCACCATCCTGAGCTGGTCCCTGTACGGCTCCCGGTGCTGTGAGTTCCTGCTGGGCACCAAGGCCGCGAAGGTCTATCAGGTGGCCTTCGTGCTGGTGGTCCTGGTGGGCGCGACCTTGGAGCTGGAGCTGGTGTGGAACATCGCCGACACCCTCAACGGCTTCATGGCAATTCCCAACCTGGTGGCGCTGCTGGGCCTGAGCCCGGTGGTGATCAAGCTGACGAAAGAGCACTTTTCCAAATAAGTGCACAGTGCATAGTGCTGAATGCTGAGTTTCCTTTCACTCAGCACTATGCACTCAGCATTCAGCACTTCTGTGCTATCCCCAATACAAACGGGCCAGCCTCCGGAAACAGAGGCTGGCCCGCTCTTTATGTACTTACATTTCCTTACCCGCAAGGAAGACGCGCTTGGAGCTGTAATCAGGCGCGCAGACCAGGAAGTCCGCCACCTTGCCGGTCTCGATGGAGCCCACCTCGGCCTGGACGCCCAGGGCGCAGGCGGGGTTGTAGGTGGCCGCCCGGATCACTTCTTCCTCCTTCACGTTCCAGCTCAGGCAGTTACACAGGCACTTCCACAGGTTGGAGGCGGAGCAGGCGATGGTCTCGGTGCCTGCCAGCTTGGCGACGCCGCCACGGAGCTCTGCCAGCTGACCGCCCAGGTCGAACTGGTAGCCCTCGGGCTGACCGGCGCACCGGCCGGAGTCGGAGACCAGGATCATCCGGTCCTTGAACATGGTAAAGGCCAGCCGCACAGAGGCGGGATGGATGTGATAGCCGTCGCAGATCAGCTCCGCCCGGACGTTGGGGTTCTCCACCGCCGCGGGGATCACGCCGGGATTCCGGTGATGGATGCCGGGCATGGCATTGTACAGGTGGGTCAGGTGGGTGACGCCTGCGTCCACAGCGGCCTTGGCGTGGTCGTAGTCGGAATCGGTGTGGGCGATGGAAACGGTGCAAAGCTTGCTGGCCTGGGCCACGAACTCCGCCGCGCCGGGAAGCTCGGGAGCCACATCCACGATCCGGACCAGGCCGTCACAGCCCTCGTACAGCTTCCGGAAGCCCTCGAAATCCGGGTTCTTCAGGTAATCGGGGTTCTGTGCGCCCCGCTTGGCGTAGGAGAAGTAGGGACCCTCCATCTGGATGCCCCGGAGGACAGCGCAGCCCTCGGGCTTCTCCGCCACGATCTTCTTCGCGGTGGCGAAGGCCTTTTCCAGCACGTCGTAGGGCAGAGTCATGGAAGCGGGAGCAAAGGAGGTCACGCCGCAGGAGAGGTAATACTTTGCCATCTCCACCAGGCCGTCGTACTCTCCGTCGGAGAAATCCGCACCGGCGGCGCCGTGGCTGTGGACCTCGATCAGACCGGGGATGACGGTAGCGCCGCCCAGGTCGATGGCGTCCTCGGGAACGTTTTCGGGCAGAACCGCGCCAAAACGGCCGTCCACCACTTCAAAAGCACCGGTATGGAACTGGAAATCGCCGGTGTAAATTCTCGCGTTTTTGTAGAACATAAGATTCCCTCCTATGTGTGAATTGACAATGTATAACGTACTTATCGGTTTCAATCAGCTTGGCTCTCCCTTTGGGAGAGCTGGCACGGCCTGCGGCCGTGACTTGAGCGCCCGCAGGCGCCATGCAAGCGAGCAACCGCCGCAGGCGGCTCTTAGCGAGTCGCAGAGAGGGGAAAACGCCCTCTCCGCCCCTCCGGGGCACCTCTCCCAGAGGGAGAGGCAAGAACCGCAGCGGCTTCTTTGCGTTTGCTGTATCAAGTCGACAAGCAATATGTATAATTGTCAATTAGAAACTTACTTGCGTGCAGGCAGAGAGGCGGCAGCCACGGACTGGCCCACCCGGCGCATCTTCTCGTCGGGCAGGGTCACCAGGCACTTCTTTGCCAGCTCGGGATACTCGTCCGCCAGGACCTCGTTGCACACCCGCAGGATGGTGTCGCCGCCCTTGCCGGACATGACACGGCCCAGGAGCATCATGTATTCCAGATCATAGAACTGGCTGTACAGCACCACAGTGTAGGCGAGGTAAGCGCCGATGGTCTCGAAGATGGCCTGAGCGCGCTCGTCGTCGGCCTCCATCAGCTTCTGGACGAACTTCAGCTTCTCCGCCAGGGACAGGTCCTCGGGGACCTCGATGCCCGCCACGGGAGCCAGCTTGATGACGGCGTCCTGGGAGAAATACTTGCAGCCCACGCCGTAGTCGGTGGACCACTCGTCCTGCATGGCGGTCTCCTGCAGGTCCACGGGAGCGAAGGCCAGCTCGTTGATCCAGCCCAGCACGTTCTGGTCCTTGTCAACATAGCCGACAGCCTCGGAGGTGCCCATAGCCAGGCCCATCAGCTTGCCCTTGCCCAGGCCCATGGCGCCCCCCAGAGCGGACACGTCGCCGTCGTTGGCAACGATCACGGGCACGTCGCCGATGGCGGCACCGGCCCGGTCATAGATGGTCTTGACCTTGTCCCAGTTGGAGCGGGGGACCTTGATGAAGAGGGACGCCACCATGGGGGCGTTGCCGATAAAGGTACCGGCGGAGGAAACGCCGATGGCGTCAACCCGGGGCATCTTGGAAGCGGCGGTCTTGAAGGCCTCCACAATGTGGCCGTAGTGGTAATCGGGATCCTCGTTCAGCTTGGGGAACCAGACGACTTCCTCGGAGTAGACGCACTCGCCGTCGATGACCGCGGAGACCTTCCGGTCGGAGCCGCCTGCGTCGAAGCCGATGCGGCAGCCGTCCATATGGCCGCCGATGGGCATAGCGGTCTCGTTGGAAGCGGGGCACTCCTCCAGAGGCAGGTCCAGGATCTCCAGGTCCCGCTCATAGAGCTGGTTGACGAAGGTGTAGTCGAAGTGGCGCTCGCCGTCGGGCTGGTAAGCGGCCTTGAGCTTCTGAGCCAGCTCGGAGCAGCCGCAGATGCTCACCCGGAAGCCGCCGGTGGACCAGAGCAGGAACTTGACATACCGCTCCACATAGCGGTAGTCGGCCTCTGCCATTTCGGGAGTGCCGTGGATATGGGTGTGGTGGACGGAGACCTGGCCCTTGTCCCGTTCCACAGCGATGGCGATGGGCTTTTCCGCGCCGACCAGGTAGGCCGCGCGCCAGACGCCGAAGGGAATAAAGGTGGGGTCCAGCTTGGGGGCATGCTTCATTTCGTAGTTTACGCCTAAGTACTGCATAGAATTTCCTCCTCTGATGTATCTCAGGTCCGCCGGGCGGACCGATTGTATTATTTCACCAATTCCAATTATATCATAACATCAAAATTAGGCAATATCAATATTCACACAGATATTATCCATATCAACTGCGGGCAGGGCCCGGGGCCAATGCGGGCCTGGTGGATGGTGCTCGTTGGCAGTCGAGTAAAACCGCCCGACTGGTCGCGACGCCCCCGCTCGGCGTATGGAATTCGGGGGTAGTTTATTTTGATTTAGCGGTACGTTACGAAACCACTGTAGAGACCGGCGTCCCCGACGGTCCGTCGGCAAACAACAATTGAACGCTCCTAATTTACCACACAAAAAAGACCGCTGCTCACGCAGCGGTCTTCTCAAAAACAATCTCACAATACCCAGCAAATCAGGGATATAACGGTACGCATCACAGCCTACTCCCCCGAATTCCATACGCCGAGCGGATACTAGCGACCATTCGGGCGGTTTCACTCGCCTATCAACGAGCACAACCCATCAGGCTCGCATTGCCCGCGGGGGCTCCCCGCTTAGTACATACCGCCCTGGGCCGCTGCGGCAGCGGCGGCCGCTTCGGCAGCGGGATCGGGCTTGTCCGCAACCAGGCTCTCGGTGGTCAGCACGCAGGCGGCCACGGAGGCGGCGTTGATCAGGCTGGAACGGGTGACCTTGGTGGGGTCCACAATGCCGGAGGCGATCATGTCGCAGTACTCCTCGGTGTAGGCGTTGTAGCCGTAGCCAACCTTGCCGGAGTTCTTCACCTTCTCGTAAACCACAGAGCCGTCCACACCGGCGTTCTGGGCGATCTGGCGGATGGGAGCCTGCAGAGCGGCGGCGATGATCTTCGCGCCGGTCTTCTCGTCGCCGTGCAGGGTGGCGATCAGCTCCTCAACGGCAGCAATGGCGTTGACCTGAGCGGTGCCGCCGCCGGCCACGATGCCTTCCTCAACAGCGGCACGGGTGGCGTTCAGAGCATCCTCAACTCTCAGCTTCTGCTCCTTCATGGCGATCTCGGTCTGAGCGCCGACACGGATGACGGCCACGCCGCCGGCCAGCTTGGCCAGCCGCTCCTGCAGCTTCTCACGGTCGTAGTCGGAGGTGGTGGTGGCGATGGCAGCCTTGACCTCGTGGGCACGGGCAGCGATGGCGGCGGGATCGCCGAAGCCATCGACGATGGTGGTGTTGTCCTTGTTGACCACCACACGGTGGGCGCGGCCCAGGTCGTTCAGGGTAGCCTCGGACAGCTCCATGTTCAGCTCGGAGCTGATGACGGTGCCGCCGGTCATGATGGCGATGTCCTGAAGCATGGCCTTCCGGCGGTCGCCGAAGCCGGGCGCCTTGACGCAGACCACATTGAAGTTACCGCGGAGACGGTTCACCAGCAGGGTAGCCAGGGCGTCGCCCTCCACATCCTCGGCGATGATCATCAGCTTCTTGCTGGCCTTGACGATGGGCTCCAGAACGGGCA
>JBGVDK010000093.1:0-5137 GCA_045119355.1 Faecousia sp.
AATCTGAAAAAGTTTGCTAAATGGCGTTGGAAAGATACTCATTCCAGAAGTTTTTCTTATCTTATTTCTATTATTTTTCCTCAATACGCAATGAACCCCTGTTTTGCTTAACGCAAAACAGGGGTTTTTCTACGGTCTGAAGCGCACCGCCTAGGCGGTGCGCTTTTTGCGTCGGTTCGATTAAAATACAAGCTGAACGAGCAGCATGTAGCAGACGGTGCCTCCGGAAATGGAAATAAGCATATTCCGCTTCCACAGGTGAAGTCCCGCGGTGACCGCCAGGGCGAGGGCCTCCGGGAGACCGTGGCTGCCGGAAACAATGTCCACGTTTTTCAGACAATAGACCAGCAGAAGGGAATAGATGGCTCCCGGGAGCACATCCCCAAGATGCCGGACGACGGGCGGCGCATCCTTCCCGGCGGGGAAGAGGAGGAAGGGGAGGAACCGGGTCGCCGTGGAGGTCAGGGCGATGAGCCCAATCAGTATCAAATGCTGGGTCGTGGTCATGCGGCAACCTCCTTCTTTTTCGGCAGGAGCAGCAGCGCTCCCAAAATCAACAGCATGGCGGGGATCATGAAGCCCTCGGCCTTGAAGACCAGCAGCGCCTGGGTGCTCATGGCCATGCCCACCCAGGCGCTGGTTTTGTCCTTGCCGGAGAGCATATGCTCCAGGAAGATCACGGCGAACAGGGCCGTCATCACGAAGTCCAGGCCCTCGGTGTTGAAGGTCAGGAAAGAGCCCAAAATGCCGCCCAGGGCCGCGCCCAGGACCCAGTAGCTCTGGTCCAGCAGGGTGATGAAGAAGTAGAACCATCCCCGGTCCATGTCCTCCGGCGGGTCGGTGACGCAGTTGACGGAGAAGGTCTCGTCCGTGAGGCCGAAGATCAGATAAAGCTTTTTCATGCCCATGCCCTTGTATTTTTCCAGCATGGAGATGCCGTAGAACAGGTGCCGTGCTCCCAGCATCAGGGCGATGGAAATGGCCTGCAGGGGATCGAAGCCGCCCAGCAGGATGTTCACCGTCATGAATTCCATGGACCCGGCGAAAATGAACAGACTGGTCACGATGGGATACCAGAAGGGAAAGCCGGAGGTCTTCATCAGGATGCCGTAGCTCACGCCCAGGAAGACGTAGCCCGCGAAGATGGGGATGGTGTGGGGAAAGGCCGCACGGAAGGCGCGGCGCAGGGTTTGGTCCATAAAAATCACCTGTCGTTCTATGATGGACGATTATAGCACAGAGGAAAACAGTTCGCAAGTGTTTATAAAATAAACATAAAGTGTTGACAAAATAAACTGTCTGTGATAGGATAAAAGTACAAAATGAAACTGAAAAGGAGGAAGCCGCTATGAGACGTCCCAGCCAGGGGTTGACCCCTGCGGAATGGAATCTGATGGAGTGCCTGTGGGAGCGTGCGCCCCGGACCGGTCGGGAGGTGGTGGAGGAAATGCAGCTTCGCCAGGACTGGAACCGGAGCACCATCCTGACCATGCTCCGCCGGATGACGGAAAAGGGCCAGATCGACGTCCACGACCAGGAGGGCGTTCGGGTCTACAGCCCCCTGATTCCCCGGGAGGAGGCGCTGATGGAGGAGACGGAATCCTTCCTCCGCCGGGCCTACCAGGGGTCTGTGAGCATGATGATCAGCGCCCTCACCGACCATCAGGAACTGAAACAAGAGGAGATCGACGAGCTGTACGCCATCCTCCATCGGGCGGAGGAGAAGGGAGCGGAGTAAGATGATGGAATGGATCATTTCTTCCTCGGTGCTGATTCTGGGCGTGGTGCTGCTGCGCCGGGTGCTTCGGGGAAAGCTCAGCCTGCGGCTGCAATACGCCCTGTGGCTGGTGGTGCTGGTTCGGCTGCTTTGTCCGGTGAGCTTTTTCCAGAGCGGCCTGAGCGTTCAGAATGTGCCTGCCCAGGTGCGCCAGCAGATCGTAACGCCTGTGGTTCAGGAACAGGAGGCTCCGGTGAAGGAAACGCCCCAGCGGCAGCAGATGGAGACTCCGGCGGAAAATATCCCGGTACAGAATGAGGCGGTTCAAAACGAAGCGCCCACTGTTTCTGCAGGGGAGAAGAACGCTGAGCAAGTTGTTGAGATAGAACCCACCATGGAGGAACGGCTGGAAGCCCTGTCCGGGCTGGCGATCCGGGTTTGGAGCGCCGGAATGGCAGTGGCTGCGCTGTTCGTTGCCGCAAGCAACCTGCTGTTCGCCCGGAAGCTTCGGAAGAACCGGACACCGATTGAAATTCCCGGCTGTCCCGTTCCGGTGTACGTTTCCGGGGAAGCCCGGACGCCCTGTCTGGTGGGGCTGTTCCGGCCGGTGGTCTACTTCACCTCGGAGGTTGCGGAGGACGAAAGCACCTGGACCCACGTTATGGAGCACGAGCTGACCCATCTCCGGCATTGTGACCCGCTGTTTGGGGCGCTGCGGTGCGCGGCGCTGGTGCTCCATTGGTACAACCCGCTGGTGTGGATGGCGGCGAAGCTGTCCAAAGCCGACGGAGAGCTGGCCTGCGACGAGGGGACCATTGCCCGGCTGGGGGAGGGGGAGCGGATCCCCTATGGTGAGACCCTGATCCGGCTGACCTGCAAGGCCCGGGGTCCGGCGGAGCTGATGCTGACGGCCACCACCATGACCGACAGCCCCGGCAGTATCCGCCAGCGGATCCGGCTCATCGCAAAGCGGCCGAAGACGGCAGCTTACGCCATCGTCATCGGAATCATCGCCGTTGGTCTGATGGTGGGCTGTACCTTCACCGGCGCGGTGGAGGAGACAGAACCCACCGAGACCACCCAGCTAATCGAGACAACGGAACCGGAACCCACCGAGGAGCTGGATTGGTATCAGACCTATATGGCCGACAAGGGCTTTGAATATCTGGGGGGTGCCTCAGCAAACGAGTACCTGTACACCGGCGACAGCCGGGAGGTGGCCTTCGACGAGATCGGCCTGACTCTGACCGTTCCGGAGGCCTGGGCGGACCAGGTGGAAGTGGTCTGGAGCGGCTATCTGGATGCGTCCGACTATAACGTCTATATCGTCAACCGGCGGCTGGCGGAATATCACGGAAAGATCAGCAGAGATTCTTACGCAGTCCGAATCTGGGCCGTCCGGAAGAACAGAACCACAGAACTGGATCCCCGGACGGATTGGGAGAAGAGCGAATATTCCAGCGCCAGAAAATACCTTGGCGAAAACAACGAATTCTACTTCTATGTGATCACCGCAGAGATGTCCTGGGGAATGGATTCCCCCATGTTCTGCAAAGAGCTCATTGTAAAAGAAAAGGGCCAGGACTATTACGACGATCTGGTCGGCGATCTGATCGCGGATCCGGAGGAGGTCCCCGGCTGGCTGACCATCTGGGAGACCCCGGCGGAATACGTTCAGGTGAAGCCGGTGCAGAATTTGGAGGAAAATCCGGACTTTGAATGGACCGGCCTGGCGGAGGTTTACCGCTACTGCGGCAGCGACGGGGTGATCTCCTTCCCGGAGCTGGGCTTCACCCTGACCCTGCCGAAGCAGTGGCTTAGCCATGTGGAAGTGATCTACAAAGCGGATACAGAGGGCAACTTCGGTCTCTATGTGATGAACAAGGACATCCTGGACCGCATCCCGGACAGCTGGGGGCAGCATCCCTATCTGAATCCGATGTATTTGGAGTACATCCTGCGGATCTTTGCGGATGACGAGGTGTCGGGAGCCTGCTGGGTGCTGGACGACAGCGGAAGCCAGCTGCTGATGGCCGAGACCCGGGAAATGGCCTTCCTCGGGGAAAATGACGAAATCATCGCGCCGCTGGTCTATGGCCGGAACAGCATGATCCAGGTCCTCGGCGAGGATCGTTATTACGATCTGGCGAACGACTACGTTGCGGACCAGTCCATGATTACCCTGGACAGCGGGGAGCAGATGAAGCTCTGCATCCGCCGGGAGCAGGTAAGCGAATACCAGGGCAGCGAGCAGGTGAAGGTCCTTCTGTATAACCTGGGCAGCAGCGAGATGAAGCTGGATCCGGAGCAGATCAACTGCTTCCCCAGCCTGGAACGGCTGATCATCACGCTGGATGACCGGTCGCTGTACAACGGAAACGACAGGGCTGTCTACTGGAATTTCAACGAGCTGACGGTCCCGAAGGAGATCATCGAGGTTCCGGCAAGATATCAATACGCGCTGAATCAGGCGGCTTCCGAGGAAACGACCCTCCCGTCTGAGACAACGGAGCAGGTGGTGGTTCACAATGACGCATGGTATCAAAGCCTGATGGAGTCCAGAGATTTTGCGATCCTGGATAATCTGTGGGAGAATGAATATCTCTACACCGGCGACAGCCGGGAGCTGTTCTTCGAGGAAATTGGCCTGACGGTGACCATTCCGGAGGAGTGGGCGGATCAGGTTGAAGTAATCTGGGCGGGCTCGTTAGATGCGCAGGAATACAGTTTCTATCTGGTCAACCGCCGTCTGGCGGAGGAGTATCACGGCAAGATCACCCATATGGCTTTCGCTGTCAGGATTTCCGCAGTCCGGAAGATGTACAGCATGGCTGCGGACCCGGTGGGTGTCCGGAGTTATGTGGGGGAGAACAACGAATTTTACTTCTATGTGACCACCGCGGAAATGACCGGCGGGATGGATACCCCCATGTTCTGGAAGCAGTTCATCGTCCAGGAAAGGGGCCAGGAATACTACGACGACCTGATCGGCGACCTGATCGCGGACCCAGAGGAGGTTCCGGGCTGGCTGACCATCCGGGATGTTGCGGAGGAATTTGTGGAGAAAAAACCCGCCCAGAACCTGGAATGGCAGCCGGAGTTTGAGTGGATCGGGATCTGGAACATTTACCGGTATGAAGGAGAGTCTGACACCATCGATTTTTCCAGGTATGGCTTTACTCTGACCCTTCCCGAGGGCTGGAAGGACCGGGTGGAAGTGATCATCAGCGATTCTTACTACAGCGTGGGAATTTATGTCCTCAATCGGGATGTGAGCCAGGCGTTTATTGACAATCAGATTCGAAATCCCTACTTTGAGCTGGCACAATCGGATTTCATTCTTGCAGTCGAGGGCTCCGGCAGCGCGGTTGGAGACTGCTGGGTGCTGGGCCGGGGCTTCTTCGCGGTGACCCGGGAGCA
>JBGVDK010000094.1:0-25918 GCA_045119355.1 Faecousia sp.
GATGCACTCATTCGCTATAGAGGTTTGCCGCCGAACAATGTCGCTAGCTTAATGACATTGACCCGCCGGTGCGTCCTTTTCCAATCCTTACAGCAGATAAATACCCTTCCGGGCGCATTCGTCGATCATGCTCTGGGGCCAGAGGCTGACCTGGACCTCGCCGATGTGGGCCTTGCCCAGCAGGAGCATACACAGTCTCGACTGTCCAATACCGCCGCCCATGCTCAGCGGCAGCTCCCCGGAGAGGACCCCCCGATGGAAGGGCAGACCCAGCCGGTTCTCGCAGCCAAGCTCCCTGCACTGACGCTCCATGCTCTCGGAGTCCACCCGGATGCCCATGCTGGAGATCTCCATGGCACGCTCCGCGGTGGCGTCCCAGAACATCAGGTCGCCGTTCAGCGCCCAGTCGTCGTAGTCCGGCGCGCGGCCGTCGTGGGGCTTGCCAGAGGCCAGCTTCCCGCCGATCTGCATGATGAAAGCGGTGGGGTGCTCCCTGACGTAGGCGTTCTCCCGCTCCTTGGGGGTCTTACCGGGATACATATCTTCCAGCTCCTGGGCGGTGATGAAGTCCACGTGGTGGCTGATCTGCACCGGGATCTGGGGGTACATGCTCTTCACGGCGGACAGTGTCGCGCAGATGGTGTCCACGATCTCCCGGACGGTGGTCTTCAGGGTCTCGACAGTCCGGGTCTCCCGGGTGATGACCTTTTCCCAGTCCCACTGGTCCACATAGATGGAGTGGAGGGCGTCGGGCTCCTCGTCCCGGCGGATGGCGTTCATGTCGGTCCAGAGGCCGGTGTCCGGCTGGAAGCCGTATTTGCCCAGGGCCTGGCGCTTCCACTTGGCCAGGGAATGGACCACCTGGGCGTTCTCCACCCCGGGGATGCCGGGAATATCAAAGGCCACAGGCCGCTCCACGCCGTTCAGGTCGTCATTCAGGCCGGTGGCCGGATCCACGAACAGGGGCGCGGTGGCCCGGATCAGGTGGAGCCGACGGGACAGCTCAAACTGGAAGGTCTGCTTGATGTAGCCGATGGCGTTCTGGGTCTCGTAAAGGTTCAGGCTGGACTGATAGGGTTCGATCATGAAAACCGCCTCCTTTTTAATATGGAATGGATTATACGATAAAACCGCCCGGGAGTCAATGTCTCTGAGCGACGGAATTTTGTGCGTTTCTGTGACAGAATCTGTACATTTTTCCCGGAATGTGGTATGATTGGAAAAAAGGAGGAGAGAAAAATGTCCATCGTCAAATTCTACCGGGGGGATCCCAGCGCCCCCAAGCCCACCATGGGCGCCCATTTGGGCTCCAACGCCATCATCACCTGCAAGGGGAGGCTATTGCTCGAAAAGCGGAGGGACTCCGACGTCTGGGGTCTGGTTGGCGGCGGTGTGAAGAATTACGAGACCGAGGTCCAGGCCATGGCCCGGGAGGTCCGGGAGGAGCTGGGCATCCGGGTGCCCCAGGGGCGGTTCAAACGGCTCCGGTCCTACGGCGATCCCGGGCGCATCGCCGCCTACTGCGACGGCAGCATCTGGCGGATGGTCATCGTGGTCTTCGCCCTGGATTTCGAGGAGGAACCCCAGATGCGGGTCAGCTCCGAATCCAAGGAGCTGCGCTTCTTCACCAAGGAGGAGCTGAAGAACATCGAGATCGTCGTCACCCACTCCGACATCGTGGAGGACCTTTTCATCAACGGATAAAAACGAGGGAGCCGGATGGCTCCCTCAAATTCTTATTCCCGACCGGCGTTTTCCACCATTTCAATGAAGGCGGAAAGGGCGGTGTATCTGGACACATAGTACCGGTCGATCTGGAAGTAATCCTCGCCGGTGGTGTAAAGCCCGCCCCCCATGTTGATGCCGAAGCTGTAATATTCCCTGGCGATTTGGCGGACCAGTTCATTGCTGTCCCCGCTGGGGTAGCAGAGGACAAAGGGCTCGTAGCCGGTCATCTGGGCCACCTGGATCTTGGACCAGAGCATCTGTTCGTGGAGCTCGGCCTCGGTGCATTCGCTGAGGAAGGGATGGCTGAAGGTGTGGCTCTGGATGGACACAAGGCCGGAGTCCGCCATTTCCTTCGCCTGGGCTGAGGTCATGGTCCGCGAGTCCGTATCCACGGCGGCGGTGATGGCGAAGATCGTCGCCTTGACGTTGTATTTCTTAAGGATTGGGAACAGCTCCTCGTAATTGTCCAGGTAGCCGTCGTCAAAGGTCAGCATTACCGGCTTGTCGAAGTCCTCCAAATGGGACCAGTCTTCGAAGGTGATGGTGTCATAGCCGTTCTCCACCAGATACTGGATCTGCTGCTCCATGTCCGAGGGGCTGACAAACAGCTCGGTGGAGCCCCAGGTATTGTCTGTCACGCCGTGATACATCAGGATGGGGATGCGCACGCCCTCCTCCGGGGTCCAGCCGGCGGCTATGGCGGTGCAGTAGATGGTCCCGAACTGGCGATCAGTGAGCACGGAAATGTTCAGCAGACCGCACAATTCCTCCAGCGGAACCCAGACGCCGTCCTCCCGGGTGAGCACCGGGGACGCGAGCACCAACGTGGTCCCATCCCGGATCAGGCCCTCGTTTCCGGAGCGGGCCGCGTATTCGCGGTCGTTCCAAAGAAGGGTATGGCCCAGCTCCTCGTCGAAGCGGTACGTCCCCTGGTCCAGGGCGGAGAAAAATTCCTCCGCTTTCACGTAAGTGACTCCCTCGGAGAGGAGACTGCCGCCGGCCAGCGTATCCCCGTCAGCCACCACCTGGAATCCGGCTTCCAGTTCCGGCTCGGTGACAGGTGGCTCCGTTGGCTCGGTGGTGGGAGGCACGGTCTGGACAGGCTCCGTCTGAGGGGGTAGGGTGGTTTCGATGGGCGCCGCGGTCTCCGGTTTATCGCCGCAGCCCGCCAGAAGCAGGCAGGCCAGCGCGGCGGCCAATAATCCTTTGTATTTCATCAATGGCTCCTTTTTGGGGTTTCTGGGTGCGATCAGCCGAGATACGGCCAGTGGGCCTTGTCACCGGCGTTTTCCAGCATTTCCATAAATTCCTCCATGGTGGTGGTCCGGCGGACATAATAGCGGCAGATCTCATAGGGATCAACGCCGGAAATGTAGTCGCCCTCCTCCACGGTGACGGCGAAATCGTAATACTTCTTCACCGTCTTCAGGGTGGTCCGGTTGTACGCTCCGGTGGGATAGCTGAACACGAAGGGCTCCCGGCCGGTCATCCGGGCAACTTCCAGCTTGGACAGGCGCATTTCCTCGTCCTGCTCCTCCGGCGTCAGGTCCCGGAGCACGCTGTGGTTGACGGTGTGGCTCTGGATGGACACCAGGCCAGAGTCCGAGAGCTCTTTCACCTGCTCCACGGACATGGAAGTCTCTCGGGTCCGGATGGAGGAGGTGACCACGAAGATGGTGGCCTTGACCTGATACTTTTCCAGCAGGGGATAGAGGTTGGTGTAGTTATTCACGTAGCCGTCGTCAAAGGTGATGATCACCGGCTTGTCGTACTGCTCCACCTCGTTCAGATCCTCAAAAAAGATGGGATCGTAGCCATTCTCCACCAGATATTGCAGATGGGCCTCCATCACCTCCGGGTCCACGAACAGGGGCTCGTGCCCCCAGGTGTTGCTGTCCACCGCGTGGTACATCAGCACCGGCACCCGGATGCCCTTGGGCACATCCCAATGGGAGATGCCGCTGGTGCAGTAGACCCGGTTTTCCTCCGGGTCTTCCAGAAGGGAGACTTCCAGTGCTTCACAGGTCTCCTCCAGGGGAAGCCACAGCTCGCCGTTCCAGCGAGTCGCTTCCTCACCGGGACGGAACTGCTTCTCCCCGTTTTCCCAGCGGAGGGTGTAGCCATCCTGGTCGTTTCCGGAGAGCTGACCGTTGTCCAGCGACGCCAGAAACTCTCCGGCTTTCACATAGGCGTCGCCCTCATAAATGACGCTTCCGCTCTCCAACGGAGCGCCATCAGTGGTGACGGCCGCGCCGGAGCTCAGTGCGGGGGCGGATTCCGTGTTTGCGGAGGGGGCCGCTGTTTCCGTGGAACAGACCGAAGCTGACAGCGGCTCGGAGCCGATGGAGGGATCCGTCTCCGCCGAAGCGGAGCCGCAGCCGGAAAGGGCCAGACAGGCGATCAGACCCGCAAGAATTCTTTTGTATCTCATATCATACGCTCCTTATTCCCCGGTCTGAACTTCCAGGATCTCTCCGATGTAGAGCCGGTGAACAGTCTCGCCGGGACCGAAGAACTTCTCCTTCACGTCCTGGGGGAACCGGTCAGCCTCCATGTCCTGCCAGTAGAGCTTTTTGCAGAGCAGGGTGGTTTTCGCCTCCGCGAAGGTCACACCCTGGCGGAAGGGGACGGGAGTCAGGCCGCTTTTGACCACCTTGTCACCGTCCCGGCCGGATTCCCGGCCCAGCAGGCCCAGAGCGGGCTTGTATTCCTCTGGATAGAAGGAGAGGGTGAAGTAGTCCTGCTTCTCCATAAATTCGTAGGTAAACCGGCTGGGCCGGACATAGATGGTGGCAACCGACTTGTTCCACAGGCACCCAAGGCCGCCCCAGCTGACGGTCATGGTGTTGAAATCGCCCTCATTTCCCGCGGTGAGCAGGGCCCAGGACCGGTGAAAGGTCTCGTAAACGTCCATTTTCACAGAATTCATAACATACCTCCGATGGTTATTCATAGTAAGAAAAATATACCACAATTCTCCGCCGTTTACAAGCGCTGTATATTCGCATCCGGCAGATATGAATATTCATATCCGGAGGAAAAAATGTACCGTTCGGATAAAAGTTCTAAAAATACAGGATTTATTCCAGGAGAAACGGGAAAAGAAAACCCATAAAGTTTCGTCATAAATGGATAAGATTTCTGAATTTTCTGAAAACTTCCCGGGAAGGGTGAAAAATGCCCTTGTATATTCATGTAAAATATGCTATCATGTTTCCCGACGGCGCAGTATCCTAGTCAAAGCGGCCGTTTCCCAGGCAGGGCCTAAAAATCCTGTGAAGGGCACATCGATGAAGTCCCTGGTGCTTGCTTGTTACGCCCAGTTTCGGGTGGGTGCTGGGGGTTAAGGACCCCGGGCGCGCTCCAATGGCATGGGGCATACGACCCGGCTTCCGCGGAGACCATTTATTGTGCGACGACGGTTAAAACCCCGTGGCGAGGGGCCCGCTCGCGTACGAGCTTGGTAAGAACCTGCAATGCGGTGCACAGAATCGTGTGCTGTGTGCAGCGTAGCCTGCCTTGAAGTGAATGTGCGGGGAAGGAAGACCAGGCGCCAGGGCGCTCAGTGGCCACAGCGTTTGGCGCTATCGCTTCCGGAAACCATATTTGCAAAAGAGGCTAAGAATCGGTGCGCTTTGCCGTGGAAATCACCTAGGCTGTCCGCGAGGGGCAGGCGGGGGATTACAGTACGGACTAAGTGGCAATCGGGTACGCAGCTCCGGCAACGGCTGCGCTGGAGGATCAAAGGGAAACCGCCTGTACGGCAACGGCAGGTTCCTCCCGGGGAAATCCAACCCGACCTAAGCCGTAAGATTTATCCCGCCTGCCGCCGTCATTTATTTTGAAATTACCGTTCTTTTAAGGAGCATTTATGTCTAAAGGAGATCCTTCCGCGTCAAAGAAGGAAGAACAGCGCAAAACCAGAAAATGGGTCCTGTCCATTTTCTTTCTCACCATCCTGATCTCCGGCACCGTCACATTGGTGTCCAATCTGGTCATGGAATCCAGCAGCATGGTCGTGGCCTTTATCATCCTGCTGCTGATCATCGTGGTGGGCATTATTTTTGATATCATCGGCATGGCGGTGGCCTCCGCCGACGAGAAGCCCTTCCACGCCATGTCGGCCCGGAAGGTCCCGGGAGCAAAGGAGTGCATCAAGCTGCTGCGGAACGCCGAGCGGGTCAGCTCCATCTGCAACGATGTGGTGGGCGATATCTGCGGCGTTGTGTCCGGCTCCGCGTCGGCCACCATTGCGGCACAGATTCTGGCGAACTTTGAGTTCGGCTGGCCGGATATCGTGTCGCTGCTGATGTCCAGTCTGGTAGCCGCATTAACCGTCGGCGGCAAGGCCATCGGCAAGGGCTTCGCCGTGAATTCCAGCACCTCCATCGTCTATCTCACCGGACAGCTGATCTACGCCGTCCAGCACATCCCCGAGCTGCTCGGGGGCAAGAAAAAGAAATCGAAACGATAAAGGTTGTGAAACCGTGGCTATATTAGAAACGATCCATGGACACGGGGATCTCGTCAAGCTGAATGACCCCCAGCGGACCGCGCTCTGCGCCGAGATCCGCCAGTTTATCGTGTCCCATGTGGCAAAGACCGGCGGCCACCTCGCCTCCAATCTGGGCGTGGTGGAGCTGTCTGTCGCCATTGAAACGGTGTTTGATACTGCCTCTGACCGCCTGGTATTTGATGTGGGTCATCAGTCTTATGTCCATAAGCTGCTGACCGGACGCCAGGCGGATTTTGAGTATCTGCGGATGTACGGCGGAATGTCCGGCTTCCCCAAGCCCTACGAGAGCGATACCGACGCCTTTGTGGCCGGTCACGCCTCAAGCTCCGTCTCCATCGCCCTGGGCATGGCCCGGGCGCGGAAGCTCACCGGTCAGAAATACAACGTGGTCGCCCTGATCGGCGACGGCGCTTTCACCGGCGGCATGGCCTACGAGGGCATGAACGACGCGGGCGTCAGCCGGGAGCCCATGGTGGTCATCCTCAATGACAACGAGATGTCCATCGACCGGAATGTGGGCGGCCTGGCAACCCACCTGTCCCGGCTCCGGACCCGGCAGGGCTATTCCGACTTCAAGCGTTATTACCGAAATATGATTACGAAAATCCCCGGCGGCGACGTGCTCTACCGCCTGACCCACCAGACCAAGGAGCTGGTCAAGCGGAGCCTGCTGCGGGAGACGATTTTTGAATACATGGGCTTCGAGTACCTGGGTCCTGTGGACGGTCATGACCTTCCCATGCTGATCCAGACGCTCAAGGCCGCACGGGACATGGGCAAGCCCGTTCTGGTCCACGTCCTGACCCACAAGGGACATGGCTACGGCCCCGCCGAGCAGGAGCCCTCCCGGTTCCATGGCATCGGCAAATTCGATCCGGAAAGCGGCAAGGGGTTATCCCCCAAGAAGCTCACCTTCTCCGACGTCTTCGGCGAGACCATGATCGAGCTTGCCAAGGACGACCCGAAGGTCTGCGCCATCACCGCGGCCATGCCCGGCGGTACGGGACTGCTGAATTTCAAGAAGCAGTTCCCCCGGCGGCTGTTCGATGTGGGCATCGCCGAGGAGCACGCGGTTTCCATGGCCGGAGGTCTGGCGAAGCAGGGCGCTGTGCCCGTGGTGGCGATTTACTCCACCTTCTTCCAGCGGTCCTATGACCAGATCATGCAGGACATCGCCCTGGAACAGCTCCATGTGGTGCTGGCGGTGGACCGGGCAGGCCTCGTGGGCGAGGACGGCCCCACCCATCACGGCGTCTTTGACGTGGGCTTTTTGTCCCAGGTCCCCGGGATAACGGTGCTCTGTCCCGCCAGCCATGCAGAGCTTTCGGATATGCTCCGCTGGGCGGTGAAGGAATGCACCGGCCCTGTGGCCGTCCGATACCCCCGTGGAAGCGAGTCCGGCTACACCAGCTCCGGCTTCAATGGCGACCCGACCACGGTGTTTACCCATCGCCACGGCAAGGACGTGACCCTCATTACCTATGGCATCGTGTCCAACGAGGTGACCAAGGCCGCGGAGCTGCTGGCAGAGCAGGGAATCAGCGCCACGGTGGTGCGGCTGCTGTCTGCCAACCGGTTTGATGCGAAGGCACTGGCGGAAGCTGTCTCCGGCGGCCATGTGGTGGTCATCGAGGAGGCCTGCGAAGGCTCCGGCGTGAAGGAGCGGCTGGCCTGGGCGCTTAGGGAGCAGGGCGTCACCGCCAAGGTCCACGGCATCGATCTTGGCCCGGACTTCTCTCCCCACGGCGATCAGGGGAGCCTGTACCGTCAGGCAGGCCTGGACCATGGATCCATCGCTAATTTTGTTCGCGAGGTGTGCGGCAATGAAGAATAAAAAGAGACTGGATGTTATTTTAACGGAGCAGCTTTACGCCGAGACCCGCTCCAAGGCCCAGGCCATCATCATGGCCGGTCAGGTCTACGTCAACGGCCAGAAGGCGGACAAGCCCGGTATGTCCTTTGACGCGGACACCGCCGTCATCGAGGTCCGGGGCCAGGCCTGTCCCTACGTCAGCCGGGGCGGTCTGAAGCTGGAAAAGGCCCTGCGGGACTTCGGTGTGAAGCCCGAGGGTTATGTGTGCTCCGATTCCGGCGCCTCCACCGGCGGCTTCACCGACTGCCTTTTGCAGCAGGGGGCCAGCAAGGTCTTCGCCATCGACGTGGGCTACGGCCAGCTGGACTGGAAGATCCGCAACGACCCCCGGGTGGTGGTCATGGAGCGAACCAATATCCGCTACGTCACCCCCGAGGACCTGGGGGAGCCGCTGGACCTGTCCGTGGTGGACGTGAGCTTTATTTCCCTGGGAATCGTCCTGCCCGCCATCAAGAACCTGCTGAAAGAGGGTCAGGGCCAGGTGCTCTGCCTGATCAAACCCCAGTTCGAGGCGGGCAAGGAGAAGGTGGGCAAAAAGGGCGTGGTCCGGGATCCCGAGACCCACAAAGAGGTGCTGGACAACTTCGTTAAGCTGGCGCACGAACTGAACTTTACCATCCTAGGCCTGACCTTCTCTCCCGTGAAGGGCCCGGAGGGCAACATTGAATTTCTCGGTCACCTGACCCTGGCGGACGTCCCCGGCAT
Organism: Faecousia sp.; assembly: GCA_045119355.1. Classification (GTDB taxonomy): domain Bacteria; phylum Bacillota; class Clostridia; order Oscillospirales; family Oscillospiraceae; genus Faecousia. The sequence continues at coordinate 8,823 of JBGVDK010000094.1, forward strand.
GGAACCGGACACCGCCGACGTGGTGGCCCAGGCCCATAACACGCTGAAAGGATGAAACATATGAAGAAAGTCATCCTTGCATCCAACCCCTACCGGGACGCAGGGTTCCAGACCGTCCGGGCGGCCCAGAAGATCCTCCAGGACGCGGGGCTTGAGACCCGGATCTGCCTGCCCTTCGAGGTGGACCGGTCCTTCCAGCTTCCCCGGGACATCCGTTTTTCCCGGCTGGACCGGGAGATCCATAGCGCTGACCTGGTGATCTGCTTCGGCGGCGACGGCACCATCCTCCATATGGCGAAGATCGCCACCCGGAACCGGATCCCCATCCTGGGCGTGAACATCGGCACCATGGGCTTCATCGCCGAGCTGGAAAGTTCCGAACTTTCGGAGCTGGCCCGCCTCGCAACCGGGGATTACACCATGGATTCCCGGATGATGCTGGACGTCATCGTCCGGCGGGACCAGGACGTGATCTTCCACGACATCGCCCTGAATGACGCGGTGGTCACCAAGGGCGCTGTGGCCCGGATCGTCCATCTGGACGTCCGCTGTGACGGAGTCCAGGCCATGGAATTCGGCGGCGACGGCCTGATCGTCTCCACCCCCACCGGCTCCACGGGCTACAGCCTGTCCGCCGGAGGCCCCATCGTGGAGCCCGACGCCCGGAACATCCTGATCACTCCCATCTGCGCCCACGACGTGGTCAGCCGCTGCATCGTGGCCTCTGACAAACGGACCATCACCGTCCAGCTGTCCCAGAACGCCCGGCGGAACGCCTTTTTATCTGTAGACGGCGGCCGCGCCTTTAAGCTGGGCATGGGGGATGTGGTCACCGTCACCTGCTCCAAGCTGGAAACCAAGCTGATCCGGCTGAAGGACCGGAGCTTTTACGATATCGTCAATAACAAATTCAAACGCTATGAATGAGAGCTGCACCCCATTATGAAAACCCAGCGTCAGGCAAAGATCATGGAGATCATCTCCACCCGGGACATCGAGACCCAGGAGCAACTGCTGCAGGCCCTGCAGGAGGCGGGCTTCTATTCCACCCAGGCCACCATTTCCCGGGACATCAAGGAGCTGCGCATCGTCAAGGAGCTGACCTCCTTCGGCACCTACCGCTATACCACCTCCACCAAGGACGGCAGCCATACCTTCTCCGCCCGCTTGAACACCATCTTCCGGGAGTGCATCACCGGCTTCGATTATGCCGGAAACATCATTGTGGTGAAGACCATGCCCGGTCTCGCGGGAGCCGCCGCCTCCGCCATCGACGGCATGAACATGAGCGTTGTGGTCGGCACCCTGGCCGGTGACGACACTGTGATGATCGTCATGCGGGACAACAACGCCGCATCTACCTTCTGCGGCGAGATCCGGAATCTGCTGGGCTGAGAAGAGGAGGGGAGAGGCCATGCTGAGTCTGCTGCACATTGAGAATATCGCCGTTATCGAATGCGCGGATATTTCCTTCGATCAGGGCTTCAACGTCCTGACCGGCGAGACCGGCGCAGGCAAATCCATCGTCATCGACGCCATCTCCGCCATTCTGGGCGAGCGGGCCTACCGGGACATGATCCGTACCGGAGCCAACAAGGCCTCCGTCCGGGCGGTGTTCCGGGACGTGCCGGAGCTAAACTGGTTCGCCGAGCAGGGGGTGGAATACGACTCCGAGACCGTGATCCAGCGGGAAATCTACCTCGACGGCAAGAATGTATGCCGGGTGAACGGCGCTTTGGTCAGCGTGACCATCCTCCGGAAGCTGGGCATCCAGCTGATCAACATCCACGGTCAGCACGACTCCGCGGCCCTGTTCGACGAGGAGAATCATCTGAACTTTTTGGACGCATTTGCAGACAACCAACAGTTGCTTTCCACTTATCAGGAAATTTTTAGCGTTGTTTCCAAGCTCCGCCGGGAGATCGACCGGCTCTCTATGGATGAGGGCGAAAAGCTCCGCCGGATGGAATCGCTGCGCTATCAGATCGACGAGATCAGCCGGGCGAACCTGGAAGTCGGCGAGGACGACGCCCTGGAAGCCCGCCGGAAGGTTTTGCAGAATGCCGAGAAGCTCTCCGACGCCATCAATGAGGGTGTGGAGTGCCTTTATGGCTCCGACGACACCGACGGCGCCGCCAGCCTGATGAACCAGGCGGAGCGGGCCCTTGCCCGAATCGCCCGGTATGATGACAGCCTCTCCGAGCTCCACGAGCGGGTGAAAGACCTGATGTACCAGGTCCAGGACGCCGCCGAAGGCCTCCGGGACGCCCGGGATACCTTCGCCTACTCCGCCGAGGAGCTGGAGCAGATCGAGACCCGCCTGGATATCATCCACCGGCTTCGCCGGAAGTACGGCGCAAGCTGCGCCGACATTCTGGACTATCTGGAACGGGCGAAAAAGGAACTGGACGAGATCGAGTTCGCCGACGACCACATGGAGCATCTGAAAAAGAAGCTCAAAAAAGCCGAAAAAGAGGCGGTTGCCGCCGCCGAGGCCCTCCGGGCCGCCCGAAAGGAAGCGGCTGTGCGCCTGTCCGCCCGGATTCTGGAGGAGCTGCGCCAGCTGGATATGCCCCGGGTACAGTTTGAGTGCGTGTTCACGGAAATTGACCTCTCCGCCAACGGCGCGGACGGCGTAGCCTTCTATATGTCCGCCAACGCAGGCGAGGCCCTGAAGCCCATGAGCAAGGTGGCCTCCGGCGGTGAGCTGGCCCGGATCATGCTGGCTATGAAGAACGTGCTGGCCGAGAAGGACAGCGTTGCAACCCTGATTTTCGACGAGGTGGACACCGGTGTTTCCGGCCGTGCCGCCCAGAAGGTAGCCGAGAAACTGCGCTCCGTCGCCGCCTCCAAGCAGGTGCTCTGTGTCACCCATCTGCCTCAGATCGCGGCTCTGGCGAATACCCATCTGCTGATCGCCAAGTCCGAACGGAACGGCCGGACCTATACCTCTGTCACTCCTTTGAACATCGAGGGCAGAAAGGCGGAGCTGGCCCGGATCATCGGCGGCACCAACATCACCGAGACCACGCTGAAAAGCGCGGAAGAGATGCTGAACGCTTGACAGACTTTTCCTTCGGAATTATAATAAAAATGACCGCTGGCCCACGGGGGTCGGCGGTCTATTTCTTTGAAAGGAGCATGAATGATGAAAGGTGAAAGGAAGCGTGTCCGGAGGGCTCACGCCTGACAAATCCGCCCTCCAAAACAACAATTTGGAGGAAATCATTTTGGAAATCAAGTATCAAGACATTATCCTGCGGGATATGATGGAATCTGACATCGACGACTGGATTCACTGGTTCACCCGGGAAACCGCCTGGATGGATTGGGACGGCCCGGATCTGGGCTCCGATGAACCCTTTGACCCGGAAGCATTTCGCAGGGAAAGCATGGAGATGATCCGCCATCCCTGGGAGGGGAATTTCCGCAATTTCTTTGAGCTGGACACCGTAGACGGACACCATATCGGCGCGGTATCCTCTTATGCCACGGGACCAGATTTTCAGCATCTGAGCTGGAAGGAAGCTAAGGAACTGGGGCAATTTTGGTTCACCCTGGGCATCGACATCTGCGACAGCCGCTTTTGGGGGAAGGGACTGGGCAGGCAAGCCCTCGCGGCCTTTTGCGGGCACTTTATAGAACACGGCAAAAGGGAGCTCCGCCTGCAAACCTGGTCGGGAAATGTCCGCATGGTCCGCTGCGCGGAGAAGATCGGTTTTGTGGAGGTAAACCGCTTTGTGGGCAACCGTCATATACGGGGTGGTGTCTATGATGGGCTGACATTCCAGCTGGACGAAGCCCGCTTTGCAGCGTATCTTGCAGAAAACCCTTGACAAACCCCTGTTTTTCTGTTAGGATACCCACAGTTCCATATGAAACGCAGTGAAGGGATGAAGTAAGCACCCTTACCTTTCAGAGAGCCGCCGGTTGGTGCAAGGCGGTAAGGGAAAGTGCCGAAATACCTCCCGGAGCGGCCTGCCCGAACAAACAAAGTAGGGCGGGACGGGTACGCCCGATACAGCGGATGGCGTTGTCTGACGCCGTGAGGGTCCATACCGTGAGGCTGGACCGAACCAGAGGTGGTACCACGTATTTTACGTCCTCTGTCTGCTTTACCGCAGGCAGAGGATTTTTTATTTGGAAGGGGAGGGGCGTATGATCGAAACCAAAGACCTGATCCTCCGCAAAGCCGTCTTCGATGACTGGAAGGACTTGTACGAGAACATCTGGCGCCACGCCGAGAGCGCGAAATATATGCTCTGGAAGCCTACCGCCTCCGAAGAAGAGGCAAAGGCCCGGATGATGCGTACCATCGACTATGAGCGCAACCACGAGGGCGGCTTCATCGTTCAGGAAAAGGCTTCCGGCAGGGCCATCGGCTTCGCCGGCATCACCGAGATCGGCCCTGGAACCTTCGAAGATACCGGAATCGCCATCGGTCCCGGATTTGTCCGGAGGGGATACGGCAAGCAGGTGGTCAATGCCCTGGTGGACTTCGCATTTGGAACGCTGGACGGCGAACGGTTCGTCTATTCCTGCCGGGAGCGGAATGAAGCTTCCATTGCTTTGGCGAGCTCCTGCGGCTTTGTTTATACCCATTCCGAACTCCGGAACGATCCCCGGAACGGTGAAGAATACACCATAAATTTCTATGAAAAGAGGCGCAAACCGATGAAACAAGTGAACATCACCACTCTGGGCCATGCCTGCTTCCTGCTGGAATGCGACGGCTACCGGACCGTGATCGATCCCTACGCCTGGGGCATGGTCCCCGGCCAGCCGGACCTGCACGTGGTGGCCGACGCGGTCTATTGCAGCCATCAGCATGATGACCACAATTTTCTGGAAGCCGTAGCCCTGTTTGCCGCGGAGAAGCCCGCGCCCTACACCGTGACCGAGTATACCACCCCTCACGATGACAAGTGCGGCGCGCTCCGGGGTATGAACACCGTCCGGATCTTCGATTTCGGCGGACTGCGGGTTGCCCATCTGGGCGACATCGGCTGCTTCCCCGACGAGGAGCTGGCGGAGGCGCTGAAGGGCGTGGACTGTATGCTGATCCCTGTGGGCGGTTATTATACCATCGGCACCCAGACCGCTTACCAGATCATCCGGGCCGCGGGTCCGAAGGTTGCCATCCCCATGCACTACCGGACGGACGATACCGGCTTCGACGTGCTGTACCACATCGACGATTTTGCCAAGCTGTGGAACGAGGTCCGTTACGCGGACGATACCTTCACCCTGACCCCCGATACGGAAAAACAAATTTTGATCTTAAATTACAATCACAAGTAAGGAGATAATCACAATGAAACTTTATGACGAGCTGGTTGCCCGTGGCCTGATTGCCCAGGTGACCAATGAGGACGAGATCCGGGAAATGATCGACAACGGCAAGGCCACCTTCTACATCGGCTTTGACCCCACCGCCGACTCCCTGCATGTTGGTCACTTCATGGCCCTGTGCCTGATGAAGCGGCTGCAGATGGCTGGCAACAAGCCCATCGCCCTGATCGGCGGCGGCACCGCCATGATCGGCGACCCCTCCGGACGGACCGACATGCGCTCCATGATGACCCGTGAGACCATCCAGCACAACTGCGACTGCTTCAAGAAGCAGATGGAGCGGTTCATCGAGTTCGGCGAGGGCAAGGCTCAGATGGTCAACAACGCCGACTGGCTGCTGGATCTGAACTACGTGGAGGTCCTGCGGGATGTGGGCGCCTGCTTCTCCGTCAATAATATGCTGCGGGCTGAGTGCTACAAGCAGAGAATGGAGAAGGGCCTTTCCTTCCTGGAATTCAACTACATGATCATGCAGTCCTACGACTTCTACCACCTGTACCAGCACTACGGCTGCAATATGCAGTTCGGCGGCAACGACCAGTGGTCCAACATGCTGGGCGGCACCGAGCTGATCCGCAAGAAGCTGGGCAAGGACGCCCACGCCATGACCATCACCCTGCTGCTGAACAGCGAAGGCAAGAAGATGGGCAAGACCGCTTCCGGCGCCGTGTGGCTGGACCCCAACAAGACTACCCCCTTCGAGTTCTACCAGTACTGGCGGAACGTGGAGGACGCCGACGTCCTCAAGTGCATCCGGATGCTGACCTTCCTGCCCCTGGAAGAGATCGATAAGATGTCCAACTGGAAGGACGCCCAGCTGAACACCGCCAAGGAGATCCTGGCCTACGAGCTGACCAAGCTGGTCCACGGCGAGGAAGAGGCCGAGAAGGCCCAGGCCGCCGCCAAGGCCCTGTTCGCGGGCAGCGGCGACGACGCCAATATGCCCACCACCGAGATTACCGCCGACAAGCTGGCCGACGGCAAGATCGGCATTCTGAACCTGATGGTCGCCTGCGGTCTGGCTCCCTCCAACAAGCAGGCCCGTCAGCTGGTCACCGGCGGCGGCGTCACCGTCAACGGCGAGACCGTTTCCGACCCCACCTTCGCTGTCACCGAGGAGATGCTGAAAGACGGCGTCAAGATCCGCAAGGGCAAGAAGGTGTTCCACAAGGCGGTGCTGGCTTGACACTTTGCCTGCGCAAAGCAGAAGAAGCGGACTGCCGCAAGATCCACCAGATCCAGGTGAAGGCCTTCGCGCCGCTGCTGATGGTCTATGAGGACTATGCTTCCAGCCCTGCCGCCGAGAGCCTGGACCAGGTGGTCCAGCGGTTCCAGCAGAGCTTCACGGATTACTATCTCATCTGCCTGGACGATGAGGAGATTGGCGCCATCCGGGTCTGTGATTTCGGCGACAACTGCCGGATCTCTCCGCTGTGCATCCTCCCGGAGCACCAGGGGAGGGGCTACGCCCAGCGGGCGATGCTTCTTGCGGAGGAGCTGTACCCCGACGCCAAGCGTTGGAGCCTGGACACCATCGAGCAGGAAGCGAAGCTCTGCCATCTCTACGAAAAGCTGGGCTACCGCCGCACCGGCGAGACCCAGCACGTGAAGGATGGCACGGATCTTGTGTTTTACGAGAAAGGAGTTTGATCCCAATGCTGGAACTGGCACGGGAAGAAGACCTTGAAGACATCAACCGCATCGCCATCCAGGTGCATGAGCTGCATGTAGGCTGGCGGCCGGATATCTACTGTCATACCGACTGCATTTTCCCCCTGGACTACCTCCGGGAATGCATCCAGGAAAAGACGCTGTTTGTGGCGAAGATTGAGGAGACAATCGTGGGCTTTATCCTCTTCCGCATCGGACAGATGAAGGGCCCTGGCAACGTCCCCAGAAAGGTCCTCCAGATCGACAGCATCGGCGTGGAGGAAGCCGCCCAAAACCAGGGCATCGGAAGCCAGATGATGGCGGAGCTGCGGGTCCTGGCAAAGGCCTTCGGCTGTACGGATATGCAGCTCAGCGTCTACCCTGAGAATGACAGGGCGGTGGCTTTCTATCAGAAGTGCGGCTTCATGATCCGCAATATCAATATGCAGCGGAAAGTCTGATCGAAAAAACACGGAGCCGGGGCTTGTCCCCGGCTCTGTTTCGTTGTATAATCGTGTCAGATTCTGGAAAAGGAGTGAATATGATGACCTCCACCACAAAAGAGATTTTTGACCGGTTTGAAATCCGGAAGACCAAGGGACAGAAAGAAGCCTTCCGGGAATGGCTGATCCCTGTTTTGAAGCAGGCGGGCTATTCGGTCACCGTGGAAAAGGGGAGCGGCGGAGCCAAAAACATCCTCATCGGCGACGTGGAGCAGGCGGAAGTTCTCTTCACCGCCCACTACGATACCTGCGCCGTTTTGCCCTTTCCCAACTTCATCACCCCCAAAGCGCCCCATCTTTATCTGCTGTACCAGATCGCCGTGACGGTCCCGATCCTGGCGGTGCTGTTCGGAATGGCCTGGCTGTTCTCCCTGATGGGAGAGGGGATGTTCATGGTGGGTTACTGGCTGGCCTTTGTGACGGTGTTCGGGCTGATGCGCTATGGCCCCGCCAACAAACATACCGCCAATGACAATACCTCCGGCGTCACTACCGTTCTGGATCTGGCGCTGTCCTTGCCTGAGGAACTGCGGGGGAAAGCGGCCTTCCTCCTCTTTGATCTGGAGGAGATGGGACTGGTGGGTTCCAATGCCTTTGCCAAGGCCCATAAGACCATCAAAAAGGAGAAGCTGGTGGTGAACCTGGACTGCGTTTCCGACGGTGGGACCATGCTGTTTGTCCTGAATCGGGGCGCCCATCCTCATCTGCCGAAGCTGAGGGAGGCGTTCCCCTCTGACGAGCGAATGACGGCGGATTTCTCCACGAAGGGCTTCATCTATCCCTCGGATCAGAAGCATTTCAAATGCGGCGTGGGAGTCGCCGCCATGAATCAAACGAAGGGCGGCCTACTGTACATGGACAAGATCCACACGCCAAAGGATACCGTCTACCGGGAAGAGAACATCACCTGGCTGGTGGAGGGCTGTATCCGTCTGACGGAGCGGATGGGAACGGAGGAATAACATGGAACTTTTGGAACAGATCAGGGCATACACCCCCTTCAACGAGCAGGAGGAGATGGACAAAGCAATTCTCCTCACCTGGCTGGAAAGCGGTGCGGATATTTTGATCCGGAACAACCCTGTGGCCCATCTGACGGCTTCCGCCTGGGTGGTCAGCCCGGACCGGAGGAGCGTTCTGATGGCCTATCACAAAATCTACGACTCCTGGGCCTGGCTGGGCGGCCATGCTGACGGTGACGGGGATTTGCAGGCCGTCGCCTCCAGGGAAGCCCGGGAGGAAAGCGGCATCACGAATGTGAGACCGCTGATGGACGACCCCCTGTCCCTGGAAATCCTCACCGTGGACGGCCACGAGAAGAAGGGGAAATACGTCTCCTCCCACCTCCATTTGAATGTAACTTACCTTTTTGAAGCAGAGATGGACCAGGCGCTTTCTGTCAACCCCGACGAGAACAGCGGCGTTGCCTGGATTCCCGTGGAGGATATCCCGGTCCGGTCCACGGAACCCTGGTTCATTGAGCGGATCTATTGAAAGCTCAGCGATTAAGTTCGGAAATTGGGTATATAATGAGAAAGGGCGTGCCGAACGGCACGCCCGATTTCGTTATTTCAGGGATTTCCGATATTCCGCCATATCCACCACGGTGCCGCTGGTCCGGGCCTTCTCGATGGCGCAGGCCATCAGGTGGCTCTCCACGCTCCGGGAGATGGAGCTCCGGGATTCGGCCTCCGGAGTGGTCAGCCCTGCGGTGAAATCCTCCATGATCCCGGCGTCGCCGCCGCCATGGCCGCTGGCGTTGGTGCGGATGTGGATGGTCCGGGTGGTGAAGGTATCCGCCGGGCTGGCCACGAAATGCCGGACCTCCACGGTGCGCTCGGCGTCATCCGCGATAATCTCGCCGTGCTGGCACATGATATGGATGTTCCGGTGGACGTTGCTGGTCTGGGCGGTGAGGGAGAAGGTGGCCGTGACGCCATTCTCGAACTCCATGATGGTGCTCATGTGGTCGCACACGTTGTTGTCGCAGCGATAGACACAGCGGCCATAGGGCCCGGTCCGCAGCGCCTCGTCCAGCGCCTCCTCGGTCTGCTCCAAACAGACCACGTCCGCAGGCCACTGGCCCAGGATGGGCTGGTACACCCGCTTGGCGTTGAAGCGGCAGCTTTCCGCAACAGCGCAGTCACAGCACCGGTCCGCAGAGCCCTCCGGGGCGTTCTCGGGTTTGAAGTAGCTCAGCGAACCGAAAGACGCAACCTTCGTACAGTGGGACCCGGTGAGCCAGAGGAGGATGTCCAGGTCGTGGCAGCTCTTCTGCATGATGATGGGGCTGGACAGGGCGTCGCTGCGCCAGTTGCCCCGGACGAAGGAATGGGCCATATGGAAATTGCCGATGTTCTCGGAATGCTTGATGGCGACGATGTTGCCCAGCTCTCCGGAATCCAGGATGTCCTTGATGGTCCCGAAGAAATTGGTATACCGGAGCACATGGCAGACGGTGATCTTCCGGCCCAGGGCGTTGGCCTTCTCCTCAATGCGCAGACACTCGCCGGGATCGGGGGAGATGGGCTTTTCCAGCAGGATGTCGTAGCCGCAGTCGAGAGCGGCCATCACATGGCCGTAGTGGTCCCGGTCCATGGTGGCGATGATGGCGGCATCGGCGATTTTTCCCAGGGCAAGCAGGTCCTTTCCATCGGAAAACCGCATTTCCTCCGGAACGTTCAGGGCTTCGCCCGCGCTTTTCAGCCGGTCGGGCCGGAGCTCTGCCACGGCGGCGATCTGGATGCCATGCTGGACCGCCCAGGAGCCGTAGATCATGCCCCGGGAGCCCGCGCCGATCAGGATGTATTTCATGGTGCATTCCTCCCATTCTTTGGTAAATTCAGTATAGCACATCACAGCCAAATGCGCAAGAAAAAGGCGTGCCGCCGGGGCACGCCTTAAAAATTACTTTTCTTCGTAGCTCAGAATTTCCTTGGCCACATAGATGGGGCGGTTCTTGCTCTGCTCAAAGGTCCGGCCCACATACTCGCCGATGATGCCGATGCAGATCAGCTGCATGGCCCCCAGGGCCAGGATCAGCACGATGACGGTGGCGTAGCCCGGAATGGGGATGCCCCAGAAAAGCTTCTCCATGATGACCCACAGCAGATACAGCACCGCGGCAAAGGCCGTCACGCCGCCCAGGTACGTCGCCATCCGCAGGGGAGCGGTGGAGTAACCGATGATGCCGTCGATGGCGTAGTTAAAGAGCTTCCGGAAGGACCATTTGGTGGTTCCGGCCACCCGCTCGCAGGCGGTATAGGGAATGAAGCAGGTCTCATAGCCCACCCAGGCGAAGATGCCCTTGCTGAACCGGTGGTACTCGCCCAGGTCGATGATGTTCTGGGCCACGCACCGGCGGAAGGTCCGGAAGTCGCTGGCGTCTGGGTGGAGCTTCACGTTGGAGAGTTTGTTGATGATGCTGTAAAAGCTCTTTTTGAAGAAGCTCAGCACCTTGCCCTCGCCACGGCGGTCCTGATAGGCGGCCACCACGTCGTATTCGGGCTTCTCGTCCAGCATCTTTACCATGTCCCGGACGATTTCCGGACGCTGCTGCAGGTCCGCGTCGATCAGGGAGACATACTCGCCGGAGGCCTGCTGCATACCGGCGTAGATTGCGGCCTCCTTGCCGAAATTCCGGGAAAAGCTCACCACCTTCACCGGGCATTTCTGACCGGCGAAGAGCTTCTTCAGCCGGAAGAGGGTGTTGTCGCGGCTTCCGTCGTTGACGAACACGATCTCATAATCATAGCCGCAGCCGGAAAAGGCTTCCACCACCGCGTCCAAAAACAAATCAACGGTCTCCTCCTCGTTGTAGCAGGGGACCACCAGGGATAGCTTCATAGGGAATCAACTCGCTTTGGTTAGAATGGTCTTATTATATGCGCAAACTGGGAAACCGTCAAGAAATATCCTTCCAGTCCCGGAAAAAGGTCTCCATCTTCCGCTGGTTCTCCGGCGTCAGGTCATCCAGGGGCAGTCGGCAGCCGCCGCAGTCGTAGCCGATCAGCTTCATGGCGGCCTTCACCGGAATGGGGTTCACCTGGCAGAACATCAGGTCCATCAACGTCAGGAGCTTCCGCTGCATCAGCCCAGCGAGATCGAAGTCCCCGTTCCTGGCCGCGGTGACCATGGCGTTCATTTCCAGGGGAGCCACGTTGGAGGCAACGGAAATCACCCCCATGCCGCCCACGGCCATGACGGGAACGGTCTCGTCGTCGTTGCCGGAGTAGACCGGCAGGTCCCGGCCGCATTCCGCCACAATCCGGGTGGACTTCACGATGTCGGCGTTAGCCTCCTTCAAGCCCACGATGTTGGGGATCTTCGCCAGCTCCCGGCAGGTGGACACGGGGATATCCACCCCCGTCCGGGTGGGAACGTTGTATGCAATGATGGGGAGCTTTACGCTTTCGGCGATGGCCCGGTAGTGCTTCACCAGTCCCGCGGGGGTCGCTTTGTTGTAGTAGGGCGTCACCACCAGCAGGCCATCCACCCCGCAGCGCTCCGCCTGACGGCTGAGCTCGATGGCGTGCCGGGTGTCGTTGGAGCCGGTCCCGGCGATGATTTTGCACTCCCCGTCGGCGGCCTTCACACCCCGGCGGAAGATGGAGAGCTTCTCCTCGTCGGAGAGGGTCGCCGATTCCCCGGTGGTCCCGCAGAGGACGATGGCCTGGACTCCCGCCTGGACCTGCCGCCGGATGAGAATGTCCAGCATGGGATAGTTGACCTCCCCGTCCAGAAAGGGGGTAATGAGGGCGGTACAGAGCCCCGTAAAGAGCATTTTCTTCATAAAATAACACCTCCGGGCCATTCTATGACGGATGAAGGGGGAATGTCTGCAATTCTTAAGAAAATTTATATTGTTTCCGGGCCGGATATCCGGTAAAATGGAATCAGAGAAAAGGAGGGAGCCCAATGAAAAAGACATCTATGGTCTTGCTTTTCAGCGCTGGGGGCGTTCTCATTGGTCTGTTGTCGAAGCCATACTCGAAAATGATCTGCTTCTGCCTGGTCCTGGGCGGACTGATCACCTTTTTGGGGGAATTGAGCCTCGCGGCCCTGAATCAGATTGGAAAACGCTGTCCGAACTGCGGTACGAAGCTCTATGTCACCGCCGCAAAACTGCGGGAGGTGCATCATGGCTTCTTTCCCTGCCCGAAATACGGCGCTCTGGTCCGGGTGGATCATACCATCAAAAAGTGATTTGGTGAGAAAGTCACAGAACTTCTTTTTCCTCTGTGGTATTATACAGTCAACCTGAAAGACATAAGGTTGAATCAAATCAAAAAATCCGGACATCCTGACACCAGGAACCAATTCATTGAAAAGGAGATCATCATTATGGCAAAGTATGTATGCGACGTCTGCGGCTGGGAATACGACGAGGAGCTGGGCTACCCCGAGGGCGGCATCGAGCCCGGCACCAAGTGGGAGGACATCCCCGAGGACTTCGAGTGCCCCCTGTGCTTCGTGGGCAAGGACCAGTTCTCTGAGGAATAAGAAACCAGAATCAGCGGTGCGGCTTTTCGGAGCCGCACCGCTTTTTCCTGCCTGAAAGGCATAGAATGGTGTAGATTTTTGCCCGGGGATATGCTATAATAAATAGCCATAAAATCATGAAACCAGTCTGACTGCGGGGATATCTGTCCCGGCGGTCTTGGAGGAGATACAAAACGTGGAAAATCAGAATGTGAACATGAAAACCAGCGATTTCTGGTACGACCTGCCGGAGGAGCTGATCGCCCAGACGCCCCTGCAGCAGCGGGACAGCTCCCGTCTGCTGGCGGTGAACCGGGAGACCGGCGAATATGCCCACCGGCATTTTTACGACATCATCGACTACTTAAACCCCGGCGACACCCTGGTGATGAACGACTCCCGGGTGCTGCCTGCCCGGCTCCTGGGCAAGCGGCCCACCGGCGGCGCCGTGGAGGTGCTGCTGCTGCGGGACCTGGGGGACAATGAGTGGGAATGCCTCGCCAAGCCCGGCCGGAAGATGCAGGTTGGGCAGGAGGTCATCTTCAGCGAGGGCCAGCTCACCGCAACCGTGACGGAGGTTCGCGAGGACGGCAACCGGGTGGTGAAGTTCCACTATCAGGGCATTTTCCTGGAAGTGCTGGAAACCCTGGGCAAGATGCCCCTGCCGCCTTACATCAAGGCGGAGCTTGCTGACCAGGAGCGCTACCAGACCGTCTATTCCCGGGAGGTGGGCTCCGCTGCGGCTCCCACCGCCGGTCTGCACTTCACCAAGGAGCTGCTGGCAAAGATCGAAGAAAAAGGCATCCAGCTGGCTTATGTGACGCTCCACGTGGGCCTGGGCACCTTCCGTCCCGTGAAGGCGGAGACCATCGCCGAGCATCATATGCACTCGGAGCTGTGCATGATGAATCAGGAGACCGCCGACATCCTCAATGCCACCCGGGCCCGGGGAGGCCGGATCGTCTGCGTGGGCACCACCTCCTGCCGGACTCTGGAGAGTTTGGTCAACGAGGACGGCAGCTTTGAGGCCAAGTCCAAGTGGACGGAGATTTTCATCTATCCCGGCTACCGGTTCAAGGCCATGGACGCCCTGATCACCAACTTCCATCTGCCGGAGAGCACCCTGGTGATGCTGGTTTCCGCCTTCGCCGGACGGGAGCACGTGCTGAACGCCTATGCTGAAGCGGTCCGGGAAAAGTATCGCTTCTTCTCCTTCGGCGACGCCTGTTATTTTGGATAAAAGGATGTGACAATATGCTTGCACCCATCGATGTGACCAACATTCAAATCGAAACAGAACGTTTGATTCTCCGGCCCTGGCGGGAGACAGACCTTGAGGACTTCTATGCCTACGCCAGCGTGGAGGGTGTCGGCGAAATGGCCGGATGGGTCCACCACAAATCCATCGAAGAATCCCAGGCCATCCTGAATTCCTTCATCAGGCACAGGAAGACTTTCGCCATCGTGCTGAAGGAGACGGGACGCGTCATCGGCTCCCTGGGCCTGGAAGAGCTGGACCCTGACCCGGTGGAAGGGGAGAAATACGGCCGGGAGATCGGCTATGTACTCTCCAAAGAACACTGGGGCAGGGGACTGATGCCCGAGGCGGTGCGGGCGGTCATTGACTACTGCTTCAACGTGCTGGGCTGGGACTATGTGACCTGCGGCCACTTCCTCCGGAACGACCGTTCCCGCCGGGTTATCGAGAAGACCGGCTTCCGGTTCTTCGGCGAGAGCAATTACGAAGCCCGCTACGACACCGTGGAGGTGTCCCGGAATTACATTTTATACAACCCCAACAAAGAATAATTGTGTTTGGTAAGCCGGCTGCGCCGGCTTACCATCGCAAAGAATGATGAGGTAATTTATGTTTGAACTGAAAAAGACCGAGGGCGCGGCCCGCCGGGGCGAATTCACCTGCGCCCATGGCACGGTCCAGACCCCCGTATTCATGAACGTAGGCACCCAGGGCGCCATCAAGGGCGCGCTGAGCGCCAAGGATCTGAAGGACATCGGCTGCCAGGTGGAGCTGAGTAACACCTACCACCTGCACCTCCGTCCCGGCGACGAGCTGGTGAAGGAATGCGGCGGCCTGCACAAATTTATGACCTGGGACGGCCCCATGCTCACCGACTCCGGCGGATTCCAGGTGTTCAGCCTGTCCTCCCTCCGGAAGATCAAGGAGGAGGGTGTCTACTTCTCCTCCCACATCGACGGCCGGAAGATCTTCATGGGCCCGGAGGAGAGTATGCGGATCCAGTCGAATCTCGGCAGCGACATCTGCATGGCCTTCGACGAGTGCATCGAGAACCCCGCGCCCCGGAAGTACGTGGAGGACAGCGTTGCCCGGACCACCCGCTGGCTGGAACGGTGTAAGGCGGAGAACGCCCGCCTGAACAGCCTGCCCGACACGGTCAATCCCCAGCAGATGCTCTGGGGCATCAACCAGGGCGGCACCTACAAGGACATCCGGGCCGACCACATGAAGCGCATCGCGGACATGGACCTGCCCGGCTACGCCATCGGCGGCCTGGCGGTGGGCGAGACCGCCGAGGAGATGTACGAGATCATCGAGGCCGTGGAGCCCCATATGCCGAAGAACAAGACCCGTTACCTGATGGGCGTGGGCACTCCCACCAACATCATCGAGTCCGTGGCCCGGGGCGTGGACTTCTTCGACTGCGTGATGCCCGCCCGGAACGCCCGCCATGCGCGACTGTTCACCTGGCAGGGTGCCATCAACCTGAAAAACGCCAAGTACCGCACGGACCTGAGCCCCATCGACCCCGAGTGCGACTGCCCCGTCTGCCGCCGGTACTCTAAGGCCTACATCCGTCATCTGTTCGTGGCCGAGGAGATGCTGGCCATGCGGCTTTGCGTCATGCACAACCTCTATTTCTACAACAAGCTGATGGAGAAGATCCGCCAGGCGCTGGACGAGGGACGGTTCGAGGCCTTCCGCCGGGAGTATTCGGAAAAATTGAGCAGAAGAATCTGAGTTTTTCCCTTGCATTTTGTATAATTGATGATATAATGATAAGGTCAATCAACACCAAAGGAGTTTTTTCAATGCTGAATTACCTCACCACTGACGCCGCTGCCGGTATGGGCAGCTCTATCATCATGCTGGTCGTGATGCTGGTCATCTTCTACTTCATGCTGATCCGCCCTGAGAACAAGCGGAAGAAGGAAGCCGAAGAGATGCGTGCATCCCTGCGCAACGGCGACGTGATGACCACCATCGGCGGCATCGTCGGTACCGTCGTCGACGTGAAGGAGAAGAAGTTCGTCATCGAGACCGGCGCTGACCGCGTCCGCATCGAGTTCGAGAAGTGGGCCCTGTCCTCCAACGAGACCGCCGCAGCCCGCGCCGAGGCCGAGCAGAAGAAGGCCAAGGAGGCCGCTGCCAAGGCCAAGGCCGCCAAGAAGGCTGACAAGTAAAAAGACAAACAGGAGCTTCGAAAGAGGCTCCTGTTTCTTTTTGAATCAGAAATGATTCATTTATAACTATTTCACAAATCGTTCACCTTTTTTGAGAAATCTATGCTACAATATAGACACAAACAGAAAGGGGATTGGGGAACCGATGCCGGGGAAATATTCCCGGATATTCCGACGGTGTACTCGTGACAAGTCTCCCTTTCATAACGCGGATCTTCGCATGAACCCAAGCGGCCCGAGGCAGTTCCCCGGGCCGCTTCTCTTCTATAAGGCAGCTTTCTTTGATGGAGGTGGAGCAAATGAAAAAGATCCTATGTTTGACCGCGGTGCTTCTAATCGCTGTGGCTCTTTGGGGCTGTTCTGTCATAGAGACGCCGGAACAGACGGACTTCGGCTGGTCGCTGTACGGCGAGAACCGTGAAAAGGGCGTCGCCATGGAGGAATTTACACAGAACACGGACTATGAATATGTCCGGTGCAGATACAATGCCTACCTGCCAGAGGAGAACGAAAACGGCACCTGGGTCTATCCTACCTTTCTGACCTCTGAGTCAGAGCCTATGGAACGGGTCGGTAAATATGAACAGAGGATCGAGTCCATGGAACAGCTCAGCAAGGTTGTGGCAGCCATTGAGAGCAATCGGTCTTACAATGAATCGAAGGACGAGG
>JBGVDK010000095.1:0-34630 GCA_045119355.1 Faecousia sp.
TGCTGAGCCGATAGTCAGCCATGAGCTCATCCACATACAACCGGTAACCGGCAGCGGAGGGGATCCGTCCGGCGCTGGTGTGGGGCTGCTCCAAATAACCCATGGTGGTCAGATCAGCCATTTCGTTGCGGATGGTGGCGGAGGAGTAGTTCATGTCGGGCATCTGGGCGATGGCCTTGGAGCCAACGGGTTCCGCCGTGCGGATATACAGGTCTACGATGGAGCGCAGGACCTTCTTTTTCCGGTCTGTCAGTTCCAATTCGTTCACCCTTTCGCTTTCTTTTAGCACTCCGTTTCCTCGAGTGCTAAACATACTATACAACCCCTTGCCTTCAAAGTCAAGGGGAAGGTTTATAAATTATTTTTGAACAAGTTGTCACGGGTTATTCATATTTGCGGCGGGCAGCGCCCGCTGGCAATGCGGGTCTGTTACATTGTACCCGCCGGCAGGCGAGTAAAACCGTCCGACTGGTCGCTAGTTCCCGCTCGGCGTATGGAATTCGGGCGTATTAATTTGAATTGTTAAATGACACCGTAGGGACCGGCGTCCTCGACGGTCCGCTCCGCCGGAAGGCGGCATTATTGCGGTAACATTTGCCCATCGAGGTCAAATGTTACCGACGGACCGTCCGGGAGGCCGGTCCCTACACTCCGTTTTCCCGCCCAATCGACCCCCTCCAAGCACAAAAAGAGCCGCCCATCCGGGCGGCTCTTCTCATATCCAAAATTACAGCTTGCAGTAAGCCACGGCAGTCTGTGCCGCGACCTTGGCGTTGTTGAACACCAGCCGGATGTTGGAGGCCAGGCTGTCGCCGCCGGTGAGCTCGGCAACCCGCGCCAGCAGGAAGGGCGTGGTGGCCTTGCCCTTGATGCCCTTGGCATTGCACTCGGCGATGGCCTGGTCGATGGCGGCGTCAATGACGTCCTTGGGCATGGCGAACTCCTCGGGGATGGGGTTGGTGACCAGCATGCCGCTCTTGAGTCCCAGGTCATGGCTTGCCTTGAAGGCCGCGGCCAGCTCCTCGGGGGTGTCGATGCGGTAGTCCACGCCGAAGCCGGACTGACGGGTGTAGAAGGCGGGCAGTTCCTCGGTGCCGAAGCCGATGACGGGCACGCCCTTGGTCTCCAGATATTCCAGGGTCAGGCCCAGGTCCAGGATGGACTTCGCGCCTGCGCAGACGACCATGACAGGGGTCATGCCCAGCTCTTCCAGGTCGGCGGAGATGTCCATGGTGGTCTCAGCGCCACGGTGCACACCGCCGATGCCGCCGGTGGCAAAGATCTTGATACCAGCCATGTGGGCGATGATCATGGTGGTGGTGACGGTGGTGGCGCCGTCCTCACCCCGGGCGCAGAGCACCGCCAGGTCCCGGCGGGATGCCTTGTGGATGGCCTGGCCCTTCTTGCCGAAGTATTCGATCTCCTCGGCAGTCAGACCGGCCTTCAGGCGGCCGCCGATGATGGCGATGGTGGCAGGGACCGCGCCCTGCTCCCGGATGATCTTCTCAACGGCCAGGGCGGTCTCCACGTTCTGGGGATAGGGCATGCCGTGGGAGATGATGGTGGATTCCAGGGCCACAACGGGCTTGCCGCTTGCAACGGCGGCGGCAACTTCGGGGTTCACGTCCAGATACTTGTTCATGTTCATGGTAAATTCTGCTCCTTTTCTGTAGATGGATGATATCGGTGGTACGCGGGCGACCAATGGTCGCCCCTACAATGGTTACATATTGGATTGGATGCGCTCTTTCAGAAGGGTTGCGCTCATGGCGGGATTGATGGTCTCGTTACTCTCGATGGCGATAGAGGCGGCGGCGAGGCCCGCTCTCATGGTGCCCTCAAGCTCCGTGCCTTCCAGGTACGCCCACACCAGCGCCGCCATAAAGGCGTCGCCGCAGCCGGTGGTGTTCACCATCTTCACCGGGAAATTGGGCATCCACATGGCTCCGGTATGGGTCGCGCCGTAGCAGCCCTCCGCGCCCAGGGAGATGAACACCCGCCGCAGGCCGGTGGAGAGCAGCACCCGGGCCGCCTCTTCCACGTCCTCCCGGCTGTGAATGGGGACGCCGGAGAGGAGCTCCGCTTCCAGCTTATTGGGCTTCAGGGTGTGGAGCCTGCCCAGGATGGGCCGGAGCTTCTCGGCCTTCACCGTGGAAACCGGGTCGCAGAAAATGGGCACGTTGCAGTTCTCCGCCAGGAACACCAGGCTCTCCGCCGGAATGTTGGCGTCGCAGACGATGACCTGGGCATTCTGCAGCAGCGCCAGGTTGGCGGAGAGATACGCCGGAGTGATCTTCTCGCAGATGCTCATGTCCGACACCGCCAGGGCCATCTCCCCCTCGGGACCGGTGATGTAAAGATAGGTGGAGGTATGCTCCCCCGCCAGCCGCAGGGCGTGGCTCACGTCGATGCCCAGCTCCGAGCAGGAGGCGGCAATCTTCTGACCGTACAGGTCCTCACCGAAGGCCGTAAGCATCCTTACGTCCGTGCCCATGAGGCTTAAGTTGTGGGCGATGTTCCGGCCCACGCCGCCGAGACTCATCCGCACCCGGCCGGGGTTGGAGTCCTCCGCCACCAGCGGGCCGAAGGAGCTTCCGCCGATGTCCATATTCACGCCGCCCACCACCACGGCATAGGTCCCTGTGCGGAGCACATAGCCTTTGCCGGCGATGCAGCCCTTTTTGATCAGGTTGGAGATGTGGACGGCCACGCTGGAACGGGTGATGCCCAGCTTATCCGCCAGCTCCGCCTGAGAGATCATGGGATTCGCCTCGATCCATTGGAGGATCTGCCGCTCCCGTTGGGTCATGGGGATCAACTCCTAAACAAAAGTTGGTTTCTAATCACAACTTAATTATAAGGTGGTATTCTCCCGCTGTCAAGGCCGATTTCCCGGTAAAAATAGACAGAAAAAAGCACCTCCTATTGTGGAGGTGTCCAATGAGCGTATGTAGGGACAGGCCTCTGGACGGTCCGGTCCGCCGATAGGCGGCATTGGTTGCGGCAAAATTTGCCCATCGAGGTCAAATTTTACCGAATGGACCGTCGAGGACGCCGGTCCCTACGCCTATATTGATTACTCTGTTCCAAAGCGGAGCGCAATGATCGCCTCCGCCAGCTTTTCCGTGGCCAGCGCCGCCTCCGCCAGGGTGTTCCCCGCCGCGCCGATCTCAATGAGCAGGGCGCGCTCCCCCAGATGCTGGTTGTACCGGTGGTAGGTCAGATTCAGATCCCGGCAGATCCCCGGATTTTCCTTTTCCAGGGCCACCTGCAATTTCAGGGCCAGGGCCAGATTCTCCTCCCACTCCGGGTTACTCAGCCCTCCGGCGTCGGTGCCCACCACCATCATCAGCTGGGCGGCGGTCTCCGAGCCGATGGAGCACTCCGTCACCATCTGCCCATAAGCCGTATCCGCCGCGTCCCGGTGGAGGTCCAGTACCAGCCGGATAGACGGATACTCCTCCAAAATCGCCGCTGTGGAGGCCGCCGCGTTGGAATAGGCGTCGTTATAGGAAGGGTAGTCGTGAAATTCGCTATCGTGGATGCATTCGATCCCCGCCTCCTCCAACCGGGCCGCCAGCAGCCGCCCCAGGCAGAGCATATTGTAGTCTCCGTCCAGGGTCCGGTAGGAGCCGGATTCCTCGTAGCTTTCTCCGTCCACCCTGGTGTAACACTCTGAGGTGTGGGTGTGGAGGATCAGCACCGCCGGGCCATCCGCCGTCAGGTCCCAGTCCAGCGGCTCCGTCAGCAGCGCCCCCAGATCCGGCTGATAATCACAGTTGTATGTAACCCCCACCAGCCCCGCGTCCCCTTCCGAGAAGGTCACAGCCCCGGCGGTTTCCTCCGGCACCTCCGTCTCAGGGGTAACCAGCGCCTCCGGCAGAGTGGGGACCGTACTGCTGAACCGGACTGCCCGTCCGGTTTGCAGGTAGAGAAAAAAGGAGACGGCCTCCGGACTTCGCAGCGCCCGCCCCACCGGAGCCAAGGCACCGCTTGCCGTCAGCCGCAGACCCACCGCGCAGATCAGCACCGCGGCGCAGACCCGCAGACACCGTTGTTCCCAGTCCATAGAACCCCCCTTTGTAAGTGGAAAGTGCTTTTCAAGAGATTCGGCGGAGCTCCGTCGTTTCCCAACTTTCCACTTTCAACTTTCAACTGCTTTGCTCCGGCTTCTTCCACTTTCTCCGCTTGGGCAGGGTCGCCCGGAGGGTTTGGAAGAACTCCTTCAGGATGGCGGCGCATTCCTCCTCCATCAGGCCCTTTTCCACCGCCGGATGGTGGTTATACGCCATATCGAACAGATTGCACACCGAGCCGCAGGAGCCAGCTTTGGCATCTCTCGCGCCGTAGACCACCCGGGGGATCCGGGCGTTGATGATGGCTCCCGCACACATGGGGCAGGGCTCCAGCGTCACATACAGCGTACACTCCCACAGCCGCCAGCCGCCCAAACGGGCGCAGGCCTCCCCGATGGCGTCCAGCTCCGCGTGGCACAGGGCGCTTTTTCCCTGCTCCCGGCGGTTCCGTCCCCGGCCCACGATCTCCCCGTTTCGGGTGATGACGCAGCCCACGGGGACCTCCCCCTCGGCGGCGGCCTGCTTCGCCAGTTCCAGCGCTTCCAGCATAAAACCCCGGTCTTCCATGGCTTGTCCTCCCCTTTCTTTGGGAATAGGATAGCGGAAAACCAAGGATTCGTCAAGCCTCAAGCAGCATCACCGCGATCAGCGCCGCCAGTTCCTTCTGGCTCAGGGCTTCCCCGGTCCGGCGGTCCAGGGCCGCCTGGGCGGTCTCCATGGCTTTCGCCAGGGCCGCGTTCACCGCCGCCGTGTCCCGTGGCTCCGCCATCCGGCCGGTGAGCAGATAGTCCACGGAGACGTGGAACGTATCCGCCAGCGCCACCAGGGTATCCGCCGCAGGCTCCCGCCGACCCTGCTCGTACATCCCGATGGCGCTGGCGCTGACCTGGACGTGCTTTGCCAGCTCCGCCTGGCTCCATCCGGCGTTGCGCCGCAGCGCGGCGATCCTCGCTCCCAGCATGGACCATCCCTCCTTCGATTGGATGGTTCTACCATACCACCCCGGAGTCAAAAAATCCTGAGAATTCCGCCGCCCTACACGTTCCGATGGTTTTCACACAGAGCGTGGTGTATAGTCATTCTTGGGAATCGCTGGTAAAACCATCGAGCGGGGCCGCCGAAATTCGACGGTGTGCCCTTCCCGCCAAAACCAATTTCGAGGGGATGATCCGAATGATGTGGGAACGAAACCTGCTGCCCTTCCGGGACAGCCAGGACGTGCCGGTGTGGGGCCGGTGCGGCGTCTGCGGCAGGGAGCTCTATGGTCCGGAGGATGGGTGCATCTACTGCGCCCGGTTTCTTCCATGACGCTGAAGGAGATGAGCGTGGAGTACCGCCGGGCGGCCCAGCCCCTGCGGGTTCGGCTCCGGGAGCTGCGGAAAGCGCTGAAAAAAGCGTCGGATCCAGAGGAACGCTGGCACATTCAGCGGGAAATTGCCGAGCTGACGCCGATCCTGACCCAGCTCAACGAGCTGGCGGAGCTAACAGAGCGCTATTACGAGAGGGGGTATTGGCGGGGTGAGAAATACACTCTTTGAGGGCTACGAGGGCCCCCGGCTCCCCCGGCAGGTCCAGCTGAAGCGGCTGCGCCGGGTCATTGACCGGGAGCTGACGGATGTGCAGCGGGAGATCCTCATCGCCTATTACTTCCAGGAGAAGACCATGGAACAGATCGCCCGGGACCGTGGGATCTGCCGGTCCACCGTCTGCCGGACCCTCCACCGTGCGGAGGAACGGGTACGCCGGTGCCTGCGGTATTGACGAACGGGAGTCGCAAAAGGTCGATCAATTTTCTTTTTTATTTTTCGTGACCACATATGGTGGTCACTTCTTTTTTTGCTGTTCGAGTCGACAACTCGTAGGGACCGGCCTCCCGGACGGTCCGTCGGTAACATTTGGCCTCGATGGGCAAATGTTGCCGCTGCCAATGCCGCCTTTCGGCGGAGCGGACCGTCGAGGACGCCGGTCCCTACAGTGCAGCATGTTTGTTCGTGCAAATATACGGGCGGTTAATGGTCGCCCCTGCCATATAAAAACCGAGCCGTCTCGCGACGGCCCGGTCTTATTTCCGATATGGTGTTTTCTCCGATGTTCTTCCCAGCAGATAATCAATGCTCGTCCCATAGAAATCTGCCAATGCGTGGAGCACATTCACAGGGATATTCAAATTCCCCAATTCATAATCCGAATATGTGGTCTGGTGGACTTTCAGATATTCCGCCAGTTCCTTTTGTTTCAGGTCTTTATCTTCGCGTAAGTCCCGCAGTCGATTCTTGTACATAATATCACCCATGGACATTATGCAATAAGGGATATTCCCATATTGATTTTTAAGGGTATTTCCCTTATAATATACTCAGAGGTGATATCAATGGACAACTGGATTCTCTATGGCGCGGACCATATTGACGAGCTGGCCCTTCAGGACCCGGTGTTTCAGGAAATGTGGAAGCGCCACGACCCCCTCGCCGAGCAGTTCGACGAGCTGATGGAGCGCCTCCCGGAGGAACAGCGGGAGCTGATCCTGGAATACCTCAACCTGGCCCTGGACATGGAGGCCCGGAAAAACCGCATCGCCTACGAAAGAACGTAACCGAGCCGTCTTGCGACGGCTCGGTTTTTCCACATCTTAGTGCTGGGGGCCTTCCTTCAGGATCTTGTCGAACCGGGCGAAGAAGGTACCGGTGGTGACCACAGCGGCAATGATGTCGCTGATGGGCTCCGCCAGGAACACCGCGAAGACCTTATCCTCGAAGAACAGGGGCAGGATGAAAATCAGGGGAATCAGCAGGATCAGCTTCCGCAGGCAGGCCATGAACAGGCTGACCTTGGCCTGACCCAGGGCGATGAAGCTCTGCTGGCAGGTGAGCTGGAAGCCCAGGGAGAAAATGCCCGCCATGTAGATCCGCATGGCCCACACCGCGTGTTCCACCAGGGCGGGGTCCTTGTTGAACAGCTGGACGAAGACCTGGGGCATGAACATGCTGGCCGCCCAGAACAGGGTGGTGTAGCCCGCGGCCACGATCAGCTGAAGGTAGAAGCACTTCTTCACCCGGTCGGTCTTGCCCGCGCCGAAGTTGAAGCTGACGATGGGCTGACAGCCGGTGGCGATGCCGGAGGCGGGCATGGAAGCCAGCTGAGAGCAGGAGGTCAGAATGGTCATAGCGCCCACGGACAGGTCGCCGCCGTAGCGCTGCAGGCTGGAATTGAAGGAGATGGACAGCAGAGACTCGGTAGCCACCATCACGAAGCCGGAGATGCCCAGGGCCAGGCAGGGACCGATGACCTTGCCTTCCAGCTTCATGTTGCTGAGCTTGATCTTCAGGATGGACTTCTTGCCCTTGGTCAGGAAGAACAGAACCCAGACAGCGCCCACCGCCTGGCTCAGAACGGTAGCCAGGGCCGCGCCGGAAACGCCCATACCCAGACCGAAGATGAACACGGGGTCCAGGATGATGTTGATGCTGGCGCCGATGAGGGTGGTCATCATGGCGAAGTTGGAGAAGCCCTGGGTGGTCAGGTAGTTGTTCAGGCCCATGACGATCAGGGTGAACACCGCGCCCCAGGAGATGATGGTCATGTACTCCATGGCGTAGGGCAGGGTGTCGGCGCTGGCGCCGAACATATTCAGCAGAGGCTCCGCTGCGAACTGGTACAGCGTGGTGATGCCCACGGCGCAGATCAGCAGCATGGTGAAGCAGTTGCCCAGAATCTTGTCCGCCGCGTCCTTGTCACCCCGGCCCATGGCGATGGCCGCCCGGGGCGCGCCGCCGGAGCCCGCCAGCATGGCGAAGGCGTTCATGAACAGCATCAGGGGGCTGCACAGGCCCACACCGGTGAGGGCCAGCGCGCCCACGCCCTGACCGATGTAGATCCGGTCCACGATGTTGTAGAGCAGGTTGACGACCTGAGCCACCACCGTGGGGATGGCCATTTTCGCCATCAGCGCGGGAATGGAGCCAGTGCCCAGATCTGTGGTTTGATTGGTTTTGCTCATTGTTGATCTTCCTTTCACGCATTTTGGAGAAGCTCCGCTTCGGAATTGATAATTGATAATGCTTATCGACTTTAGGTCGTCGTTCTTGCCTCTCCCTCTGGGAGAGGTGCCCCGAAGGGGCGGAGAGGGCCTTTTCCCCTCTCTGCGCCTCGCCAAGAGCCAGGCTTCGCCTGGTTGCTCGCTTGCATGGCGCCTGCGGGCGCTCAAGTCACGGCCAAAGGCCGTGCCAGCTCTCCCAAAGGGAGAGCCAAGCTGAGCCCAACCGATCAGCATGATCCATTTCAGACGCAGTCTGATACTTGGCTTCTCCTCTCTGTCTACCATTTTGCCACAGGTCAAACTGTTTGTACAGGTCTGTATTTTGCTAAAAAAGTGTCCTCTCTTGCATTTCAGCAACAAAGCCGAAACAAAGAGGCAGGACGGAAGGTCCTGCCTCAGTTCTTATGGATTGTCCCGGTATTTCTTCGGGGAGACGCCGAAGCGCTTGGCGAAGATCCGGTGGAAATAGCTGACGTTCTCGTAGCCCACGGAGACGGCGATATCCGACACCTTCTGGGTGGTGTTCCGGAGCATCCAGGCCGCCTGACTCAGTCTCCGCTCCTGGACCAGCTCCGTGAAGGTCCGGCCGGTCCTCCGGCGGATCTCCCGGGAGAGCCAGCTGACGTCGCAGTGAAGCTCCTCCGCGGCCCGGGTCAGGCTGGCGTGGGCGTAGTTCGCCTCGATGTGCTGCAATACCCGCAGCACCTCCATCTGCTCCTTGATGCCGATGGTCAGCTTGTCCGTCTGGTCCAAAAGGTGCATACACAGCAGTCCCACGGTGAGCATGGGGATGGCCCTTCGGCTCTCCCGGCTGTCCAGCAGGTGGAGGATCAGATTTTCCATCAGATTCTCCACGTTCTTCTCCCCGCCCACCCGGAAATGGAGATGGCCGTAGGGCATCTCCTGGCCCAGGCACCGGAGGAGAAATTCCCGCAGGGGCGTCTGCTCGCTGCCCAGGAATTTCAGGATGTCGCCGAACAGCTCCGGCTTAATGAGGAAGCTGACGATCCGGGCGTCTTCCTCCTGGGGCGGAATCTCCAAAAGGGTGTTCTGGCCCAGCAGAAGCAGCTCCCCTTCCCCCAGTTCCAGGGGCCGGTCGTTGATCCGGAGCGCGCCTCTGCCCCGGCACTGGTAGACCAGCTCTATAAAGTCCCGGGTGTGGGGGGCGGCGGTCTCCCCGTCGGCCCAGATCCGCAAACCCACCCGGCGGCCATATTGCCAGTACCCGCCGCCGGAGGCCATCTGCCCCGGCTGAAGGGAGGGCAGCTCCGGCTCCTCCCGGGCGATGGCGTCCAGCCGGGAGAGGAGCGCAGACTCCATCCTTACTTACCGGAAACTGCCACGTCGGTGAACAGCACGTCGGGGGAGCCCACGGAGGAGGTGATGGAGAACTTGACCTTGTCGCTGAGGGCGTCCACCTTCTTGATCATGTTGAAGAAGTTGTCGGCGATGGTGAAATTCTTCACGGGACGGGTCTTCTTGCCGTTCTCCACCAGGAAGCCGGAGGCCTTCAGGGAGAAATCGCCGGACTGGGTATTGGCGCCGGCATGGAGGCCGTCCAGGCCGGTGACGTAGATGCCGTTGCCCAGCTTTTCCAGCAGAGCTTCCTCGCTGTATTCGCCGGCGGCCAGGTACAGGCCGTTGGGAGCGATGGTCTTGGCGTCCCGGGCGTTGCCGGTGGTCTCCTTGCCCATGAGCTTGGCGTACATCCGGTTGTAGAGCAGGGTCTTCAGAACGCCCTTCTCAATGACGTTCTTGGTGTAGGTGGCCACGCCCTCGCCGTCGAAGGGGCAGTGGCCGAACTTCTCGGGATGGAAAGGATCGTCCACCACGGTGACGTTCTCGCTTGCCACGACCTCGCCTTCCTTGCCAGCCAGCATGGAAATCTTCATGTAAGCGCTCCGGGCGGAGAAGATGGTGGAATACACGCCCAGCAGGGAGCGCATGGTAGCGGCGTCGATGATGATGTTGTACTTGCCGGAGTCCACGGTGTCGGCCCACAGGTTGTTCAGGGCGCCGTCCACGGCCTTCTTCACGGTCTCGTCGGCGGTCTCCTTGCTGGCGTCGGCGATGGCGTAATCATCGGCGGCGTCCTCAGCGCCGTCCTTAGAGTCCTTGACAGCGGCCATAGCCACACGGTAGACCATGCCGGAGTCGTAGCTCAGGTCCAGACCGGCGGAGTTCAGCAGCATCTGGCTGACCTTCATGCCGGAGACCTGGCTCTGGGTGCCGTCCACGATCTTGTCGGAGGCGGCGTAGGTCTTCTCCTGAAGCTCCAGGGCCATGGCCTTCATCTCCTCGGTGCTGGGGAGCTCGGGAACCACATCGTGGACCTCCTCGTAATGCTCGGAGCCGGGGAACAGAGGCATCTCGTCCAGATCATCCACAACAGAGGCATTGGCGCAGGCCTGCTCCACCGCCTCGGCGGCGGCCTCGGGGGTCACCAGCTCGGAAACGGCATAGCCGGACTTGCCCGCCACGACGCAGCGCACCTGCATGGTGGAGGAACGGGAATAGGTAACGGAGGAGATCTCCTTCTTCATGGCTTCCGCGCCGGCGCTCTCCTCGGTGTTGATGACGATCTCATAGCTCTCCGCGCCGTACTTGGCCGCAGCCTCGGCGACAGCTTTCTTGATGGCTTCGGTATTCATATCGCTTTCTCCTTTCGCTTAGGCCTGGCCGCCCACGGTGATCTCGGAGACCCGGATCAGGGGCTGGCCCACGTCGGTGGGGATGGAGCCGGAGGAGGAGCCGCACATACCCTGGGCAGTCTCCAAATCCTGGCCCACCATGTCGATGTTCATGATGACTTCGCCGCCGTTGCCGATCAGGGACGCGCCCCGGACGGGCTCGCAGATCTTGCCGTTCTTGACGAGGTAAGCTTCCCGGGCCGCGAAGTTGAAGTCGCCGGTGAAGGGATTGACGGAGCCGCCGCCCATGGCCGCGCAGTAGATGCCGTTCTCGATGGAGGCGATGATATCCTCGTTCTTGTCGGGGCCGTTGTCGATGAAGGTGTTGGTCATCCGGGAGGTGGTCTCGAAGGAGTAGCTCTGACGGCGGCCGGAGGCGGTGCTGGGCATGCCCATTCTCCGCTCGCCCAGGCGGTCGATCATGTAGTTCTTCAGGATGCCGTTCTCGATGAGGACCCGGCGCAGCATGGACTTGCCCTCGTCGTCGATGTTGCAGGAGCCCCAGGCGTTGGGGATGGTGCCGTCGTCGATGGCGGTGACCTTGGGGTTGGCGACCTGAGTGCCCAGCTTGCCGCACATCTGGCTCATGCCGATGCCCACGGAGGAAGCCTCCAGGGAGTGGCCGCAGGCCTCATGGAAAATGACGCCGCCGAAGCCGTTGGCGATGGCAACGGTCATCTTGCCGGAGGGACAGGGGATGGCCCGCAGGTTCACCAGCGCCTGCCGTGCGGCCTCCTCACCGATGCCCTCGGGGTTGAACAGGTCGAAGACTTCCAGGCCCATACTCCGTCCGGGGCTGCATGCGCCGGACTGGTTCTCGGTGCCGTTGGAAGCCACGGCGGTGATGGCCATCCGGGTCCGGACCTGGCGGTCGGAGGTATACAGGCCCTCGGAGTTTGCCACGGTGAAGGACTTCTCCATGCTGGTCAGGCTGCCGTTGACCTGGATGATCTTCTCGTCGGCCTCGTAGGCTTTGCCGCAGCCGGAACGGAGCAGTTCCGCCCGGACCTTTGCGGGAACGTCGGTGGGCAGCGTCTTGATGGGATGGATGTTGGGGTTGATCCGCTCCTGAAGGCAGAAATCGCTGATCCGGTCCACGGGGTTACCCACAGCCTGGGCAACACGGGTGGCGCACTCTCTCAGGCCGGAGGGAGTCAGGTCGGTGGTGCAGGCGAAGAAGGTCCGGGTGCCCACAAAGGCACGGATGCCGACACCGCTGATGATGCGGTCGTTGCTGTTTTCGATCTTCCGGTCAGCGTAGGAGATAGCGCTGTTGTGGGAATATTCCGCATAGACCTCCGCGAAATCCGCGCCGCCGTGGAGCACGATGGAGATCAGCTCGGACATCATTTTCTTATCGAGCATAAAAACGTTCCTTTCTGTTTGAGAACTGTCCGCTTCTTGGGGGAAGCTAGTTAGTCACAATATACCATAGAATGGGAAAAGTGTCAAAAGAATATCGGTTGGAGCCAGAAAAATTCATATCTTAAATGTTCTGCGGGCTTTGGGCGTGCAATTGTAGGGACCGGCCTCCCGGACGGTCCGTCGGTAAAATTTGACCTCGATGGGCAAATTCTACCGCCAGCAATGCCGCCTTCCGGTGGAGCGGACCGTCGAGGACGCCGGCCCCTACGGGTAGCAAATCACGAAAAAGCCCGCCGCAGGTTTCCTGCGGCAGGCTTCCGACTCAATAAAACAGCACCGAGAACCAAGTCACCACATTCTCGCCATACTGGAACGTCAGTCCCAGCTCCTCGATCAGCGGCAGGATGTTGATGCCGTGGCTCTCCACGCAGGGGTGCATCCGCTCCGGATTCCGGCAAGGCTCCCCATCCAGGTACGCGCAGCGCTCACACTCGGCGCAGCTCTCGGTGGACAGGACGTAGGGCTCCACCCCCTGCTCCCGGAACAGGTCCCGGACCTGGTTGGTCACGGCCTCGTGCTCCGGCCGGGTAGCCAGGGTCTCGTCGATGTTGGCGATATCCGCCACCTCCGTGATGGTGGAGATCAGCAGGGCGTTCTCATACCGCAAGCACCGGGCCCTGCACTCCCCCACCGAGCCAACCCCGGGGGGACAGGCCCAGCTTTTCCCGTACATGGGGCACTCATGCTCGCAGATCCACCGGATCCGGTCGGCAAATTCCAGCTCGTTGGGTTTTAAAAAATGGTACACATACAGGGGCAGCTCGGAAAGCCGCTCCTCCAGAAGCTCCTGATTCATCCTAATTCCTCCATGATTCGCTGACAGCCCTCGGTGATGTCGTTCCAGGTGGCAGTGAAATCCCCGGTGTACCAGGGGTCCGCCACATCCCGCTTCAGCAGCGGGCGGCATTTTTCCTCCCACTTTCTGGGGAACATCCGCTTGAGCCACCGCTCGTTGGACTTGTCCATGTAGTAGATCCGGTCGTAATACTCCAGATCTTTTTTGGTAATCTGCCGTGCCCGGTGGCCGGTGGGATCGATTCCGTGGCGCTTTAATTCATTCCGGGCGGGGGGATAGATGGGGTTGCCGATCTCCTCGGTGCTCACCGCCGCGGAGGAGATCTCAAATTTCCCGCTCCGACCGGCCCTGGCGGCCATGTCCTTTAAGATGTACTCGCCCATGGGGCTACGGCAGATATTGCCGTGGCAAACAAATAAGATTTTCACCATCTTATGAATCTCCTTAAAAGTACCGGATTTCTTCTTAAATCCTTGTATTTGCACCCTTTTCGTTATCTAAATGTTAGGGTCAATTTTCGTATCTTCTCAAATCTTCTCGTTTCTTCTTAGGTTTTCTCGGGCAACTTTGGTAAAAACGTTGGTAAATTTCACGAGTTTACCAACGGTCTATCTGCCGGCTACCCGCAGGAGTTCTTGCTTCGCATCATCGAATTGAACGTGTGTGTAGGTGTTCAGCGTCACGCTGATATCGCTGTGTCCCATGATATACTGCAGCGTTTTGGGATTCATTCCGGACTTTGCCATGTTGGAGCAGAAAGTGTGCCGACACACATGGGGTGTGATCTTGGGCAGCTGCACACGGTAGGTCTTGTTGTACTTGGCAACCACATGCTCCATGTACTTCTCCCAGTGAAGTGCCACCATAGGCATGTCGTTCTTGTCCAGGCAGAGGAAACCTGCGTGACCGTCGATCATAGGCTCTTTCCGCGGTTTTTTCCGATTCTTGATGATCCTGCGGAAGCACATAGCCACCTCGTCGGTCATCGGCACATAGCGCACACCCTTTTCCGTCTTCGGTTCTTGGATCACATACTTCATTTCGCTTGTGCGCTGAAGCTGATGATCCACATGGATCCGGTTCTGGTCGAACTCGATATCCGACATGGTAAGGCCGCAAAATTCGGAAATGCGAAGGCCTGTGTGGAACAGGATGTAGAAGGCATCGTAATACTTGTTGTAGTACTTGTCCTCCTTCACAAAGTTCAGGAAATCCCGTTGCTGCTTCCGGGTGATCGCCTCCCGGGTCACAGAGTCATTCACAATGACCGATGCCAGTTCAAATCCAAAAGGATTCTTGCGGATCAAGTCATCGTCAACCGCCAGCTGGAAGGCAGGTCTCAGCACTCCTCGGATGGAATGAATGGTGCTGTAGCTTTTGCCGTCCTTCTGCTGCAGCTTAATCAGCCAAAGCTTTGCGTCCGAAAGCCGAACCTTATCAATGCGAAGCTGACCAAAGGGATCTTTCTTCAGCATGTTGGTCACAGTCTTGTAACCGGCTTTGGTGTTGGGACGAACACCGGTTTT
Source organism: Faecousia sp. (assembly GCA_045119355.1). Taxonomy (GTDB): domain Bacteria; phylum Bacillota; class Clostridia; order Oscillospirales; family Oscillospiraceae; genus Faecousia. Next base: position 14,550 of record JBGVDK010000095.1, read on the forward strand.
TACCGACAGATATTTCTCCACCAGTTCCAGTACGGTGTAATTGCCGCCTTTGGTCACGATGTGGTCAAAGAGATCAGCTTGGATCTGCCGCTCTTTTTCCCGCAAAGACAGTTCAGGCTTCTTACCTTTCGGCATCCGGTCATTCTTATCCAGCCGCCAACTGTACACATTATTCTCTTGTCCGTTCTCATCGATATAGCGGTAACGATACCTCCCGTCAGCACGCTGGTACTCTCCGACCTGGAGAATGCGATTGCGATTATCGCGTCTTCTTTCGCTCATAGCGTCTCCTTTCTTCAAGGAGAGCCAGACTTGCGCAACAATTATAGCACAAATCCGGCTCTCTGTACAGAAAAATGATCAGATGCCGTATAACATTTGCCTTTTTAGGGGTTAAACTGCCGTTGCCTGATCCAAATATTCTTCGAATTTTGCCCGTTTGATCAAAACCCGATTGCCGTTCATAACATAAAAATTCTCGTGAGGATGCTCGTCAATCAGTGACCGGAGCTTGTTTTCTCCGATGTGATAATACCCGGCTGCTTCCTCAACGGTCAGCGTGTACCGCCGCCATACCGGGGTGATATTGGTCTTGCAGTTACTGCAGATGTTCTCCATCAAATTCCTCCTCGTCTCTGTATAGTTCGTTTATTAATTTGCATATTGTACTTTCCACCAAATTCATACATTCCCATATGAATTCATGATCAAGCGGGTTCTCTCGACACACCTTGAGCGCAATGCCCGTCAGTGTTAAATTCATCTGTCGAAGCAACTTGTGAACCTCCCAGTATTCCGCCGGCGGGAACTCTTTGGGACGGATGCCGTGACATAGCTTTCTCAGGTAAGTCTGCTGCGGCAGATTGCATTTCTTCCGGTTGGTTTCCAGCGCCTGGTACTCTTCTTCATTCAGGCGCAGGTGGATCTCATGTGGTCTTGTTGTTGATTTTCCCATAGTTATCTCCTCTCGTTTCTGTAAGGGTTTGGGGCTACCCCAAGTGTGCGGAATGTCCGTTGGGACCATTTCGCGATGCTTGCTAAGAAAATGCCGTTGCCATTTTTTAGAGGTCGTCATGCGAAGGGTAACTCATCGTCCGGGTCGGGTAACACCGCCCATGACGCAAATGACGATTGTGACGATGTTTGGGGGAGCGAGAAGGCAGCGTCATTTTGCTGACGCAGTGACGCAAGGGTCTCGTTCCTCCTTTTGTCGTCATTGCCGTCATCATCGTCATTCAGCTTCCAAATCATCAATCTGGCCTGTGCGGTTGGCTTGTGTTCCATAGTGATTCCCAGCGGTTTAAAGACTTCGTTGAAGTGCCTGGTTATAAGTTTGCTGGCTACATTTGCCTTTGTTGCTTCGTGGCCGATAGCGGCAAGCAGTTCCGTTGCCGTACCGGTAAAACTCTTTTCATTCAGCAGGTAATCTGCAATCTGAAAAACGAATTGCGGTATGCACTCCCGGTGCAAGGCGGAAGTGTCCAGTGCTTCCGTGACTTCCCATACATTTTTCCGCATGGTCAGCTTCAGCCGCTTTTCCTCGATGTCCCGGCCGGTGATGCTGAGAACTGCATCATTGCCAAAACGATCTTCTTTGCGCAGTACCATACAGGTGTCTGCTACACCTGCAATGCCGGTAGAGCCGGTCATATCGTTGAAGACATTGCTGCCATCATGCTCCTTGCGGTTGTGGTGAACAAGGAAGATGCAAATGTTGTGGTCGTCGGCGATCTTCTTCAGAGCAGACAGATCTCGATAGTCCTGGGCATAGGCATTGACCTTGGATGAAACATTGTCCCGGACCATCTGCAGCGTATCGATGAAGAGCAGACCGGTACTGGGTTGGTCTTTTAATGCCAATTTGATCTGTCCTTCCAGCTCAGCACCTAGCTTGCCGCAAGAGAAGCCAAAGTGCAGATTCGTCGGTGGGACATCAATTAGATCCTGCATACGCTGCTGTATTCGCCAATCCTTGTCTTCCAAGGCAAGGTAGATCACATCCGTTTTAGATGTAGGAAGTCCCCACACCGGCTCACCCCGGCTAATCTTCAAGCAGAACCATAGAACCATCCAGCTTTTGCCAATCTTGGAATCGCCGGACAGAATGGCAAGACCGTTGGATAGGATGCCGTCGATCAGCATCTTGGGATGGTCAAGGGGTGTGTAATACAGTGTTTCTGCGCTGATAAGGTGCAGTTTTTCCATGATACTTGTCCTCCTTTCGCTTTTTGTTTGGTAGTAGCATGGTTGTATTCCTCCAATTTTTGGAGGAATGTAGGCCTGCCTCGTTCCGCTCGGGGTCTTTCCGCAGCGTCGCCGCGCTCGTGCTTTTGGGCAGTCTTGGCACAGTCGGTGGGAGGGCAGGTTATTCAGTTGTCAAGGTGCAGTTGAAAGAAGCTTTCATATATTCGGACATTTAAGACCCCGAAAGTCAGGGCGCCGGTGAAAGGTTTTTGAAAATCCTTTCACTTATTCGGAAGTGAGGAGGGGGTAAAGTCAACCCTGGCTCAGAAACTTTTTTGAAAGTCCCTTCACTAATTCCGACTTTCAGCCCCCTTTTTGTAAACCCAGTTTCAGAAAAAACTTCTGAAACCAATTTAGGTGATGCTTTTGACCATCACCTGAGGGGGAGTTTCGATATTAAATTCTGCCGAGGAAAAGTCCTTTCACATATCCGGACTTTTGGACCCCCTAAAGTCAAGCCTCCGACAGAAATATTTTTAAGGTGACGCTTGTGATCATCACCTTCTGTCAAAAGGTAACCTTCCGCTGTCCAGAAAAAATCCCTTCACATATCCGGACATTGGGAGGGGTAAAACCTAACCCCCTCGGCATAAGAAATTTCGAGGTGATGATCCCAGGTGTCACCTTAGGAACTACCTACGGGATGTACTCCATAAAAAGTCCCTTCATATATCCGTAAATAAGGAGGGGGTAAAGGCAACCCCAGCAGAAAAATTTTTCTTCCACTTACCTACCGCACGCTTTTATCCAAAAAACGAAACACCCCAAGACGAAAAATTTTTATCTTGGGGCAAAAAGAAAGCCTCCGGCAGAAACCGGAGGCTAAGGATTACAGTATGGAGTTCAAGGAAATGACGAATGGCATTTTCTTAGCAAGCATCGTGAAATGACTGCACATTTCACCCAAACTTGGGAATCTCCCAAACCCACCACTTGCAATGTGTGATATAATGACAGCAAAAGCCAGCGGGGTGTGCTTATGATAGAAACTGAAAGACTGATCCTGCGAACCTTCCGGGAGGAAGATGCCGCGGATCTATATGAATATTTGAAAGAGCCGATGGTTCACTGCTTTGCTTGCATGAAGGTAGCGTCCGTGAAAGAAGCCAAGAGCGCTGCGCTGGAAAGAGCAAAAGACAAAGAATACTATTTTGCCATCGTTCTTAAGGAAAACGGCAAGGTAATTGGTGAAATCGATGCGATGCCCGAAACACCTGCGCCGGATGAGAAAAATGCTGTGCTTGATACCTTCAGCCCTTGCTGGATGCTGCACCCGGACTATCACGGAAAAGGCTACGCATTTGAAGCGGCCAAGGCATTCTTTGATTATCTGTTCTACCGCAAGGGCGCACGCCGAATCTATGCCTTCACAGAGGATTACAACCTGTCCAGCCAAAAGCTGTGTCAAAAACTGGGTATGCGCCAGGAGGGCCTTTTTCGGGAGTTCGTAACTTTCGTGAATGACGAAAACGGCAAACCCATCTACGAGAACACGATCCAGTGGGCTATTTTGAAAAAAGAATGGGACGCAAGCAGATAACTTGAAGTTGACGAAGGAGTGAAACTATATGGATAAAGAAACGGTTGGAACCGTACTATCTGTTGCAAAGCAATGGTGGTTAAAGGTGAATACGAAACCTATACGAATGGGTGCCTTGGACGGTGCAACCTTTCCGCATATCATCAAAGTGCAGTATGTTGTGGATGGAAATACCTACACTAAGAGAAAATGGATTGGTGCAGGTAAAGCAGTTCCTACTGTTGGGAGCAAACTGACAGTTCTTTATTGTTCCAACAAACCGAACAAAGCAAAAATCCTCTAATTTAACAAAATTGAATTTGTAGGTGAACAGATGGCGAAGCATATTGCAAATATACTCACTGGTTGTCGTATTTTCGGCAGTATTTTGTTGCTATTCTTTCCTGCATTTTCCTTGGCATTTTATATCGTATATCTCTTCTGCGGCTTTACTGATATGATAGACGGCACCGTTGCCAGAAAAACAAACAGCACCAGTCAGCTTGGAAGTCAGCTGGACACGATTGCCGATCTTATTTTTGTGGTGGCAGCTATGATCAAGCTGTTGCCGGCGATCCATCTTCCGGGGTGGTTGTGGATATGGGGCGGCGCGATAGCTGTTATTAAGCTTGCTAATATTGTTTTGGGATTTGTTCGCAGAAAGAAACTGGTGGTGTTGCATACCGTATTAAATAAAACCACGGGGTTTGTATTATTCATATTGCCGTTGACTTTCACCTTTGTTAAGCCAACCTACACCGTTTTGGTGATATGTTGTTTGGCAACAATTGCGGCAATGCAAGAAGCAATCTGTGTTACTAAAGCGTAGGATATTATTTATTAAGCTTTATTCTAGCTGCCATTTTCGCTCTACCGCAGGTTTATTCTCCTCACTAAACCGCTGGTAGGTGTAATTTCTCCCCTGATTTCTCTATACTGAATGCGAAAGGAGGCACCTTATGGATCAGATTAAAATCGGAAGATTTATTGCTGTGCGCAGAAAAAGGGCAAACCTGACGCAACTGCAGCTGGCAGACAGACTGGGCATCACAGACAAAGCTGTATCCAAGTGGGAACGGGGTATCACAATGCCTGATACTTCAATCATGCTTGAACTCTGTGATATTCTTGGCATCAGTGTAAATGAATTATTAAGTGGGGAGAAAATCAATATGGAAAACAGCAGTCAAAAAAATGAGCAGCTTTTGCTTGATATGGCGAAGGAATTAGAAAAGAAAAACAAAACGATTTGGTCTTCTATGTGGGCAATTATGATTGTAAGTATGACCGCCCTCATTGCAGGTATCTTTATTGCCGCATTTTTGATTCCTGAAGGAGTGTGGCAGCTTGTTACAATTCTTTGTGTTTGTGTTTTGTTTTTGATACCGTGCTTTTATGCTTTAAAGCTGGAAGTGAGTGTGGGTGCCTATAAGTGCCAAAATTGCGGTTACGAAATTGTGCCAACCTATAAAGAAGTAATGATGGCAATGCACAGAGGATTTACACGTCACTTACTGTGCCCTAAATGCAACAAACGTACTTGGTGCAAGAAAGTATTGAAAAAATAAATGATCAATACAGCCGCCTCGGTGGAGGCGGCTGTGACATTTGGGCAAATAAAGTCGAGAAAATACTGTCCGGATGTTTTATGATTGGGGTGTAAGGTGGTGAACAAGGATGGATGAACGCATTGAAGCGGTGCAAAGAATGCAAGACTATATTGAAAGCAATCTGGATCAGGATATTTCTTTAGCGGACCTGGCCAAAGCCGCCGGGTACTCTCCCTGGTATTCTTACCGATTGTTTCAAAGTCTGCTCCATATGACACCTGCCGTCTATATTCGGCGGCTGCGATTGTCCCAATCGGCGCTCCGTTTGCGGGATGAAAAGGTAAAGATCATCGATGTGGCTTACGATTCCGGTTTTGAAAGTGTGGACGGCTACCAACGGGCATTTTATAAAGAGTTTGGCTGCAACCCCTATGAGTACTCAGTAAGCCCCATGCCCATCTATCTGTTCAAACCTTACGGCGTGAAATATTCGAAACGAAAGGATAGCAAGGAAATGAGCGAAGTAAAAAGCGTATTTGTTCAAATCGTGGAAAAGCCTGCAAGAAAAGTGATCATCAAGAGAGGAAAAACCGCAACGGAATATTTTCAGTATTGCGAAGAGGTAGGCTGTGATGTGTGGGGACTTCTGTGCAGCATGAAGTCCATCAGCGGTGAGCCGGTGTGCCTTTGGCTTCCGAAGCATCTGATTCCGGAGGGCACCAGTGAGTATGTCCAGGGCGTGGAAGTGGCTATGGATTTTGACGGGCAAATCCCGGAAGGCTTCGATATCATCGAACTTCCCAAATGCAAATATATGATGTTCCAGGGCGAACCTTTTGCAGAGGAGGATTTTGAAGAAGCCATCCTGCAAGTGTGGGAAGCCATCAAAAAGTATAATCCGGAAACTGTCGGCTACTGCTGGGATGATACGAATCCCCGTATTCAGCTGGAACCCAGAGGAGAAAGAGGCTATATCGAACTGCTTGCCGTGAAAGCACAATAAAAAACAAACAGCCGATGAGGAATGCAAAAACCTCATCGGCTGTTATTTTATCGAACCACGGAAGAATGGCTATAGATATAAAACTCCTCCTGGCTGGGCATCCACTTCTTCTCCTTTGGCGGGAAGGTTGCATCGAATGCTTCGACTGCGGCGGTATCCTCACAGCAATCAGCGGCGGTACTGGGGATGTACATCCAGTTTTTACCTTCCAGCGCCCCGGGAACCAGTTCTGCCACCAGCAAGGCGGTGGGGGAATTACCGGGAACAACAAAGCTGACATTCTTCTTTTTGCAGCTGACAAATCCACGGCTGACATAGTTACCGGGATTACCGAAGTTGATGTTCACATCATAACCCATCTTGCGAGCTACCGCAAAGGAATGCTCGATCAGGATCTTGCCAAGCTTTTGCCGCTGATATTTCGGCGCAACACACAGCGGGCCGAATGAAAGGATCTCCTTTCGTTCACCCTTTTCATCCTCCAGCCATGCCTTGGTGTACATGATATTTCCGATAATCTCCCCGTCTTTTTCCAGCACAAAGGCCAGTTCGGGAATAAAATCGGAATGGGATCGCATCATGTGAACGTAATAATGCTCGTCTGCACCGGGTTTATAAACATTCCAGAAGGCTTCCCGGGTCAGTTCCTCTACTGCCCGGTAGTCCTTCTCTGTTTCCAACCGAATCGTCAAATCATTCATAAATTTTTCCTCCAATCAGGGAATCGTAAATCATAACAAGGCCTGCGCTGAGCAAAATGCCGCCGATAATATCCGTCAGCCAATGCACACCGGAAACAAGTCTTCCTGCAACCATAAACACAATAAAAGAGGTGATTGCACTGGTAACCGCTTTGCGAAGTGCGTGGTTCCTTATACGCCCTCGAAGCTGCATAATAGCAGTTGGCATCACACACAGCACAAGCAATGTTGTGGAAGAAGGATAAGAGGCTTCCAGAAATCCAGCAATCAACACCGGCCTATAATTGATCACATAACTTTCAAAGAATAAGTATGCCGTCAAAGTAACAATATAAAATGCACCCAGGATCAGAATGCTGCGATCAACTTTCAGAATACTTTTTCTTTTGATCCACTGCGCAAGCCCCAGCAAAGCAAAACCAAACCCAAATGCAACCGGAACCAAGCCTAGCCAATCGGTGATGGTATACAGCTGCATATGCACACCGGTGAGCATATGGACCATGCTATTAAGCGTGGCAAAGCCGACAGTTGATCCCTGTGGACCGATGGCCTGCACATCAATTAGGCTGATTGCGATGGTCCACAGTGCAAATGCTGCAAGCAATCCAAGCGCAATGCAAAATTTCCGTTTTTTCATTTTCTGACCTTCTTTGTTTGTACTCGGCTTTCGCCTGCCTACAGACTAAAGAAGGACGGTCAAAAATACAAGAAACAGGCCGTCACATCTGTGTTACGCTTCGTATCATTGCTTTTTGATAAGCATAATCACCTTGATTGCCAGGAAAATGAACAAAAACGCTGCCGCATAAGGCTGCGAACTGATGATAAAGAGGAGCACTCCCGCTGCATTTAGCGCCAAGGATATCATACTCTTATTCCGCACCCAGAAAACACCCCGGTAATTCTGAAGCACAAGGGTCAAGATTCCAGAGATGATCATGCCGATCACAGCCGCAAAGAACGCAGCTTTCAAATAAGGAGCAATGACCGTCAGGGATGCAAGGGAAACTGCTTGTACATAGCCGTCTGCCTTTTGTCCGAAGAACGGGACAAAAAAGAACATGGCGCTGCTCAAATCCAGCAATCCAAATACCATATCCCGGAGAATTGATTCCTTTTGCTTTTGATCTTCCTCCGCTATGGTCAGCACCTCTTCGCCGGACAATAGTTCATCAATAGTCACGGAAAAGAATTTGGAGATTGCCTTCAGCGAATCGATATTGGGATATCCTCTGCCGGACTCCCACTTGGAAATGGCCGTTCGGGATACATAAAGGGATTCTGCCAGTTCTTCCTGGGTAAGCCCTTTTTGCTTCCTCAGCTCCTGCAATTTTTCATGAAATTCCATAATCTGTCACTTTTTCACATACATACAGTTTGTCCGTACAATCCAGTTTTTGGACCAAGCAAACAAAGCTTCAGACATATTTTCAAAATCCACAGCGCCACCGTTTTTAAGCGTCAAAAAGGTATCCACGATCTGGCGCTCATCCGATGCAACAACCGGAAGCAGATCTTTTTGGAGGTGGATATAGTTTCCGGTTTGCCAAAAGGCGATTGTCTGGACTACGAAGGAGGCAGATTTATATAGCCCGCGCAGAATATCTTCGCTCTTCTCGTACAGCATATTATGCACACAGCCGTGATAGATATTGCAGACACTGATTTTGATTGCCCGCACAATTGCCGTTACATCAAGCAAGGGCAGCAATTCATCCAGACTCCCCTGAATCGGCTTTGTATCATAATAGAACTGGAAAAGATCGGCAGGCTCCCATTTCAAAAGCTCATCTTTTCCGGAAAGGAAACCGCAGATCAACTCCCGGTGCGACAAGGTGTTCAGCATCCTATTATAGGCTTCAACATCTTTTGCAGACAATTCATCCAGGATAACTACCATATCAATATCACTGGTTTCTGTGGCTTCACCACGGCTATAGCTTCCTTGCAAACCAACAAACCACACCCGGTCACCGAACGTTTTCTGCAAGGCTTTCAGGAATGTATTTATCCAAGTCGAAATATCAACCACGTTGCTCACCCCATTTTTTCAAATTCACAGAACTAATCATATCATACTTTCATTCAATTATCCAGTGATGCTTTATGAACAGCAAAAGCACCTGTCCTATGGCAGAATCTGCCGTGGACAGGTGTTTGTGTATTTACTGCAAGTTTGGCTCTCCGGTTTCGTTGGTAAACCGTTGGTAAATTTAATTTAGGAAAGCGATTTTCCTTAGAGGCACAAGGACTTTTTAGAATTCGGGGAAATCCTGCCGTGGCAGACAAACAGGATTTTTATCATCGTCTTATAACTCCATAACGTGCTGTATTTCTTCTCAAATCTTCCCGTATTTTCTCATGCTTTTTCTGCAATATTGGTAAATTGTCGCTTCGTTCCCTTGACGCCGGATTTCTCCGCCTTTCTCCCGCGGCAATCTCCTTTCGTGGGGAGCGCGACCATATGCTACCTCGAGTATATCATATGGTCGCCCAATTTACTACCTGAATCTGAAAATTCCGCCGAAATCCTACGGCAGAAGCTCAGATCACCGAACGGTTTTCAGAGAAATACGTGAAGTTACGTCCGCAGAGGGAACCTCTCTTCCTATTCAGGCCCAGATGACTGCCCGCGCAGCATCCGCCTGCAAGCACCGCGAACAGTGTGCCAAAGCATAAGAGAAACCACCATCGAACGCTCCGCTTCCGGACATCCGATGGTGGTTTTTGAATTCCTATCAAGGCTGTTTCCGCCGGAGGATGATGGGTTCCCATTCACCGCCAAGCAGATAGCCCTACAGGCACATGGCGCTTCACTCAGCAGGATGTGTTTTTCAGAACCGTCTGAGGCGGTCTTCCAATAATGAGCTGTGTGCCGTCACTGTAGCCTTCCTCACGGCCATCTAGTTCCTGAATCAAGCGCTGCCGCAGATGGGCGATGCGCTGCGCGTATTCTGCATCATCGATGGCGTTGTGGCTTTCGTGGGGATCGGTCTCCAAATGGAAATAAAGCTCCCGTCCGGTCTGGGAATACCAGACGTACTTATCGGTCTTCGTAACGATGAAGTGCATGGAATCCATTCCCAGGGAATGCTCGCCATGGATGTACTTCCGGTCGATGGTGTGCAGCATGCTCTCTCCATCCACGGTCTGCGGAATTTCCGCGCCGGCCAGATCCAGCAGCGTGGGCATCACATCCCGCAGCTCCACCAGATCGCCGCAGACCCTGCGGTGCTTGCCGATCAGACGCTCCGGGCCTGAAAGGAACATGGGCACCTGCACGCTGCCCTGGTAAGGCTTCGCCTTCTGGAACATCAGATGGTCGCCCAGCATTTCGCCGTGGTCCGCCACAAACAGGATGACGGTATTGTCCATCAGCTTCTGCTCCACCAGAGCGGAAATGATCCTGCCGATCTGATGGTCCATGTGGGTAATGGCTCCATAGTAACCAACACGCAGCTGTCGGATATATTCGGGATCGCTGGGGCTGGACTGGGCGTGATAGCTGTGGCCGTCCCGCAGCATCCGCTCTTCATCGTTCCAGTCGCCGCGATAGGGCTCTGCCAGATCGAGGTTGTTATACAGATCGAAATAATAACGGGGCGCGTCGATGGGGGGATGGGGGCGCACAAAGCTCGCCATCAGGAAGAAGGGCTTGCTGCGGTCCCGGCGGCGGAGGAAATCCAGACATTCGCTTGCCACCCAGTTGGTGGGATGGTATTTTTCCTCATAGATCCAGGGGCGCGCGACCCAGCTGTTGCAGTCCATGCCGGTGTCCACCGGGTCTGCCGCCGCACCAAGCTCCTGCTTCAGCCACCAGTAGTAGTCATCCGCCACTCTCTGATCTTCGTAGCTGGGCGTATCCGGGGCGCGGTAGGCATGAAGGTAGCCGTCATGCAGGCGGACATTGTGGAAGCCCAGGTTGTTGCGCAAGGGGTGGACATGCATCTTGCCCACACACTGGGTATAGTAGCCAGCCTTGCTCAACTCCCCGGCCAGGGTATGCTCATAATTCCAGGGCACCAGATCCTCATATCCGACCCGGCCGGTCTTTTTCTGTGCCATGCCCGTATATAAGGTCGCCCGGGCCGGGACGCAGGTGGGGCAGGCGGCATAGGCATTGGGATAGCGAACACCCTCCGCCGCAAGGGAATCCAAAAAGGGTGTCTTTACATCCGGATGTCCGGCGATGCCCAGGCAGTCACCGCGCATCTGGTCTGCCATGAGCAGGATGATATTGGGACGTTTATCCATAACAAAAACCTCCATGTGGTATCAATAGCAAAGGAAAAAGCCCGGTTGTCGTTTTTCTTCCGACCTTCAGATTTACATTCTGACAGCGGTACGGTATAATAACCTAAAAATGGAATGGGGGGACATTATGAAGTCTCTGGCCTTTTTGATCAAGCCCGCATCCAGCCTTTGCAATATGCGGTGCAGATATTGCTTTTATGAGGATATTTCTGATCACAGAACCCAGAAACACACGGGTATCATGGAACGCACCACCGCGGAACGCCTGATCAGCGAAGCTTTCCGGGTGGTGGCCCCCGGCGGCGTGATCATATTTCTGTTTCAGGGCGGCGAGCCCACATTGGCAGGGCTTGGCTTTTTCCGGGAGTTTATGGCCCTGGAGCGCAAATACGCGAAACCCCATGTGGATTGCCAGCACGCCATTCAGACAAACGGCTTCTGTCTGACCGGGGAGTGGGCCGCATTCTTTCGGGAGCACCATTTCCTTGTAGGCCTCTCCATCGACGGCACACAAGTCATCCATGACTCTTTCCGTCTGGATGCCGCGGGACAGGGCACCTGGGAAAAGACTACCTCCGCTCTGCGGCTGCTGGAACAATTCCAGGTGGAAACCAACCTTCTGTGCGTCGTCACCGCCCAGGTGGCCAAAAAGCCCCAGCAGGTCTACCGGGCGCTGACCCAGCTCGGTGGTCATCCCCTTCAGTTTATCCCCTGCCTGGACCCGATCGACGCCCAGCGCGGGCAGGAATTCTATTCCCTGAAGCCGGACGCTTACGGAAAATTCCTCTGCAATCTGTTTGACTGCTGGTATCGTGACTGGAAGGCGGGCCGCTATATCAGCATCCGAACCTTTGATGACTATCTGCGTATTTTGCTGAGAATGCCGCCCAGTGCCTGTGCCGCGTCTGGTTCCTGCGGCAGCTATCTGGTGGTTGAGGGCGACGGCGGCCTGTACCCCTGTGACTTCTATGTGCTGGATCAGTGGTACTTGGGAAATATCCGAGAATGCGCTGTGGAAGATGCTCTGCATTCAGACAGGAGCAAGCAATTTCTGCTGGACAGTCAAAAGCGCCCCAGCGAGTGCCGCGGCTGCCGGTATATGCCCCTTTGCCGGGGCGGCTGCAAGCGTGACTGGCTGGAAAACGGCGCAAATTACTATTGCCGGTCCTTCCAGATGTTTTTCCCATACGCGATCACCCGGCTGGAAGAAATGGCAGCGGCATATCTTCGCAGCCGCTGAAAATAAAATGCTTCCTGGATCAGAGGCGTGCCGCAGTGCGGCACGCCTTTTCCGATTCTTTACAGATTATACCACTTGATCTCGTTTGCGTCCAGGTGCAGCTCGAAGCTGCCGGAGTCCGTATAAACGGTGGTATCCTGGGGGACGTAGGTGTTGTTGACCACGCAGTACTTGCCGTTGGCAACAAAGGCGTGGACTTCCACATTGTAGTTGGTGGAGAACCACTTATGCAGGATATCCTCACCGTGGGCAGCCCACAGGATGGCACGGTACAGGACGCGGCTGTTCTCGAAGGAGTAGGGCAGGCCGGAGATGTAAACGCTGCGGCCGTCGCCGAAGGCGTTCACCGCCATCTGGACTTCCTTTTCCTTCTGGATCAGGATCTCGGTGTTTTCCAGGGCATAGATGTTCTTCTTGCCTTCGCCGAAGTCCACCTCACCGGCCACATCCGCCAGAATGAAGTGCCCGGGATTCTGCTCCCAGTTGTACTTGTCATAGCCCAGGGTGAAGCCGGTCTCCTTCTCCACGCCCAGGATGTTGGCAAGCTGGAAGTAGCGGCCCTGGTACTGGTGGCCGGAGGGCTCGCCCACGCCGATGAAGCCGCCGCCATTGTGGACGAACTTACGGATGGCGGAGGAAACAGCAGCATCCTCCCACTCAGCGCCGCCGGTGTGGGCGGTGTCGCCGTCGCCAACGTTGATGATCACGTCGATGGAATCCAGAATGGACGCATCGCTGCGGATGTCGTCGAAGGAGATGAACTTCACATCAAAGGGAGCGCCGGACAGGGCCTCGATGATGCCCGCGTAGGAATAGTTCTGCTTCTGGTACAGGGCATGATGGACCATGTGGCAGCCCCAGGATCTCTGCTTACCCCAGCTGTTCAGCACGGCAACGGTCTTGACGCAGTAGGGAGTGGTGCCCTTGATGTTCTCATACAGCTCCCGGAACTCGTTGCAGACGCTCTCGACGTAATCGATGAACTCGGGGAACTGAAGGGCCAGCTTCAGGTAGCCGCCATAACCGATCCGGTCGATGGGCTTGCGCAGGATGGCCCGGCGGGCAGTGACCCAGTTTTCCTTGGCTTCCTTCACAGGATCGCCGCCCTCGTGGAAGGTGTCCGGGAAGAAGTAGGGCAGGAACCGGCCCTCGGTGTACTTGACGCCGGGGATATCGGAGATCAGCCGCAGAGTCGCGCCGTTGCCCACGGAGCCAACCACGGCATCCAGGCCGATGGTCTTGAACTCCTCCATGAAGGGCTCGGTGCCGATAAAGTGATCGCCCAGGAACATCATGGCTTCCTTGCCCAGCTCGTGGGTGATGTCCACCATTTCCTTGGCCAGAGCGGCAACCTCCCGGCGCTGGAACGCCTGGAAGTCCTTGAACTCCTTGGAGGGGATCCGGTACTGGTTGTTGTAGTAGCCCTGATCCACGATGTACTCGGGACGGAACTTATAGCCCACTTCCTTCTCAAACTGTTCCAGAATGTAGGGAGAGACAGAAGCGGAGTAGCCATACCAGTCCACATACTTCTCCCGCTTCAGCTCATCAAAAATCAGGGTGAACTGATGGAAGAAGGTGGTGTAGCGGATGACGTTGACATAGGGGTGGTCCGCGATAAACTTGCGCAGACGCTCCATGGTGAACTTGTGGGTCTTGGGCTGGCGGACGTCAAAGGTGATCTGGTGCTCAAAGTTCTGCCAGTTGTTGGTGACAGCGTTGTACATATGCACAGGATCCCAAATGATATAGGCCAGGAACGCCACGGTATACTCGTGGAAGGCCTCGCAGTCCGCGATCTCCACACAGCCTGTGCCGGCATTGTAGCTCCAGCTGTCGGGGGACACCACCTCACCGGTGGTGCGGTCAACCACTTCCCACCAGCGCTTGATGTCGTCACGGGTGTTGACCTCCAGCAGCTCATCGCTGATGCCCTTCATCAGCTTGATGGAAAGGGTGTCTCCGGTGGCAGTATGGAAGCCGGTCATGATGTAGCACTGCTGGACCTCGTCGGGGTTTGCCTTGGCCCAGGCGTTGTCCTTGCGGGTGGTGTAGTAGGTGGAATAGATCTTTGCGTCCTGGCTCTGAAGCTCCGCGGGGAAGTCGGTGCCGTCGCAGTCACGGATGGCGTCCGCGCCCCATTTTTTCAGAATTTCCAGGGTTTCGGGAACCACGTCCAGGTCCGTGGGGATCGTGACCCGGCCCATTTTTCTTGCATCATTCATATCAGATTTTCTCCTTGAGGAATCAAAATAAATCAGCAGATTTCAGCGCAGAAACTTTCCCTCCTGCCGTGGGAGGGAAAGCCTCTGCAAAAGACGGAATATCAGCCCTTGACGCCGCCGCCGGTGACACCGGCAATGATCTTCTCAGACAGGAAGATGTACAGCAGGAAGGTGGGAAGGAACACGATGATGACCGCGGCGAACATTGCGCCGTACTGGCCGGAATACTTCATCGCGTTGACGATCTGCAGCAGGCCCACGCCGACGGGGGTCATGCTGTCGCTGGTGGTGAAGATCAGTGCCATGAAGAACTCGTTCCACACGGACATGAAGTTGAAGATGGTGACGGTGATTACCGCAGGCTGAACCAGAGGCAGCATGATCTTCCAGAAGGTTCCCGCATGGCTGCATCCGTCGATGTAAGCGGCCTCTTCGTAGGACTTGGACAGGGTGGAGAAGAAGTCCAGCAGATAGATGGTGGTATAGGGAACCCGGAGCATGATGTACAGCAGCACCAGCAGCACCCGTCCCTTGATGCCCCACTGGACGGCCAGAGAGTACAGAGGCATGATGATCATGATGGTGGGAACGCTCATCGCGATGACCAGGCCGATACGGATGGCCTTGCCGCCAGTGAACTGCCACCGGGAGAGCACATAGGCGCCGGGTGCGGAGATCAGCAGCACGCCAACACAGGAAATGATGGCATAGACCAAGCTGTTGAAGAAATAAAGGGAGACATTCTGGGTTTCCCAGGCGATGGCGTAGTTCTCCCACTTGAAGCCCTTGGAGAAATTCAGCACGTCGCCGGTCAGGATCTGCTTGGTGGAGGAAAGGCTGGCGCAGATGATCCAGAACAGCATGACTGCCGTAAACGCGACCCACGCGCCGACGATCAGATAGCCAGAAAGGAGCTTCAGTTCCTTCTTCCAATTGATTTTTTCACGATATTTCTTTGCCATGACTGCGCTCCTTTCTCAGTATTCCAGATCCGAGTCTTTCAGGGTCAGATTGGTTACGACATACACAGCAATGATGATCAGGGTCAGCACAACACCCACGGCCGCGCCCGCGCCCGCGTCCCGCTCCACGACGCCCTTGCCGCCGAACACGGTGTCATACAGGTACACGACGGGCACGATGGTGGCAGTCTCCGTGTTGATGGGCGAGAACATCTTGGTCCACAGGAAGAAGGTGGTGGCGTTGATGCTCCAGAAGGTGATGGTGGTACGGATGACGCCCTTCAGCAGAGGAAGGGTGATCTGGAAGAGCTTGTTGAAAACGTTCGCGCCATCGATGGTAGCCGCTTCGTAAATATCGCTGGGAATGCCCTCGATGCCGCTGATGAAGATCAGCATATAGTAGCCAACGCTGCCGAAGATAAAGGCGATCATCATGGCCCAGAAGATCAGGTCGGTGCCCAGCCATCGGACGTTTTCACCGCCGAGCAGATTCACGATCTGGTTCAGCAGGCCGTAGTCGTAGTTGAAGATGTACTGCACCCACATGGTGGCCAGGGCCACGGCGCTGATGATGTTGGGCATATAAATGGCGGCCTTGAAGAACTTGGCGCCGCGGATTCCGCTGGTCAGGATAACCGCCATAATCATGGACAGGATCATGGTGATCACGCCGCCGACCAGCCAGATCACCAGCATATTTTTCATGGAGCTGATGAAGCCGGTGTTGCGCATGATCTTAAAGTAGTTTTCCAGTCCGTAGAAGCTCCAGGTGCTGGTGCTGGCCGTCAGGCTCTCCACCTTGAAGAAGCTCATGATCACCGTTCGGACCACGGGATACACGTACATGAGCAGCAGGCAAAGAACCGTGGGCAGGATGAACAGGAAAATCATTGTCTTGTTCTTTTTCATACTGGTATCACCTCAGAATTGAAATGGTTTCGCAGGACGGGGGCCTGCACTTGCGCAGGCACGAGCCAAAGCAGGCACACGCGCCCGGCCTGCAGAAATAGGGCCTTGGATCAAAGAGGCGGCACCCATTCAGGTGCCGCCTCCGTTCCGGTTCAGGGAATCCTGAATAAATCAGTTGTAACTGTGCCGACCGGCAATATTCAGCGATTTATTATAGGATTAGCCGCACAGGGTGTCCAGGTAAGCGCAGTAGTCAGCGCCGGTAGCGTACTTGCCCTCAAACAGCTCGATCATGGAGCTCTTGATGGTAGCCCAGCTGTCCAGGGTGTTCAGGGAACCGCACCAGCTCATGGGAGCGGTGGTGTTCTGCAGAGCCTCGACGGAGCCGACCAGGACGGACTCGGTCAGACGGGTGTCAGCGGGGATCTGGCCGCAGTTGTCAGCCAGCATCTGGCCGTAGGTGCCAGTGACGATGTACATGATGAAGTCGAACGCGGCCTGAGCGTTCTCAGTGTAGGAAGAGATGGCCAGGGAGTTGGCGCCGGCGTAAGCGGAAGCGTCCACATTGCCCTCGACCTCGGGGTAGTTGAAGAAGCCCCAGTTCACAGCCTCACCGACAGCGGCGTCGACCTCGGAGGTGACGTAGTTGGCGCAGACGACCATGGCAGCAGTGCCCAGGCCGACCTTGGTCTGGCTTGCGGGGTAAGCGTCGGGAGCGCCATCGGCCAGGTAGCCGGCGTTCACGAAGTCGATGATCTCCTGAGCGGCAGCGACAGCAGCCTCGTTCTCAGCCCAGCCGCCGTTCTCGCCCAGAGCCTTGATGC
This sequence comes from Faecousia sp., assembly GCA_045119355.1. Lineage (GTDB taxonomy): Bacteria > Bacillota > Clostridia > Oscillospirales > Oscillospiraceae > Faecousia. The sequence goes on from JBGVDK010000095.1 coordinate 31,984, forward strand.
CGTCCTCGCCCAGATGACGGACCAGGTGGTAGTAGTAGTTGAAGTTGGCGTAAGCGCCGTCCAGAGCCAGAGCCTCGTAGCCGTTGGCCTCCAGGGTCTCGCAGACGGTCAGGAACTCCGCCCAGGTAGCGGGGGTCTCGGTGATGCCGCAGGCCTCGAAGACATCCTTGTTGTAGAAGATGCCGCCGATCTGGGGCTGCTCAACGATGGAGTTCAGGTAACCGGCCCAAGCCACGGACTGGTCGTTGAAGCAGGCGTAGCTGAAGTCAGCGTAACCGGCAGCCTCAGCCATCTCGGTCAGGTCGTAGGTGTAGGGAGCGTAAGCGTTGCCGATCCGGTTGTAGTCATCCTCGAAGATGTCCAGCTTCTCGCCGGACTCCAGAGCTGCGGACAGCAGGGTGTTGACGTCGCGGCCCTTCCACTCGATGGTGACGTGAGCGCCGGTGTCAGCCTCGAAAGCCTCGGCAGCGGCCTGAATGACCTGAGCCTGAGCCTCGCCGGCAGTCCACATGGACCACATGGTCAGCTCGACGCCTTCGTACTTCTTGGCCTCAACGACGGGCTCGTCGTTGCCGGCCGCGGGAGCGGTGGTCTCGACAGGAGCGGTGGTCTCAGTGGTGGTTTCGCCGCAGGCGACCAGACCCATGACCATGACCAGAGCCAGCAGAAGCGCAATGATCTTCTTCATTTGATATTCCTCCAAATTATAAATTCTGTGCTGGGTTTTCCCCATTTCACAGCTCTAAGTATAATATTTCTTCCATCTTTTTTCAATTATTATCTTGTTTATCGATTTAACTATCTTGTTCTTTTCCCATTTTTCAGCACATCGCCAAATTTCTTCTTTTTTGTTTTGTATATTTTCACCATTCCCAATTCTCCCATATAGTTCCTCTATTATCGGAAAGTACCGAATTTTCCTGTTGAATTTTACGGATACATACAATATAATATATAATTATAGCAATATATTGCAAAAAGGATGTGACGCCATGAGTCATACCAGCTACGCCTTCAATCAGGAAAAGGATTCCTTACCCCGTGGCCAGATGAAATTACGCAATGTTGCTTCTACAAAGTACAGCGGAGATTGGCTTTCCATCCCCCATTCCCACAGCTATACAGAGCTGTTTTATATTGTTGGCGGCGACGGACAGTTTCTGATCAATGACACGCTGTTCCCCGTTCGGGCCAATCAGCTTGTGGCTGTAAATCCCAATATCATCCATACAGAGGTCAGCTTTGAATCTCATCCCCTTGAATATATTGTGATCGGAATCGAAGAAATGGAATTTACGATTTCCGGAAACGAGGAAGGACGTTACTGCATTTATACGTTTGAGGAAGAGAATGATGTGCTGTCCTGTATGCGGAACATTCTTCGGGAAATGCAGGAGCGGGAACAGGAATTCCAGATTGCCTGCCAGGCGTATATGGATATTATCATGGTGCAGCTTATGCGAAACGCCGGTGTCTCCGTTACCCAGACACAGTCCCGGTTTCCCGTCAATCGTCAGTGCGCGGCGGTGAAGCATTATATTGACTATCATTATAAGGAAAATATCACACTGGACCTGCTCGCGGAAAAGGCCCGCATCAACAAATATTATATGGCCCACGCCTTTAAGCGGGAATACGGGATTTCTCCCATCAATTATCTGATTTCCTGCCGTATCCGGGAAGGAAAACGGCTTCTAGCCGAGACAGATCTTACGCCGTCTCAGATCGCGGCCGTTCTGGGCTTTTCCTCCTCCAGCTACTTTTCTCAGACCTTCCGCAACGCGGAAGGAACGACCCCGACAGAGTACCGGAAAGCAAATCAGGTAAAGCCCTGACCCAATCAAAAAAGCCGCCCACAGGGCAGCTTCCAATAAGACAGTATGAAAACTACTGACATAGGGTAGCTGCCAAACAGGGTGCAACAACAAAAGAATGCGTGATACTTCAGTCCCATGGGCTGGGTATCACGCATTTTTTATTTTAGATCGCGAAGAAGTATTTGCAGATTCTGTGTTCCTCACCCTGATAGGGGCCGATGCCTTCAAATTCCTTGATAAAGCCGCAGCGCTCCATGACCTTGACGGAAGCCTTATTATCCGCAAGGCAGATACCAGCGATTTTGGAAAGCCCAAGCTTGGGCATGATGACAGGTAGGAATGCCTTGACTGCTTCGGTGGCATAGCCGTTCTTGGTGTAGTTGCCGCCGATGTGATAACCTACTTCCCAGGTGCCGTCGTCAAAGGGAACGGCCTGGACATAGCCGATGTAGGTGCCATCCTTCAGCAGCACCGGATACACCAGCGGGCCGTCGCCGTTCTCATAGACACCCATCAGGAAGCCCACGGTATCGGCTGCCTCCTCCACGGTTTCAAATACTTCGTCGGGGACGAACCGTCGGTTGTCCTCGTCCAGAGAATTCAGATGGACAGCTTCCGCCATATCCATGGTGAACTCGGTAATAATCAATCTTTCGGTTTCGATTTTCATGATTAGCTATCCTTTTGATATTCCAGAATGTCTCCCGCTTCGCAGTCCAGCGCCTCGCAGATCGCCGCGAGCGTGGTGAACCGGACAGCAGTAACTTTGTTGTTTTTGATCTTGGACAGGTTTACATTGGAAATGCCCACCCGGTCGGCAAGCTCGTTCA
>JBGVDK010000096.1:0-9919 GCA_045119355.1 Faecousia sp.
TCGAACTTGAACTGGTTCTCGATGGAGCCGGTGGAGCGGAAGCGGAGCACCCAGGGATTTCCCGCATCCAGCTGGGCCTGGATGTCCTCGATGGAGCGGTCACGCCACATGGCGTACTTGCCGTAGTAGCCGAAGTTCTCCTTGGCGGCCTCCTGCTGCTCGTGGATGGCGGTCAGGTCCTCCTCGGTGCAGAAGCAGGGGTAGGCCATGCCATCCTGGACCAGCTTCTTGGCGAAGACGTGGTAGATGGCGGCACGCTGACGCTGGCGGTAGGGACCATAGAGGCCGTTGTCGCCGGTGTGGGTGGCGCCCTCGTCAAAGCTGATGTTGTAGTGCTTCAGGGAGTCGATCAGCACCTCCACAGCGCCGGGGACCTCCCGCTTGGCGTCGGTGTCCTCAACCCGGAGGAACAGAACGCCGCCGGACTGGTGAGCCATCCGCTCGGAGATCATGCCCTGGACCAGGTTGCCCAGGTGGACAAAGCCGGTGGGGGAGGGAGCCATACGGGTGACAACAGCGCCCTCGGGCAGCTCCCGGCGGGGGAAGCGGGCCTCCACTTCCTCGGGGGTCTCGGTGACGTTGGGGAACAGAAGATCGGCAAGTGCCTGATAATCCATTGTAATTACCTCTCTTTGCTTAGGTTAATTTGGAAAAAGTATAACATAAAGAGAAACAGAAATCAATGACCCACAGGTTAAAATCCTTAGTCAAATATGCATTGACAATATCCATTTTCGGTGTTATGATGGAGAAAATCTCACGGAGGTATTGACGATGTTCCGCTGCAACGGTTTTGATTATCCTGCGGCTCAGTTCGTTCCCGCCTGGTGGCGGAACGGGCTTACTTCGTCATGCTCTTCTTTTGGCGGATGACCGCGGAAACCTAGACTTTTGACGGCGTAAGCTCCCGATTTTGGCGAAGCTTACGCCGTTTTTGTATTTTAAAGGAGGTTTGAAAATGGAAACACTGAAAGCACTGACGGAATATTACTCTGGCTATGACGAGGAGGGACGGCTCCTGTCCCGGCACGGGTCGGTGGAGTATTTGACCACCATGCGCTACATCGAGAAATACCTGAAACCCGGGATGCGGGTCCTGGAGATCGGCGCGGCCACGGGACGTTATTCCCACGCTCTCGCCCGGAAGGGCTGGCAGGTGGACGCGGTGGAGCTGGTGGAGCACAACATCGAGATTTTCAAGGAGAAGACCCAGCCCGGAGAAAACGTGACCATCCGGCAGGGAAACGCCAAGGACCTGTCTTTCTTCGATGATGAGACCTTTGACATCACCCTGCTCCTGGGGCCGATGTATCACCTGTTCACCGTGGAGGAGCAGCGTCAGGCCCTTTCCGAAGCCATCCGGGTGACGAAGAAGGGCGGCGTCGTCTTCGCGGCCTACTGTGGAAACGAGGCAACCATGGTCCAGTATTGCTTCGGCAAAGGGATGATCCGGGACGCGCGGCTGAGGAGCCTCATCGACCCTGTGACCTTCAAGGCTTCCTCTGATCCGGCGGAGCTGTTCCAGCTGTACCGCAGGGAGGATATCGATGAGCTGATGGAGGGATTCGCCGTTCAGCGGCTCCACTATGTGGGCGTTGACATGGCGACCAACTATATGCGCCCGGAGATCGACGCCATGGACGACGAGCTGTTCGGGCTGTACCTGCAATACCACTTCGCCATCTGCGAACGGAGCGACCTGGTGGGAGCCAGCCACCACATTCTGGACGTGTTCCGGAAGAAATAAATCTTGCACATTCCCCATTACTGTGCTAAAATATCAAAAATATGACGTAAAGGAAGCGTGACAATTATGTCTGAAGAAATCCTGCAAACCCCGGCCCCCAAGAAGCGTATGCTCTCCGGCATCCAGCCCAGCGGCGACCTGCACCTGGGCAACTATCTGGGTGCCATCAAGAACTGGGGCGCCCGTTCCGATAATTACGAGTGCTTCTACTTCATGGCGGACCTGCACACCATCACCGTGCGCCAGACCCCTGCGGACCTGCGCCGCCGGACCTTGGAGCAGCTGGCCCAGTACATCGCCTGCGGCCTGGACCCCGAGAAGAACACCCTGTTCGTTCAGAGCCATGTTCACCAGCATGCCGAGCTTGGCTGGGTGCTGAACTGCTACACCATGTTCGGTGAGCTCTCCCGGATGACCCAGTTCAAGGATAAGTCCGCCAAGCATCAGGAAAACATCAACGGCGGCCTGTTCACCTATCCCGCCCTGATGGCCGCGGACATCCTGCTGTACCAGCCCGACCTGGTCCCCGTGGGTCACGATCAGAAGCAGCACTGCGAGCTGACCCGTGACGTGGCCCAGCGGTTCAACGGCATCTACGGCAACGTGTTCAAGGTCCCCGAGCCCTACATCCCCGAGACTGGCGCGAGAGTCATGAGCCTGAACGCCCCCGACTCCAAGATGAGTAAATCCATCCCCGAGGGCTGCATCTTCATGATGGAGAAGCCCGAGGACATCCAGCGGAAGTTCAAGCGGGCCATCACCGACTCCGACACCGAGAACTGCGTCCGCTTCGATCCCGAGAACAAGCCCGGCGTCAGCAACCTGATGAGCATCTACGCCGCCGTCACCGGCCTGAGCTACGAGCAGATTGAGGCCGATTTCGCAGGCCAGGGCTACGGCAAGTTCAAGCCCGCCGTGGGCGACGCGGTCATCGAGACCCTGCGGCCCATCCGGGAGGAGTCTCAGAAGCTGCTGGCCGATAAGGCGTACCTGGAGAGCGTCTACCGCTCCGGCGCCGAGAAGGCCAGCTACGTTGCCGAAAAGACCCTGAGAAAGGTTTACAAGAAGGTCGGCTTCCTGCCCAGATAATCCCCAGAAAAATAGACGAGGTTTCTGTTATGACTGCTTTGTTAGCGCTCCCGTTCTGGCAGCGGCTGCTGCTGGCGCTGGGAGTTTCGGCGCTGATCTCCTTCTGCTCCACCCCCATGGTGAGCAAAATGGCCTACAAGGTCGGCGCCATCGACGTCCCCAAGGATAACCGCCGGATGCACGATCATCCCATCCCCCGGCTGGGCGGTCTTGCCATCGCCATCGCGTTTTTGCTGACCACCTTCCTGTTCGAGAAGCTGGATACGCAGATGCAGGGCATCCTGCTGGGTTCCATCGTGATTTTGGTGCTGGGCGTGCTGGACGACTGCATGGCCCTGCCGGCGCTGCCCAAGTTCTTTGTGCAGATCTTCGCCGCCATCCTCGTGGTGATGCACGGCTGCACCATCCGGTATGTGACCAATCCCTTCTCCTCGGTGCCCGGGGACTGCTTTGACCTGGGGATGTTCTCCGCACCCATCACGGTGCTGTGGATCGTGACCATGACCAACGCGGTGAACTTCATCGACGGATTGGACGGCCTCGCCGTGGGCGTGTCCGGCATCTCCACCGCCACCATGCTGGTCATCGCGCTGCTGGTGAGCGAGGAGCACGTTGCGGTGATCCTGGCGGCGCTGCTGGGCGCGTGCCTCGGGTTCATTCCCTATAATTTCAACCCGGCGAAGATCTTCATGGGCGATACCGGCGCCACCTTCCTGGGCTTTGTGCTGGCCTGCCTGTCCATTCAGGGCCTGTTTAAGCTCTACGCGATCATTTCCTTTGCGGTGCCCTTCCTGATTTTGGGCGTGCCCTTCTTCGACATCTGCTTCGCGGTGGTCCGCCGTCTGGCAAGGCACCAGAACCCCATGACTGCCGACCGGGGACACATCCACCACCGGCTGATCGACATGGGCTTCTCCCAGAAGCAGACCGTGGCCATTACCTACACCCTCACCGGCATCCTGGGTTTGGCGGCGGTGCTGCTGGCAAGCTCCGGCGAGGTGAAGACCCTGATCCTGATTGCGGCGGTGTTCATCGTGGCGCTGCTTGGCATCATGGTCATCTTCGGACCCTACCACCGTCCGGACTTCCATTTCCCGGACCACAAGCACAAAAACGAAGAGAGAAAGGATGAAGTGAAATGAAGAAGATCCGAGTGCTTTCCATCTTCGGCACCCGTCCCGAGGCCATCAAGATGGCTCCCCTGATGATGGAGCTGTCCAAGCGGGAGGGCATCGAGAGCATGTGCTGCCTCACCGGCCAGCACCGGCAGATGCTGGACTCCGTGATGGAGATTTTCCGGCTGAAGGCCGACTACGACCTGAACATCATGGAAAAACAGCAGACCCTGTCCACCATCACCACCAAGACCCTGCTCGGCATGGAGAAGGTCTTCGAGGAGGCTAAGCCGGACCTGGTTCTGGTCCACGGCGACACCTCCACCACCTTCGCCGGAGCCATGGCGGCCTTCTATCATAAGGTGGCTGTGGGCCATGTGGAGGCGGGTCTGCGGACCTACGATATGTATTCCCCCTATCCCGAGGAGATGAACCGGACCCTGGTGGGCGATATCGCTACCCTTCATTTCTCTCCCACCCGAGCCAACGCCGCCAACCTGGTGAAGGAGGCCATTTCCGGGGAAATCTTCGTCACCGGCAACACCGTCATCGACGCCATGAAGACCACCGTCCGTCCGGATTTCGTGTTTGCCAATGAGGAGCTGAATCGTCTGGACTTCGCTGGCAAGCGGGTTATCACCCTGACCTGCCACCGCCGGGAGAACTACGGCGCGCCCATGGAGCAGATCATGACCGCCGTCCGGCAGATCGTGGAGCAGTACGAGGATGTGGAGGTCGTCTATCCCGTCCATCTGAGTCCTGTTGTCCAGGAATGCGCCCGGCGGAACCTGGGAGACCTGGACCGGGTTCACCTGATCGAGCCCCTGGACGTGGAGCAGATGCACAATCTGATGGCCCGTTCCTACTGCATCCTTACCGACTCCGGCGGATTGCAGGAGGAGGCTCCCGCCATGGGCAAGCCCGTGCTGGTGCTCCGGAAGGAGACCGAGCGGCCCGAGGCCATCGAAGCCGGTACCGTGAAGCTGGCGGGTGTGGAGACCGAGGATATCATTCGCCTGACCCGGGAGCTGCTGGAGGACGAGAACGTCTACCAGTCCATGGCGAAGGCCGTGAATCCCTACGGCGACGGCAACGCCTGCCGCCGGATCGCCGACGCCATCGAATGGCACTTCGGCCTGCGCGCTGAGCAGCCCGAGGATTTCCAGTAAATAAAATGATTTGAGCGTCCTTCCGAAAGGGAGGACGCTCTTTTATGCCATATGTATGAAAAGCCGCTGACCAAATGGTCAGCGGCTCAGTTTCTATGGAGTTTACTCGATGACCCGCTTTGCGCCCAAGTACATACGGACGTAATAGGGCTCGCTCAGGTCGGTGATGATGACGCCCTTGGTGGGGTTGGAGGCGTGGATCATCTGGCCGTTGCCGATGTACAGGCCCACGTGGGTCATGCCGGACACATCGCCGTTGTTGGAGAAGAACACCAGATCGCCGGGCCGGAGGTCCTCACGGGGGATCACGGTGTCAGACAGGGTGTTCCACTGGTTGGTGGCGCCGGGGTAGAGGGTGTAGCCGAACTGCTTGTACACATAGTAGACGAAGCCGGAGCAGTCGAAGCCGTCCTCGGGGCTCTTGCCTCCGTAGACGTAGGGGTAACACTCAAACTGAAGGGCGAACTCCACCACACTGGTGGCCGCCTGAACGTTCTCGTCGGGACGCTCGTCGGGGGTCTCCTCGGGAGCGACCCAGGTGTTCACGAACTGATAGATCCGGTGGAAGATGACCAGAGCCTCCTGGCAGACGATGGCGTCTCTGGGGTTGAGCAGCTTGTTGTCGTCGCCGTTGACCACGCCGATGCCCACCAGCAGCCGGGTGGGACCCAGGGCGTAGTCGGAGACCTTGCCCGCGTCCTTGAACTCGCTGAGATCCACGGTATCGTCGTCGGTGTAGGGGTAGCCAATGGCATTGAGGAAATTGACGGACATCTTGAAGAAGTCCTGCCGGGTGATGGGATCGTTGGGCGCGAACTTACCGCCGCCAACGCCGTTGACGATGCCCAGACGGTAGGCGTTGCGCACGTCGATGTCATGGGTATCGGAGAAGGGATCGTCGGGAGTGCCCAGGTCCCCGTCGGTGATGCCCATCATCAGCTTGTAGGTGCGCATGATGATCTTGCACAGGTTCTGGCGGGTGATGGTGCCGTCCATGGCGGAGGCCTTGACCTCGCTGGGGATCAGGCCCAGCTCGTCCATGGCATTCACGGCGTCCTCGGCCCAGAAGGACAGATTGATGAAATCGCCGGTGTACTCAGGCTCGGTGGGGGTGATTTCCCCGGGAGTGGTGTCCTCGGGGAGGTCGGCGTCGGCTGCGACCAGGTAAGTCCGGTAGAACAGGCAGATGGCCTCCTCACGGGTTGCGGCGCTGGGCCAGTCCAGCTCGGAGCCGGTGCCGTTGACGATGCCCAGGCCTACGGTGAGCCGGGTGTAGGAAACGCCCCAGGCGGGTATGCTGGACGCGTCGGAAAAACGGCTCAGGTCGGCGTAGTTGCTGTCGGTGATGGGATAATCCAGGGTTTCCAGGAACTGGCCCACGATGGCGAAGAACTCCAGCCGGGTCAGGGAATCGTCGGGACGGAAGGTGCCGTCGCCGTCGCCCTTGACCAGACCTACAGCGTAAGCTTTCTCCGCGTCGGGGTCGGTGGTGTCGGTGAAGGGATGGTTTTCCGGCAGGCCGAGGGCTTCGCCGGTGATCTTCTCATAGGCCAGCACCGCGATGCGGGCCATATCCAGCCGGGAGATGTTTTTTCCCATGTTGGCATCGGCCAGGGAATCGGGGATCAGCCCCAGCTCGTCCATGGCGGCGACTTCGGGCTCTGCCCAGCCGGACACGTTGGAATAGGCGGCCGCGGCGGGGATCAGGGAGACGATCATCACCAGCGCCAGGGCAAGGCTGAGCAGACGTTTGGATAACAGGTTCATGGTTCCTCCTTTGGGTCGTGTGGAAAGGGATGGTTATTTCAGCTCGATCTCCAGGCCCACGGGACAGTGGTCCGAGCCCAGGATCTGGTTGTAGATGGGGGTGGCAGTGATGTTCTCCCGGATCCGGTCGGATACCAGGAAGTAGTCGATGCGCCATCCGGCGTTGTTCTGCCGGGCCTTGAACATATAGCTCCACCAGGTGTAGGCGCCGGTAACCTCCGGATGGAGATGCCGGAAGGTGTCGGTGAAGCCTGCGTCCAGGAGCTTGCCGAAGCTCTCCCGCTCCTCGTCGGAGAAGCCTGCGTTGCCCCGGTTGGAGCTGGGGTTTTTCAGGTCGATCTCCTTGTGAGCGACGTTCAGGTCGCCGCAGGCGATGACGGGCTTCGTTTTGTCCAGCTGGGCGAGGTGATTCCGGAAAGCCTCGTCCCATTTCAGGCGGTGGTCGATCCGGGCCAGCTCCCGCTGGGCGTTGGGGGTGTAGCAGGTGACCAGGTAAAAGTCAGGGTACTCGGCGGTGATGATCCGGCCCTCGGTGTCCAGTTCGGGGATGCCCAGGCCATAGCGGACGGAAATGGGTTCCTCTTTTGTAAACAGGGCGGTGCCCGAGTAGCCCTTCTTCTCGGCGGAGTACCAATACTGCTGATAGCCTGGAAGGTCCAGGTCGATCTGGCCGGGCTGGAGCTTGGTCTCCTGCAGGCAGAAGCAGTCGGCGTCTAAAGAATGGAAGGCGTCAAGAAAGCCCTTCTGCACACAGGCGCGCAGGCCGTTGACGTTCCAGGAAATCAGTTTCATCATATTCCTCCATGGATTCGTTTCCACTATTATAACAAGAGCCACCATAAAATGCAAGAGAGCTGGAAAGAAAAGTTACAAATTGTAAATTTTGTATAGGCATGAAAACTCCGGAGGGGGTTCCTCCGGAGTGATTTTGGTGTTACAGGAACCAGTTGGACTGGGGGGAGAGGACCATGAACAGACCTGCGTAGTCTCCCTCGGGGACCCTGCCTTCCACGGTGATCTGGGCGCTGTAGACGTCGTCCAGGGCGCAGACCGAGGCCACGATGGAGTGGACCGAGCTGAGAAGATGCTCCTCGCTGCTTAAAAATTCCCCGGACAGGTCGATATAGCAGATGCCGTTGCGCAGCTGGACGCCCAGCAGCCTGGTTCCCTCCGGGATGGAGGAGTAGAAGCCGTTGACGGCCTCGAAGCTCAGCAGCGCCTCCACCACCGTTTCCGGCTGGCTGATGGCGGCGCTCTGGCGGAGCCGTGTGGGCACCGCGGCCAGATACTGCTCGGAGCCGTTGCACAGATACAGGGTGGCGTCGAATTCATTCATGCCGGTCCGCACCGGGCCGATGGCGCTTTCCTCCCGGAGGAAGGGGCCGGAGATGGTCAGAAGCTGATACTGGACCAGCAGATTTCCCTCGGTGCAGAATTCCACCTGGGTGATCTCTTCCAGCTGGGTCAGGGTGTTCACCACGCTCAGCAGGGTCAGCCGCTGGGCCTCCACCCGGGACCAGCCGCTCCGCTCAAATTCCGGGGAGAAGTTGACGGTGCACAGCCCGTCATCGACGGAATAATCCAGCAGCTGGGTCTCCGACGGCAGGGCGGAATAGAGGTTGGAACCTTCGGGAGGGGTCATCATGGCCTCGATCAGGCAGGCGATGAGGTCGTCCTCGGTGGCCAGGTTCACGGTGATCTCCTGGGCGATGAGATAGCGCCGCTGGCGGTCGGTGTAGTAGACGGTGAACTCGGTCCGGGACTGGGTCAGGCTGTCGTCATAAAGGCTGATGCTCTCCTCAGAGAGGGTGACGGCCTTTTCACCGCCCAGCAGGCCGGACTCCGCCTGGAAGCGGACCTGGGTTATGGGAAGAAGCCCCAGGAAGGTTTTGGCGACACAGACGCAGGCGATGGACAGCTCCACACCCGTGAGGGCGGAGAAGGACTCGTTCATGGTCAGGCTCAGGGTCTGGCCGGAGAGCTCCCAGGCGTGCACCTGGCTGTCCCGGGGGAAGGGAGATTCCAGCTCGCCGGATTCCGGGCCGGAGAAATAGGCGGCCAGGAGTGCGTCCACGTCTGAGGAAATGCCGTCCAGCTCCCGCACTTCCGAGGAGATAACGCCGTCGGTGGTGCCATAGGCGGTCTCCGTCCGGCGGTAATAGAAGTTCCCGGGGACCCGGGCGGTCTGTCCGCTCTGTCCGGCGCAGCCGAACAGGGGGAGGGCCAGGGCAAAGCAGAGGAGCAGAGAAAGAATGCGTTTCATGGATTCTCCTCCTCTACGTCAAAAATGGGCAGCTCCAAAATGAAGGTGGTGCCGGAATGCTCGCCCACGGTGCTTTCCACCCGGATCTGGCCCCGGTTCCGCTCCACCATCTCCTTGACGATGGCGAGGCCCAGGCCGCTGCCGCCGGACTGGCGGGACCGGGCCTTGTCCACCCGGTAGAACCGCTCGAAAATGTGCCCCAGGGCGTGCTCCGGGATGCCCACGCCGGTATCCCGGATGGTGAGCACCGCGTTGTCCCCCTGGCGGGTCAGACGGATGGTCAGGCGGCCGCCGGGGACGTTGTATTTGATGCCGTTTTCCACCAGGTTGAAGATGATCTGATACAAATCGTCCTCCAGGATCAGGATGGAGCAGTCCTCCTCGATCTCGGTGCGGATGGAGACGGCGGCGTGGTCCGCGATGGCGGACAGCATCCGCACCACCCGCCGGATGGTGGGGGCCATGTAGACGATCTCGCAGTCCGCGCCGTTGTCTGCGCTGACCCTGGTCAGGGACAGAAGCTTGGAGCTCATGCGGTTTAAGCGGTCGGCCTCGTCGCCGATGTCGGCAACGAATTCCCGGACGGTCTCCATGTCCATGTCGTTCTGCAAAATGGAGTCGGAGAGGAGCTTGATGGAGGCCAGAGGGGTCTTCAGCTCGTGGGAGGCGTCGGAGACGAACTGCCGCCGTTTCTCTTCGGACTCCTGAAGCTTGTCCGTCAGGTCGTTGAACTCCCGGCCAAGGGCCGACAGCTCGTCCCGGCCGCCCA
>JBGVDK010000097.1:0-11888 GCA_045119355.1 Faecousia sp.
GGAGGGCAAAACCTTCCCGGTGAGAGTTGGTATTGATTGTAGTGAGGGTCCACCTGTTCCCATCCCGAACACAGAAGTTAAGCTCACATACGCCGACGATAGTTGCCTGGTGACGGGCCGTGAAAATAGGTAATGCCAACATTTAGGCCGCACACGAGAGTGTGCGGTTTTTCTTTTCCATATTGAGAAATCTTGAAAAAATGATAGGATGGAGACAGGGGTGATCGCATGGATTATTGTTGGGCTCGTTCAGAGCAGGAGGGTTCACGTCTGGCAGCACTTTCTTTGTCCTTCAGTTTCATGCTGATGATTGGGATTTTTATGAAAATAATTCGCCAGGAGTTGCCTCTTGCTGGATTCCTGATGGCCTGCCTTCCTGCGGCGTTCCGGTTTGCTGTTGTCAGTTCACGGAAATACAGCGTAGGCAGGGAGGGTTTGACAATTCGCTACCTACTGGGAATGACGAAAGTCTATTCCTGGGACTGCTTCACGGATGTAGGTCTTTGCAGGGTCCATCCCGGCGCAGGAGCAAATACCAGCACTCTGGCGATCCGCTGTGTCATCGGCGGGGAACAATTTGGTCCCAGACAGGCGACCTCCGCAAGGGAGGACTGGGCAAGGCGATTCTATGAAATTTGGCATTATAAAAAGAGTATCTCGATCTACCATACACCGGAGCGTATGGCGGATTTTCAAAGGTATTGTCCCTTTCCTATCCTTGATTATTCCAATTTAGTATAAAAAGCCGCCCAATAGGGCGGCTTTTAGTCGTTATTCAGCAGTGTGTAGGTCAGCCGCACCTTCTCCGGATCCCCGGAGGAATTCTCCACGATCAGGCTTCCTTCTCCATCGTTGAGGAGCCCTGCTTCTGCCAGACGGCGCCTGGTCTCCCTCGCGGTGCCTTCGCCGCCGTCCAGGATGTCCACGCCTTCGCCGAGAACGGTTTCCATGGCCTTCTTCATAAACGGATAGTGGGTGCAGCCCAGAACCAGGGCGTCCAGCTTGCCCTTCAGATGTCCCAGCTCTGCCTCCATCAGGGCGACGGCCTCGGGAGAATCGGCCTTGCCCGCCTCCACCAGCTCCACGATGCCCGGGGAATGGAGGGGCAGCACGGTGCAGTCTCCGGAAAAACGGTCCATCAGGGCGCTGAGCTTCTTCTCCCGGAGGGTGACCTCCGTGGCCATGATGCCGATGGTGCCCCCGGGATGCCGGTCGTGGGCCAGCTTCAGGGCGGGCTCGATGCCGATGATGATCCGATCCGGCCAAATGCGGCGGAGCTCTCCGATGGCGGCGGCGGTGGCCGTGTTGCAGGCAACCACCAGGGCTTTGGCGTCCTTCTCCACAAGGAGCTTTTCTGCCGCGGCGACGGTGAGCGCCTTCACCTCTTCCGTGGACCGGAGGCCGTAGGGGGCGTTGGCGGAGTCGCCGAAATAATAGTAGTTCTCCTGGGGCATCAGCTTTTTCAGCTCCCGCAGGACGCTGACGCCGCCCACACCGGAGTCGAACACGGCAATGTATGAAGTTTTGTCCATGAACAGCACCTCCGGAAACGTTTGCTTCATTATAACAAAAGATCCGCCGTCTTTCAACGGCGGATTGACTTTTTGGGCGGAATTTGCTATGATTCTTTCAATACTATAAGGAGGGACGCGTTATGAATCGCTACCTGTTCGTCATTGATTATCAGAATGATTTTGTGGACGGCGCTTTGGGCTTCCCCGGTGCGGAAACGCTGGACGAGGGCATCGCCGCCAAGGTCCGCGCCTACGGCGAGGGCCATGTGCTCTTCACCCGGGACACCCATTTCGAGAACTACCTGGACACCCGGGAGGGCAAGCTCCTGCCTGTGACCCACTGCATCAAGGGTTCCCAGGGCTGGGAGGTCTACGGCGAGACTGCCAAGGCTCTGGCCGAGGTCAAGGCTCCCGCCATCGACAAGCTGGTCTTCGGCATGGACGTTTCTGATCCTGCCATCGCCGCTGTTTTGCCCGCCGAGGCAGACGAGATCGAGCTGGTGGGCCTGGTCTCCAACATCTGCGTGGTCAGTAACGCCTGCGTGCTTCAGGCCAAGTATCCCGAGGCCCGGATCATCGTGGATTCCAAGCTCACCGCCTCCATGGACCCCGTGATGCACGAGAAGGTCATGGACGTGCTGGAAGGCTTCCAGGTGAAGGTCATCAATCGGTAAACCACAAATTGATATCCGCGTCCCCGGAGATTCCGGGGACGTTTCCATTTGCGGTGTACTGCCACATCTCCACGGCGTAGGGGTAGGTCATGTGGTCGGAGTACATAGCCAGCCACCAGGGGTACTTCGTCAGCCCCTCCAGGTCCAGCAGGGACTCGGCCAGAGTGGGGTTGAAGTAGATCATAGGCTGGTAGCCCGCGTCGGCCAGAGCGTCGCAGAAGGTTTCCGCGCATGCCATCAGGGTCAGCTCGTCCATATTGGCGGTCCGGGCGTCCTCGCCCGCGTATTCCCAGTCGAAGACCACGGGCATTTCGATGTCGTAATCTTCCAGCAGGGAGATGCAGTAGGCGGCCTCCAGGGCGGCCTCGGTGGGGGTAATTGCCTGGGAGTAGAAGTAGGCGCCTACCTTCAGTCCGGCGGCTTTGGCGCCCCGGAGGTTGGCGTCGGCGTACTCGTCGCCGTAGAGGCCGCCGGAGGTGTAGCCTCGGTAGCCGATGCGGACCATGGCGAATTCCATTCCGGAGGAGGCCACCTGCTCCCAGTCCACCTCTCCCTGGTGGGCGGAGACGTCTACGCCCAGAACGGCGGGACCGGCCATGCAGGCGAGATAGTCGCCCTCATAGGCGAAGTCCTCGGCGCTGTAGGGGTTTCCGGGGATGGGGGAGCCGGTTTCAGTGGGCTGGGTGGAGGAGATGGCGGGCTCTGTCTGCCCGGGCTCATAGGTCTGCCCGGAGGGCTCCTTTGGGACGATGAGGAAAACGGCGGTTGCCAGGGCCGCCGCGGCCACGGCCACGGCTGTGAAGCCCCGGAGCAGGGAAGTGGTCTGATTTTTCTCCTTTTTCTGGGTCTTGTTCATGGGTCCTCCCTAGATCAAAAGTGCGCGGGTTGTCGAACGTTGTCAACAGTATATCATAAAATCCTCCGTTCGCCAAGAGCGTGAATTTCCCTCTTGTGCTGACGGGGGTTTTCGTGTAAAATAAGATATTACGAATGTGGGCAGTTGAAAGTGGAAAGTTGAAAATGGAAAGTGCAGAGATAAAATTTTCAATTTTCCATTTTCAATTGTCAATTCACACACAGAACCATCTCCATGGAGGAAATTGCGATATGTCTTCGGAACGTGACGAAGTGAATAGAGAACTGGAACGCCGCCGGGCCCTCCGGGCCAAGCGGGAAGCCCAGCGCCGGAAAGCCGAGAAGGCCCGCCGGGCCCTGATGCTCCGGCTGGGAATGGCGGGGGTGGTGATCCTGCTGGTGACGATTTTGATCATCGCCTTTGCCATGGGTGCGGGGGAGACCGGGGAGACCACCCCCTCCGGTACGGCGGAGCAGATCCAGACCACCGCGCCCGTCGGGAACAGCCCCGAGGAAACGGAAGCGCCCATCCCGGAAACCACCGAAAGCGGCGAATACACCACCATTCACATCGCCGCGGCAGGCGACCTGAACGTGACGGATCAGATGATCCAGAACGCCATGACCACCGCGGGCTATGACTTCACCAGCGCGTTTCTGGACGTGGCCCCGGTGCTGAGCCAGGCGGACCTGACGGTGCTGAACTACGAGGGCACCTTCGGCGGCACCGAATACGGCACGGAAACCGGCGCGGCCCCCGCCCAGCTGGCTCAGGCCATGGCCGCCATGGGCGTGGACGCGGTGCAGACCGCCAACTCCGCCTCCATCCGCTCCGGCGTGCTGGGCCTCCAGTCCACCATCCAGGCCCTGAAGAACGTGGGCATCCAGCCCATCGGAACCTTTGCCGACTCCTCAGCCTTCCGGTCCTCCGGCGGCTATACCATCATGGAGGTCAAGGGCCTGCGGATCGCCCTGGTGGGCTTCACCAAGGGCATGGACAACCTGGGACTGCCCGAGGGCAGCGAGGACTGCGTGAACCTGCTGTACACCGACTATACCACCACCTACACCAAGATCGACACCGACGGCATCAAAAAGGTGCTGCGCAAGGTGGCCGAGGAGCAGCCGGACCTGACCATCGCCATGGTCCACTGGGGCAGCGAGTACAACGAGACCATCAGCTCCTCCCAGAAGAAGATCTGCGATGCCCTGCTGAGCGGCGGCGTGGACATCATCCTGGGCACCCACTCCCATCTGCTGAAGACCATCGAGCACGATACGGAGAATAATACCCTGGTGGCCTGGTCTCTGGGTGATTTCTACGGCGACGCCGCCCAGGCAGGCTGTAATTACTCCATCATCCTGGATATCGAGGTTACCCGGGACAACGTCACAGGCCTGACCACCATCACGGGCTATACCTATACGCCGATCTACACCGTCCTGCCGGAGCAGAGCGGCACCGGCGGCCAGCGGGTGGTCCGGATCCACGAGGCCATGGCCCGGTACGAGGGCAACTACCTGGGCAAGGTCACGGACAGCGTGTATGAGTCCATGGAATACGTCCTCAAGCGCATCGAACAGCGCATTGCCGAAGAGGTCGGATAACAGAATAATGACCGCCTGCCGGGAAAAACGGCAGGCGGTTCCTTTTTTGAGGATGTTTTTGTAGGGACCGGCCTCCCGGACGGTCCGTCGTGAAAATGGAACATTTTCACGAAAATACACCCTGCATTGCCGCTTGGCGGAACGGACCGTCGAGGACGCCGGTCCCTACACGCCTGAATTTCATACGCCGAGCGGAAACTAGCGACCAGTCGGGCGTGGTGCTGCGCGCAGCGCATCCAAAATCTTTATGATTGCCGGTGGCAATCATACCGCTACAAATTTACTCGCCTCCCAACAAGCACAATCCCTCAGACTCGAATTGTCAGCGGCCACTGGCCGCCGCCAATGCAAAACCCGCGGGCCGGTTCGGTCCGCGGGACTTGCAAAAGAGGAGAGGAAAAAATGAAAAAGATGTAATTGTATTTAGAAACCCGCCTGAGAAGGCGTGGGAACAGTTTTCGTGTTTTTGTACCTTTATCTTACCGTGAAATTGTGAAGAAAAAAAGGGGGAAGATATGAAAAAAGTATTAAGTTGCAGAAATTCCGATGAACAACCGTTTGCGCAGGAGCTTTTCTTCCTGAAATGAATTTCAGAGCCAAAGCAGATGCAAAAGTCGTAGTTGCCAAAAAAAGTCAGTTATTTTTGTGAAAATGGTAAAAATATATAAAACCGAGGGGCTTTTGATAAAAAGTTGTGCAACCCGCTTGCGTTTTGACTTTCCGGCGTGTTATAATCAAATTGCGCATTTGTGCGAACCATACAAGGAGGAGATCATCATGCTGGATCAGTCCTATTATCGGAAAACGGATGAGATCATCGAGCACTATGGCCGCAAGGCCGGCTCTCTGATCCCCATCATGCAGGACATTCAGGCAGAGTACCGCTACCTGCCCGCTGAACTGCTGAGCTACGTGGCCAAGGAGATCGGCATCACCGAGACCAAGGCTTACTCTGTCGCCACTTTCTACGAAAATTTCTCTTTTGAGGCAAAAGGCAAGTACGTCATCAAGGTCTGCGACGGCACCGCCTGCCATGTGCGTCACTCCACCCCCGTGCTGGAGGCGCTGTGGAAGGAGCTGGGCCTGAGCAAGAAGAAGCACACCACGGACGATATGATGTTCACTGTCGAGACGGTGTCCTGCCTGGGCGCCTGCGGTCTGGCCCCCACCATGATGGTCAACGAGCAGGTCTACCCCTCCATGACCCCCGAAAAGGCACTGGCTGTCATTGCGGAATTGAGAGGTAAAGGCTGATGATTAAGACTGTTGAAGAACTGTCCCAGGTGGCCGCCCAGGCGCTGGCCGACCTGAATCGTTACGACTGCCGGATCCTGGTTTGCTCCGGCACCGGTTGTATCGCCACCGGCTCCAACAAGATCCATGAGATCTTTGCCGAGCTGGTCAAAAATGAGCCCGGTGTGAATCTGGTGTTCTCTCCCTGCGGCGGTCACGATGATGACAAGACCGTGGGCGTCAAGAAGACCGGCTGCCAGGGCTTCTGCGAGCTGGGCCCCCTGGTCCGGATCCAGAAGGGTGACAAAGTCATCCAGTACGTAAAGGTCCAGCCCGGCGACTGCGAGGAGATCCTCCAGAAGTCCGTCCTGGGCGACGAAGTGATCGAGAGATTGCTGTATCATAAGGGCGAGCAGGCCTACGTCCAGCCCGACGAGATCCCCTTCATTGCCAAGCAGACCCGGATCGTTCTGGAGAACTGCGGCAAAGTGGACGCCGAGTCCCTGGAGGAGTATCTGGCCTCCGGCGGCTTCCGCGCCCTGAAGAAGGCCATGACCGAGATGACCCGGGAACAGGTCATCGACGAAGTGGAGAAGTCCGGTCTCCGTGGCCGCGGCGGCGGCGGTTTCCCCTGCGGCAAGAAGTGGAAGCAGGTGGCCCGCCAGAAGGAGCAGGAGCGCTACGTGGTCTGTAACGGCGACGAGGGCGACCCCGGCGCGTTCATGGACGGCTCCGTCATGGAAGGCGACCCCTTCAAGCTCATCGAGGGCATGATGATCGCGGGCTACGCCTGCAAGGCCGAGAACGGCTACATCTACGTCCGTGCCGAGTATCCCATGTCCGTTGCCCGCCTGCGCAACGCCATCGCGCAGATGGAGGCCGCCGGCCTGCTGGGCGACAACATCCTGGGCACCGACTTTAATTTCCATATGCACATCAACCGGGGCGCCGGCGCGTTCGTCTGCGGCGAAGGCTCCGCTCTGACTGCCTCCATCGAAGGCAACCGCGGTATGCCCCGTACCAAGCCCCCCAGAACCGTTGAGAAGGGCCTGTGGGAGAAGCCCACGGTCCTGAACAACGTGGAAACCTACGCCAACGTTCCCAAGATCATCCTGGACGGCGCCGACTGGTTCCGTTCCATCGGCACCGAGGGCAGCCCCGGCTGTAAGACCTTCTCCCTCACCGGCGCCATCGAGAATACCGGCCTGATTGAGGTTCCCATGGGCTCCACTCTGCGCCAGATCATCTTCGACATCGGCGGCGGCCTGAAAAACGGCGCCGAGTTCAAGGCGGTCCAGATCGGCGGCCCCTCCGGCGGCTGCCTGACCGAGGAGCACCTGGATGTTCCCCTGGACTTCGACTCTGTGAAGAAGTACAACGCCATCATCGGCTCCGGCGGCATGGTGGTCATGGGCAAGGACACCTGTATGGTGGAGGTCGCCCGGTTCTTCATGTCCTTCACCCAGAGAGAGTCCTGCGGCAAGTGCACCCCCTGCCGTGAGGGCACCAAGCGGATGCTGGAGATCCTGGAGCGGATCGTCAACGGCCAGGGCGAGCTGGAAGACCTGGACAAGCTGGAAGAGCTGGCGACCATGGTCCGGACCATGGCTCTGTGCGGCCTGGGCAAGAGCGCCCCGCTGCCTGTCATCTCCACGCTGAAGACCTTCCGGGACGAGTATGTGGAGCACATCGTGGACAAGAAGTGCCGCGCCAAGCAGTGCACCGCCCTGCGCAAGTACGTCATCGATCCCAACAAGTGCAAGGGCTGCTCCAAGTGCGCCAAGAACTGTCCCGTCAATGCCATTTCCGGCAAGATCAAGAGTCCCTATACCATCGATCCCAGCATCTGCATCAAGTGCAACGCCTGCCGTGAGAACTGCGCCTTTGATGCAGTCTATGTTGAAGCATAAGGAGGGGGAACCATGGGTTACATTACGATTAACGGTAAAAAGGTCGAATTTACCAATGAAAAAAATCTTCTGACCATCATCCGCAAGGCGGGTATTGAGGTTCCCACCCTGTGCTACCAGCCGGAGCTGAGCGTGTTCGGCGCCTGCCGTCTGTGCACCGTCGAGGATGACCGGGGCCGCTGCTTCGCCTCCTGCTCCGAGGAGCCCAGAGACGGCATGGTCATCTACACCCACACCGAGCGGCTGCGCAAGCACCGCAAGCTGATCATCGAGCTGCTGCTGGCCGCCCACTGCCGGGACTGCACCACCTGCGACAAGCATGGCATGTGCACCCTGCAGAAGCTGGCCTATCAGCATGGCATCAACACCGTCCGCTTTGCCAATCACCGGGAGGTACGTCCTGTTGACTACTCCTCTCCCTCCATCGTCCGGGACCCCAACAAGTGCGTGCTCTGCGGCAACTGCGTCCGTGTCTGCTCTGAGATCCAGGGCGTGGGCGTGCTGGGCTTCACCCACCGCGGCACCGACGCCGATGTGTCTCCCGCCTTCAACCGGAAGCTCTCCGAGACCAACTGCGTCTCCTGCGGCCAGTGCCGGGTGGTCTGCCCCACCGGCGCTCTGACCATCCGTCACAACATGACCGAGGTCTGGCAGGCGCTGGGCGACAAGAACACCCGTGTGGTGGCCCAGATCGCTCCCGCTGTCCGCGTCGCCGTCGGCGAGGCCTTCGGTCTGCCCAAGGGCGAGAACTCCATGGGCAAGATCGTTGCCGCCCTGCACCGGATGGGCTTCGACGAGGTCTATGACACCACCTATACCGCCGACCTGACCATCATGGAAGAGTCCGCCGAGTTCCTGGACCGGGTTGCCAAGGGCGAGAAGCTGCCGCTGCTCACCTCCTGCTGCCCCGCCTGGGTCAAGTTCGTGGAGAATGAGTTCCCCGAGTTCAAGCCCAATGTCTCCACCTGCCGCTCTCCCCAGCAGATGTTCTCCGCCATCCTGAAGGACTACTACCGGGATGAAGCCAACGCCAAGGGCAAGAAGACCTTCGTGGTGTCCATCATGCCCTGCACCGCCAAGAAGATGGAGGCCAACCGTCCCGACGCCTATACCTACGGCGAGAAGGATACCGACATCGTCCTGACCACCCAGGAGCTGATCCGTATGATCGACGCCCACGGTGTCAGCTTTGAGAATATGCCCAGCGAAGCCTGCGATATGCCCTTCGGCATCGGCTCCGGCGGCGGCGTCATCTTCGGCGCGACCGGCGGCGTTACCGAGGCGGTCCTCCGCCGTCTGGTGGACGGCCACGACACCGCGACCCTGGAAGCCATCGCCGAGTGCGGCGTCCGGGGCGACGACGGCATCAAGGAATTTACCATTCCTTACAATGGCATCGATGTGAAGATCTGTGTCGCCTCCGGCCTGGCAAATGCCCGGAAGGTGCTGGAAGCTGTCAAGTCCGGTGAGAAGGAATACCACTTCATCGAGGTCATGGCCTGCCCCGGCGGCTGTGTCATGGGCGGCGGTCAGCCCACCGACGGCACCAAGGTGAAGCGCGCCGAGACCAGAACCCGCGGCCTGTACGAGACCGACGGCACCATGGCCATCAAGAAGTCCAACGAGAACCCCCTGATGGATGTGTTCTACAACGGCTACTTCAAGGGCAAGGCCCACGAGTTGCTGCATAACCATCACGAATAAACTTTAAACGAGCCGCCCTCCCAACCTGGGAGGGCGGCTTTGCACATTCTGAGCCCCGGGAACGGGGTCGAATTTGTCGAAAAATTCTCGTTTACAAATGTTTCAAAAGCGTGTATAATTTTCAAACATACCTTTGCAAACGGAGCGCACATAAACCATGAAAAAGAGACTGTTTCTGACCGGCCCGGACCGGTCCGGCAAAAGCGAGATGATCCATCAGGCCCTGGGAGAAAAAATGCGTCAGGCGGGCGGCTTCGTCACCATCCGGGAGCGGGACGCCGCGGGGAATATCCTGGGCTTCGATCTGGCGGCGGCGGACGGTTTCGGGCAGAAGGCCCGGTTTCTGGAATTTACCAGCAGCGAGCCTGTGACCCACCTGGAGGTCTTCTCCCAGACGGGGACGAGGCTCCTGCGCCAGGCGGAGGGCAGACCCTTCGCGGTGCTGGACGAGCTGGGCGGCGTGGAGCTGCTGGACGATGGATTCCTCAAGGCGCTGGTGAAGCTGCTCCGGGGCGATACCCCCTGCATCGGGGTGATGAAGGGCTCCGGCCCTGTGGGAAAGGCCGCCGGTGTGATGGGGCTGAGCCTGCGCTACGAGCTGGCCCGGCGGGTGCTCTTTGACTATCTGGAGAAGGATCCGGACACCCTGATGGTCCAGACCACGGGAAAGGACGACCGTGAGGTCATGGAGCTGGTGGAGGCCTGGGTACAGGAATACGCCAAGGGCTGAAACGGAATCAAAAGCGCAGCCGCCTCCCCCGGGAGGCGGCTGTTTTCGTCCTTCGGCAAATGGGAATTGCCTTAAAAATTCAGTTCCATGATGATCTCGTCATCATCCCGGTCTGTCTCGACGAATCCAAAGCTTTCATAGAGCTTTTGGGCGGCAGCGTTCCCTTCGATATAGCACAGGACAGCCTTGCGGTATTTTCCGTCCTTCTTCATGCGGTCAAGCACAAGACCTGCCGCGGCCCGGCCATAGCCCTTTCCCTGGAACCGTTCATCAATGAACAGCTCGCTGAAGATATACGCGTTCAAGGATTCCTCATCGTGATACAGAACCATTCCAACGGGGGTTTCATCCGCGCAGACATAAAAGGTCCGGCTTCTGGAATTCCGATACGCATAGGCTCTGGCCAGGATTGTGGTGCTGTTTGCCACATATCGCGCCTGCTCTCCGGTGACCCTCAAGGGGATTCGCCAGTTTTCGCTGTCAATATCAACCAAATGGATCATGTGAGCACCTCGCTGGATTCAAAAGTCTAGCTGCATTATATACCTGGGGCAGAAGAAAATCAAGCTGTGACCTGCCGGGTGGGAACAAAAGGTTTACACGGATATTCCGCTGTGGTATCATAAGGTCATCTTGAAAAAAGAGGGATATTATGGAGATTCTTGTTCTGCTCATTGCCTTCGGCGCGTCTGTAGTAGGTGCCATCTGCGGTATTGGAGGCGGTGTGATCATTAAGCCGCTTCTGGACGCGCTGGGAATCGCGGGGGTGGCGGAAATCAGCTTTCTCTCCGGCTGCACGGTGCTGAGTATGTCCTGCTACTCTGTGCTGAAGGCGCTGGCGGCAAAGGAAAGCCTGGTAAAATTTGAGACCGGAACACCGCTGGCAATTGGCGCTGCCATCGGCGGGGTTTTGGGCAAAAACCTGTTTTCCATTCTGCGGGGTATGGCGGAGCAGCCGGAAAGGGTAGGGGGTTACCAGGCGGTGTGTCTGGCGATCGTAACAGCCGCGACCCTTGTGTATACCTTAAATAAGAAGCGGATTAAAACCATGCAGGTCAGGAATCCGCTTGTGTGTGTCGCGGTGGGCTTGACCTTGGGCGTTATGTCCAGCTTCCTGGGGATCGGCGGCGGGCCCATCAATCTGGTGGTGCTGTATTTCTTCTTCTCGATGGAGACCAAAGTCGCGGCCCAGAACAGCCTGTATATCATCCTGATCTCCCAGATCACCAGCTTGCTGACCAGCGTCATCACATCCAGCGTTCCCCAGTTCCATGTGAGCTGGCTGGTTGTTATGGTGCTTGGGGGCATCGTCGGCGGCATGGCAGGCAGAAAGGTCAACAAAAAGCTGAACACGGCCATGGTTGACAAGCTGTTTAACGGACTGATTTTGGTCATTGTCGGCATCAGCTGCTATAACGCCTGGCGTTTCCTGTAAAGGCAGATATCTGTTGAATTTTAATCAAGCAAAGCAAAAGCCGCCCCTGTGGGGCGGCCCAATAAAACAGTATATTGTTTTCGGGAAACGGCATGATTTCGGTCATGCCGTTTTTCCGTTTTGCAAGTCATAGAGTAATGCGGCGGGAAGTATGCCGATGTAGTTATAGCTGATCTCCACATCCTGTACCCGGTGTCCGCTGGACTTGTCCGGTGCATGAACATA
>JBGVDK010000098.1:0-5338 GCA_045119355.1 Faecousia sp.
GAGTTCAGAGTCCAGTTGCCGTCGGCGTCGGTGAAGTCGCCGCCGTTGTTCCAGATGTAGTAAGCGAAAGCGGCCTGGCCTTCGTCGGTGGTCATATCAATGCCCCAGGGGTAGATATCACCGCCGTAGTAGTCCAGCAGAGCCTGGCAGGCAGACTCCAGCTCAGCCCAGGTGGTGGGAACTTCCACACCGGCCTCGGTCAGCAGGTCGACGTTGTAGTACAGAGCGCGGGCGGAAGCCAGATCGGGAACGGCCCAGACGGTGCCGTCAACCACGGACTGCTCCAGGAAAGCGGGGTAGAACTTGGCGTAGGTCTCGTCGGAGATGTAGTCCTCGGCGGGCAGCAGCAGGCCCTCAGCCTGATAGTCGGCGAAGACGTCGATGTTCAGGATGTCGGGGGCGTCGTTGTTGGCCAGACGGGTGTTGACCACGGTGTAGATGTCGTTCCAGGAAACGACGTCGACGACCAGGTCGATATCGGGATAAGCTTCCTCGAAGTCAGCCTCAAACTGGACCCACCATGCGGCGGTGTTCTGGCCGTACTGAGCGGCGACGACGGAGATGGAGGTCTTCTCGCCGGTCACGGGAGTGGTCTCGACGGGGGTGTCGTTGCCGGCCACGGGAGTGGTCTCAACGGGAGCGGTAGTCTCGGTGGTCTCGCCACCGCAGGCGACCAGACCCAGGACCAGAACCAGGGACAGCAGCAGTGCGATAAACTTTTTCATCTTGTGTTCTCCTCTACTAAAATATATTGTGAAAGCGTGACGCTTAACACACATTTCGGCAGGATGCGAGGTATTTTAAACAAAACCCCGGCCTGTTCTTTTATTATACTTGTATAACATGGCAAATAATAGAACAATGCGTACGTCTTTTAGTAAAATCGTACGCATTGTGAAAAAATCAACGAATCTATCCCGGCTCTCCGGGTTTTGGGAGGCTCCTCCGGCGCATGGAGCGGCGGTAGTCACTGGGGGTCATGCCGGTGGAGGCACGGAAAACCTTGGTAAAGTAATTGTAGTCGCTGCTGCCAACGGCCTCCGCCACGGCGGACACCGGCTCGTCACCCTTGCGCAGCAGCTCCTTGGCCGCTTCGATCCGCCGGGCGGTGATCATCCTGGACAGGGTGTTGCCGCCGGAGAGCTCCTTTGCCAGGGCGCAGAGCTTGGTCCGTCCGATGCCCAGCTCCGCGGCCACGCGCTCAAGGGACAGCTTCTCCCGGTAGTGCTGGCCGATGTAGTGTTCCAGCCGCTGCAGGTCCGTCTGCTCTGACGAGAGGATGATCCCCTCCAGCCGGATGTAGGAGGCCAGGGCCGTCAGGATCCGGGAATAGGCCTCCACCTCTTTGTCCGAGTACCGGCGGAAGCTCAGGAACGCCCGGCGCAGCTCCTCCATGTCCCCGGGGTACCAGTCCAGTGTCTTCCGTGTGGCCTCCCACTGCCCCTCCAATTCCGAGTCATCCAGATGCTGGCCGCAGAACAGAAACGCCAGGGGCGTGTTCCCCTCGCAGATGGACAGGATGGCTTCACAGATCCCGGCGTGGCACCGGTAGAAGGTGGGCTTTCCGGAGCTTGCCCGCTTCATGGCCTCCCGGTCGCAGGAGACGCAGCGCTCATGCCCCTCCGGGCAGGCGTTGATCATGGCGCAGAAGGGCGGCGCCTGATCCTCGTTGACGCTGACCGCCCGGAACTCCGCGTCGTACAGATCCGCCCGGATCCCGGTCAGGGTATACAAACTGGAAATCAGCGGCACCAGCCGCTCATAATCGAACAGAACATTCATTGCAGGCTCCCCTTCCCCGGGCTTCCTTATAATAGGGCCGCTTTCTTTGCTCCCATTTTACCACTGTTCGGCCGGGAAATCAATCTCCGCCATCATTTCCCCGATCCAACTTTTCCATAAGCGCCCTTGACAGCCGCTTCCCCCATTTGCTAAGATGGAAAGAAATTAGAATTCAGAGAGGAGCTGAGCCAAATGTCTGAAATCGCCATCGCCATGGTGGAGGACGACGACACCTACGCCCTTCAGCTTCAGGAGTATCTGAGCCAGTATTCCCGGGAATTCGCCCGGGAGGTCGCGGTCTGCCGCTATCCCAGCGGCGTCGCCTTTCTGGAACAGTTTACCGGCCAGTTCGACATCGTCCTGCTGGACATCGACCTGCCGGAGCTGGACGGCATGGAGACCGCCCGGCGGCTCCGGAAGACCGACGCCGACGTGCTGCTGCTGTTCGTCACCAACATGGCACAGTACGCCATTCGGGGCTATGAGGTGGACGCCATCGACTATATCCTGAAGCCCATCAGCTATTTCTCCTTCTCCCAGCGCTTCAGCCGGGCAGTGAGCCGGATGAAAAAGCCGGACAGACACTATCTGGTGGTCAACCACAAATCCGGCTCCCGGAAGCTGAATGTGGAGCAGATCCTCTATGTGGAGAGCCAGGGCCACAACCTGAGCTACCACACCACCGAGGGGATCTTCACCACCGCAGGAACCATGAAGGACGCGGAGCAGACCCTGCTCCCCTTCCAGTTTTTCCGGTGCAACAAAGGGTATCTGGTGGCCCTGCGCCATGTGGACGGCATCCAGGAGGGCTGCGCCATGGTGGGCGACGAGCTGCTGCTGATCAGCCGGGCCAGGAAAAACGCCTTTATGGAGGCTCTGACCAACTACATCGGAGGGGCAACGGTATGAATTTTTCGGTTCTGGATATTCCCCGGGCCTACACCGCCCTGGCCGAGTGGCTGGCCTGCATCCTCTTCGCCATGAATTTCCGGCCCCGGCTGCCAAAGAAGGGGTATGTGCCCACAGCGCTGTGCGCCCTGCTGGTCCAGTGCGTATTCCTGATGGCGACGGACGACGTGGCCTTATGGCTGTGGCTTCCCTGTATGCTGGTGGCCGTGGCCATGATGCTGGCCTGGATTCTGCTCCTGTGCGACGTCAGCGTCATGACGGCCTCCTACACCTGCGTCCGGGCCTTCATCCTGGCGGAGTTCACCGCCGCCATGGAATGGCAGATCCACCGCTTTCTCTGGCCAAATCAGAACCCGGTCTGGTGGCAGCAGCACGGTCTGATGATTCTGGTCTTCGGCATCATTTTCCTCATTATGTGGCTGCTGGAGCGCCGGAGCGCCATTTCCGAGATAGAGCTGACCATCACCTGGCAGGAGCTGCTCACCGCCACCTTAATCGGCATCTGCGTCTTCGCCATCAGCAACCTGAGCTTCTACGTGAAGAACTCTCCCTTCTCCAGCCAGTACGCCAGCGAGATCATGACGGTGCGGACCCTGGTGGATTTCGCCGGTGTGGCCGTGCTCTTCGCCTACCACACCCTCTGCCAGCAGACCCAGGCGCGAAAAGAGCTGGACGCCATGCAGACCGTCCTGGAAAACCAGTACGCCCAGTACCGGATGAGCCGGGAGTCCATCGAGATGATCAACCGGAAATACCATGACTTAAAGCACATGATCACCGCCCTGCGGTCCGAGCCGGACCCCCAGACCCGGGAGCAGTGGCTGGACGAAATGGAGGCGGACATCCGGACCTACGAGGCCCAGAACAAAACCGGCAACACCATTCTGGACACCGTGCTCACCGGCAAGAGCCTTTACTGTCAGAAGCACGGCATCGAGCTGTCCGTGGTGGCCGACGGCGAGAAGATCGCCTTCATGGACGTGATGGACATCTGCACCATCTTCGGCAACGCCCTGGACAACGCCATCGAGTGCGAGCTGAAGATCCCCGAGAAGGAAAAGCGGATGATCCACCTGCGGCTGGCCTCCCAGAAGCGGTTCCTGCTGCTTCAGGTGGAGAATTACTGCCCCCAGCGGCCGGAATTCCAGGGAAGCCTCCCCGTCACCACCAAATCCGACAGCTCCAACCACGGCTTCGGCCTGAAGAGCATCCAGTACACCGCCAAAAAGTACGGCGGCACCACCACCGTCCACGCGGAGGGCGGCTGGTTCGTGCTGAAGGTGCTGATCCCCCTGCGGGAAAACGGCTGCCGGTGAACTTGTTTCCGGGAGCGGCGATGCCGCTCCCGGTTGTTCTATTTGTCAAAGGGAAACGTTTCATTTTGTGCACCTTTTTCCGCCGAAAGCAGGAAAATATAAACCTTTTTGCAGTTTGTGCAAAAAAACGACCGTTTGTGCGGAGCCTCTTCATTTTTCTTTCAGCCTTCGTTATAATGACCATGTTCAATGGGTTTGAGGAATGGTCCCATTGTGCAAGAAGACAAACGAGGAGGAAAAACAAATGACATTTCTGACTTTCGGCATCAACATCAATGACGTCATCAGCGTTCTGGAAATGATCCGCACCGAACTGACCGTTCTGGTCGCGGCTCTGGCCCTGGCTCTGATCGTCACCGTTGGCCTGATCTTCGTCAAGGGCATGAAGAAGCCCCTGAAGAAGCTGGTCCGCGGCAACGCATGGCTGGCCTTCCTGCTGGTCCTGGTTCTGGTTGTGAACCTGATCATCACCGGTCCCATGTACTCCATGGTCTCCCTGGCCATGGGCGAGGGCTCCATCTCTGATGAGTCCATCGAAGAGGCTTATGCCTACAACTCCGAGATCGCTGGCGAGGGCATGACCCTGCTGGAGAACGACGGCCTGCTGCCTCTGGCAGAGGGCACCAAGCTGAACGTGTTCGGCTGGTCCTCCACCAACCCCGTCTACGGCGGCGTGGGTTCCGGTGCTCTGAACTTCCAGTATGACACCACCTCCCTGCTCCAGGGCCTGACCAATGCTGGTTTCCAGGTCAACCAGGAGCTGGTGGACTTCTACACCGCTTACTGCGCCGAGCGTCCCAGCGTCGGCATGTGGGCCCAGGACTGGACCCTGCCCGAGCCCAACGTCAGCCTGTACACCGACGAGCTGATGGCTTCCGCCAAGGCATATTCTGACACCGCTCTGGTGGTCATCTCCCGTCCCGGCGGCGAGAACGCCGACCTGCCCTGGGATATGGCTTCCGTGGTGGACGGCTCCTGGATGGCCCGTGAGGCTGTCACCGGCAACTCCTACTTCACCGGCTGGTACGACGACACCCTGAACGAGGGCAACGACTGGGATGCCGGCGACCATTATTTGGAGCTTTCTAACCGCGAGGAAGATCTGCTGGCTCTGGTCACCGAGAACTTCGAGAACGTCATCGTTGTCATCAACACCAACAACGCCATGGAGCTGGGCTTCATTGACGAGTACGGTGTGGACGGCGCCATCTACGCCCCCTGCCCCGGTCAGAACGGCTTCGCCGGTCTGGGTCAGGTTCTGAACGGCAGCGTCAACCCCTCCGGCAGGACCGTCGATACTTGGGTCTACGATCTGACCCAGACTCCCTACT
>JBGVDK010000099.1:0-9520 GCA_045119355.1 Faecousia sp.
ATCAGGCTGCTCAGCCACGCCACAGGGACAAAAATACTGATCGTCATCAGAATCAGCGACGTCCAGAGAAGGAGCCTTGCCAGTTCGTCGAATCCGTTTCTGCCTGAGAAAAATGCTGCTAACTTATACTTCATGTTACGGCCTCCACCCGTGTTTTTTTCTTTGCACAATACAAATTAAGTTTAGCTGGAAATATTATAAAAAGTAAGAATAGGTTGTAAAGGAACTGTGAACCATCGGATTGGGATTTGAGGCATAAAAAGAAAGGACCAGCACAAGGCTGGTCCTTTATCATATGGAGCTAGTGACCTGACTCGAACAGGCGACCTTCTCATTACGAGTGAGATGCACTACCGACTGTGCTACACTAGCAAGCTCACTCAGTATATCAGCAATCCCTCAAAAAGTCAATGACGATTTTTCCGTGCCTCCGCCGGACCTCCCATCAGACAGATTGGGCCGTGCCCTCCCCCGACTGGTCGATCTCCTTCAGGATGAAGGGCGCGACCTGGTTGGGTTCCAGGCCCAGAATGTGGGAAAATTCCCCGTTCATCAGTTTCTCCGCGTCCTTCAGGAACAGCTCGTCGCACTGGTGGAATTTCCGGCCCAGAGATTGCTGCTCCTGCTTGTGCCGGTGGAGGCAATAGATCATACTCAACACCTGGCCCCGGTCGCCTCCTGTCAGGATCTCCCGGAATTTGAGCTTCCGCTGGTTCTCGTCGGCGACCCACACATCCTGGCGCACAGCCTGGGAATGGAGCAGCGCCAGAACCTCCTCCCGGGTCAGCAGGGGGCTGAGCTTGGATACCGCCGCCTCGTTGTTTACGGGAATGTAGTATTTGGAGTCCGCCTGCGCCAGTGGCTGCAGGATGTAATAATCCGACCTGCTCTTGCCGAAGCGCATGGGCTCGATGGACGCGATGGTGCAGACACCGTGGATGCCGTAGAGAACCTGCTGACCGATCTGATACATGAGAAATCTCCCTTCAAAATAATTTGTTTGATATATTTTATCAGATTTGAAGGGATTTTTCATGTGGGAAAATTGGATAAATTTATCGGGAAAACCCGAGCGGCTTCTGCGCCGGGTTCTATAAAAGCACCAAAAAACCGGCACGGGAGAGCTTCCCGCGCCGGTGATGGAGCTTGATCAGACGGTCTCGATCTTGATGGTGTTGGTGTTGCCGTGCTGGCCGTTGACGGGGCCGCCGGTGAGGATCATATTGTCGCCGGGCTGAAGGTTCAGAGCGGCCTTGGCGCTGTTTTTCGCGTAGTAGAACATGACGTCCATATTGGGGAACTGCTCTGCCAGAACGGGAGTGACACCCCAGCTCATGGACAGGCGGCGCCAGATCTTGGCGTCGGTGGTCATGCCCACGATGTTCACGGGGGTACGGAAGCGGCTGACCAGCATGGCGGTCTTGCCGGAGACGGAGCAGACCACGATGGCCTTAGCGTCCACGTCCAGAGCCATGGAGCACACGGCGTGGGACAGCTTATCCAGGTTGTTCTCGCCCACGTAGGGGGTGTTGCGGTAGCGGGTGACGTAGTCCATGTGGTTCTCGGTGTATTCCGCGATCTCGGCCATGGTGCGCACCGCCTCCACGGGGTACTTACCGGCAGCGGACTCGCCGGAGAGCATGACGCAGGAGGTGCCGTCGTAGACGGCGTTGGCCACGTCGGAGATCTCGGCACGGGTGGGCCGGGGATTCTGGATCATGGATTCCAGCATTTCTGTGGCGGTGATGACCCGCTTGCCCAGCATCCGGCAGGTCCGGGTCAGGTTCTTCTGAATGTCGGGCAGACGGACGAAGGGGATCTCCACGCCCAGGTCACCGCGGGCGATCATGACGCCGCCGGCAACCTGGCAGATCTCCTCCACGTTGTCCACGCCGGCCTGGTTCTCGATCTTGGCTACGATCTCGATGTCGCTGCCGCCGTTGGCGTCCAGCAGATCCCGGATGTCCTGAACATCCTGACGGGTGGAGACGAAAGACGCGGCCACGAAGTCCACGCCGTGCTTGATGCCGAAGAGAATGTCGGACTTATCCTGCTCGCTGAGGTAGGGACCGGACATGACCTTGTTGGGGAAGGACATGCTCTTCCGGTTGGACATCTCGCCGCCCACAACGCACTTGCAGATGATGTCGTGGCCCTGGACTTCCTCCACCTGGAACTTGACCATGCCGTTGCAGACGGTGATCTCACCGCCGGGGGCCATTTCCTGATGCAGATTCTTATAGTTTACACTGACTTTGGTTTCGTCGCCCTCCACGTCGTCGGTGGTGAAGGTGAAGACCTGACCGGCCTTGACAGTGACCTTGCCGTTTGCGAAGGTCTTGATCCGGTACTCGGGACCCTTGGTGTCCAGCAGGATGGCGATGGGCAGGTTCAGCTTTTCCCGGACCCGCTTAATCAGCTCGATCTTCTTCTCGTGCTCTTCGTGGGAGCCGTGGGAGAAGTTCAGCCGGGCCACGTTCATGCCAGCCAGGCACATTTGGGTCAGGGTCTCTTCGTTTTCACTGGCGGGACCGATGGTGCAGATAATTTTGGTCTTTCTCATAACGTTATCCTCCGTTATTGTTTGTGATGTCTGTTTGCGTCGCTATTTTAACCCATCCCGGGGAAAGTGTCAAATGAAAAACAGGTAAAGGAAAAAATTCCTGTTACAGCAGCCCCGCGCCGCTGAGGCCCAGGACCCAGATAAAAATGGTGATCAGAGAGAAGATGGTGGGGAAAATGACCATCTGACCGGCAAGCTCCGGATCCGCGTCCATTGCCACCGCCATGGGATAGCTGGACACCGCGGGAGGTCCGCAGAACAGCACCAGCAGGCCGCACAGCTCCATGCCGTGGAAGCCCAGGGCCAGCGCCCCCGCCATGAACACCACCGGGAAAACGATGAGCTTTAGGAGCAAGCCCACGGCCAGCCGCTTCTTGTTGCCCGCGATGCTCTCGAAATTCAGGCTGACGCCCAGGGACAGGAAGCTCAGCGGGGTCGCAAGTCCGGCGATGTCGTCCACCACGCCCACGATGATGTCGGGAAGCTGGATGCCGGAGAAATTGATGGTCAGGCCGATGGCCGCCGCGATGACCAGAGGGTTCTTGATGATGGCAAGGAGCAGCTGCCTGGCGTTGGCCTTGCCGGACCGGGCCACCTCCAGAACAATGGCGCTGAGGGCGTTGGTAAAGGGGATGGTGATAGCGCCCAGGAGCATGATCACGCCCAGGTCCGCGTCGCCATAGAGGTTTGTGGCGATGGCGGTGGAATACATCATGTAGTTTGCCCGGATCAGGGCGTTGCCCATGGCCGCGGCGGAGGGCGGGTTCTTCTCGAACCGGGGGATCACGAAGATCGCGATGAGGAACAGCAGGAAGGAACCACCGATTCCGTAGAGAATGTATCCGCCGCTGATCTGAGAAAAGTCTGTGTCGAAGGTGTTGCTGAACATCAGCATGGGCAGGAACAGATTGAAGCTGATCTTATCCACCTTTTTCATGGTGTCCCGCTCGGCGATTTTGCCCACCCGAAGCAGAATGCCGATGCCCATCATGATGGCCATGGGGACGACCACCCGCACGGCAACCCAGAAGCTATCCATTGTATCATCTCCATTTATTTGTTTTACATTCCCATTCTAAAACGGAGCGGGAGATTTGTCAATGAATGGCAGAAAATATCGTTAAATCAAAATATCCACGTTGTACCGGCGGAGCCAAAAGTCGATCTGCAGCAGGTAGGCGATGGTCTGGGGCTGGCGCATCAGCTGGCCGTACCAGGGCCAGGACATATCGGTTCCAGCTATGGCCTCTGCCCTTTCCAGCCGGATCAGGGACCAGATGGGGGCGTTCTTCTGCTTGAGGAGGGCGTCCAACCGCTCCCGCATCAGCCGCAGATATTCCGGGTCATAGGTCTTGGGGTAAGGGCTCTTCTTCCGCCAAAGCACCGCCTCCGGAAGAAGTCCCACAGCCGCCTGGCGGAGCAGGCCTTTTTCGTAGCCATGATAGTCCTTCATCTCCCAGGGGACCCGGTAGAGAAGCTCCGCGATCCGATAATCACAGAAGGGCACCCGGACTTCC
Organism: Faecousia sp.; assembly: GCA_045119355.1. GTDB lineage: Bacteria > Bacillota > Clostridia > Oscillospirales > Oscillospiraceae > Faecousia. The sequence continues at coordinate 4,081 of JBGVDK010000099.1, forward strand.
AGGGAGGAATGCATGCTCATCCGGTCTTTCCGGTCCAGGAGCGTCTGCATGAACCAGCGGAAATTCAGATTCACCATCTGCTTCATTCGGACCTCCAAAGCGGACTGACCGGGGAGGATGTCGCTTTCATCCAGCGTCTGCTGATACCGGCTCATGATATAATCCCGGGCGTCCAGCTGGGCAGAGAGACCATCGGTGAGCAGTGCGGCCCGCTGGGTGGTGGACTGGGCCCAGGGGAAGCCCTCCTTCGCCCGTACCTCCGGGTCCCGGTACCAGGGATAGCCCCCGAAGATCTCGTCGGCGCACTCTCCGGAGAGGGCCACCGTTACATCCTTTTTGATCTCCCGGCAGAGAAGGAGCAGGGAAAAATCCACGTCCGCCATCCCCGGCAGGTCCCGGGCGAGGGTGGATTCCTCCAAGGCGTCCGAAAGCTGTTTCGCCGTCAGGACCACCCGGTGGGGATCGCAGTGAAGATACTCCTCCATGACCCCAAGGAAATCGGAATCGGAATTGGGCTGGAACTTTCCGGGGGTGAAATACCGGTCGTTGTTCTCATAATCCACCGAGAAGGTTTGAAGGGTCCTCCCCTGCTCTGCCAGTTCCTTCGCCACCACCGAGCAGATCAGGCTGGAATCCAGCCCGCCGGAGAGGAAGCATCCGATGGGCACGTCGGAGACCATCTGCCGCCGGATGGCGTCGGTGACGAGATACCGGACCATCTCCACGGTCTCGTCGAAGCTGTAAGGATGCTCCCCGTCGGTGAGCTTCCAGTATCGCCCGGTCCGGAGGCGATTCCCCTCCCAGACCGCGAAGCCACCCGGTTCCAGCTCCTTGATTCCCCGGAAGACCCCGCATCCAGGGGTCCGTCCCGGGCCAATGAGCAGAAGTTCAGCCGCTCCAGTGATGTCGATGGCCGCCCGGAAGCCGGGGTAGTCTAGAATGGTCTTCATCTCCGAGGCAAAGAGCAGACCTCCCTCATGCTCGGCGTAGAACAGCGGCTTCACCCCGATCCGGTCCCGGGCCAGGAAGAGCCGCTTGGCCTTTTCCTCCCAGACCGCGAAGGCAAAGATGCCGTTGAGTTTTTCCAGACACCCTCTCCCCCACTGGGCATAGCAATGGAGCAGCACCTCGGTATCCGAATGGCTCCGGAAGGTATGTCCCAGGGCGATCAGCTCCCGGCGGAGGTCCTCCGTATTATAAAGCTCGCCGTTATAGACGATGGTGTAGGTCTCGTTCCCAAATTCCAGTGTCATGGGCTGTCTGCCGCCAACCGGGTCGATGACGGTCAGCCGGGCGTGAAGAAGGGTCACATTTTCATCGGTAAACACGCCGAAATCGTCCGGCCCCCGGCGGCCCATGGTGGCCCGGAGGCGCTCCACGGTTCCCGGCGCGGCGTTGAGGTCAAGCATTCCCGCGATTGCACACATATCCATCACGATCCTTTCTACGGCTTCAGTTTATGCAGGTTTCCGCGTCCCGGTTCATCCAGGCACAATTTTCCTTCGCCCAGCATATCCTGTACCCGAACCCAGAAAGGAGGGGTAACTATGCCCGCAATCGGATACTTACGGGCCAGCGCCTACACATCCCGGGCGCGGATCCCATTGGAGGACGTGGCCGTGACGGTGGTCTCGGACGACGGCAGGCTCTTGGGACTGCGGATCACGGATTCCAGCGGCCTGACCACGCCCATCACCATCGAGGTGCCGGATAAAGAAAACAGCCAGTCTCCCGACACCAGCAAGCCCGCCTACACCACCGTCAACCTCTACGCCCGGGCGGAGGGCTATGAGCAGATCCTGGTCCGTGGGGTCCAGGTCTTCGCCGGGACCGTGACCATGCAGGATCTTGCCATGGTGCCGCTGTCGGAGCTTCCTGCCAAGTGGAACCAGGCGGAGATCATCAACACACCGCCCCAGAATCTATAAAGGAGGACGCGTATGCCAACGGTCATTCCCTTCGTACCCCAGAACATCACCGTCCACCTGGGCGCCCCAAGCTCCGACGCCGCCAACGTGACGGTGCCCTTCATCGACTATGTGAAAAACGTAGCCTCCAGCGAGATCTATCCCACCTGGGACGAGGCGGCGCTGCGGGCCAACATCTACGCCATCGTCTCCTTCGCCCTGAACCGGGTGTACACCGAGTTCTACCGGAGCCGGGGCTATCCCTTCGACATCACCAGCTCCACCGCCTATGACCAGTATTTCGTCAATGGGCGGAGCTATTTCTCCAACGTGGCACGGATCGTGGATGAGCTCTTTAACGACTACCTCCGGCGGCCAGGATTTGTGGAGCCCCTGGCGGCGAAATTCTGCAACGGCACCACCGTGACCTGCGAGGGTCTCAGCCAGTGGGGCAGTCAGAACCTGGCCCAGCAGGGCTACGACGCCGTGCGGATCCTGCGAAACTACTACGGCGACGTGGAGATCGTGGTCAACGCTCCCGTCTGGGGAATCCAGTCCTCCTATCCCGGTTCGGCCCTGCGGGTAGGAAGCTCCGGCCCCAACGTGGTGGTCATCCAGACGGAGCTGAACCGGATTGCCCAGGACTACCCTTCCATCCCCAAGATTCCGGAGATCGACGGCATCTTCGGCTCCAGGACGGAGGCCGCTGTCCGGCGGTTCCAGGAGATCTTCGGTCTGACGGTGGACGGTGTGGTGGGCCAGGCCACCTGGTACGAGCTGGTTCGCCTGTACACCGCGGTGACGAAGCTCTCGGAGCTTCGCAGCCAGGGCCAGCAGTTCTACGCCAACTCCTGGCAGTACCCCGACGCTGTCCAGCAGGGGAACCGGGGCCAGAGTGTTCGGCTGCTGCAATATATGCTGTCGGTGCTGTCGGAGTTTATCCCGGAGATCCCGGAGGTGGAGGTGGACGGCATCTTCGGTCCGGCCACCCGGAACGCGGTCATCGCCGCCCAGAAATTCCTGGGCCTTCCCCAGACCGGCGCCGCCGACGAGGACACCTGGGACGAGATCTACGACCAGTTCGCCGGGATCGAGAACATTGCCCTGCGGAGCACCGTCCGGTTCCCCAACGTCACCCCCGGCAACAGCGAGGGCCTGAACGCCGATTACACCAACACGTACACCCAGCGCCAGTTCCCGGGCAATGATATGCGGAATGGGACCCAGGACCCCGTGAGACAGGAGGTAGTCAGATGAAACCGGAAGAATCCTTCGTAGGCCAGCCCATCCGGTCCTTGCAGACCATGCTTCGGACCATCGGCCAGGTGGAGCCGAACCAGCCCATTCCCATCCCCGACGGGATCTACGGCAGGCGCACCCATGAGGCGGTGGCCGCCTTCCAGCGGCGGCATGGCCTGAATCCCACGGGGGTGGTGGACCAGAACACCTGGGAGCAGATCGTCAAAGCCTTTGAACCGGCGAAGATCGAAACGGAGAAAGCCCAGCCCATCCAGATCACCCTGAACCCCGGCCAGGTCATCCGCCCCGGGGAGGAGCACCACATCCTGTACCTGGTCCAGACCATGCTCATCACCCTGGCGGAGCTTCTGACGAACTTTCCCGCGCCGGAGCACACCGGTATTCTGGACCCGGATACCGAGCGGGCGCTGATCGCCTTCCAGCTGGCTTCCGGCCTCCGGCCCACGGGAATCCTTGGCAAGCAGACCTGGAAGGCTCTGGTCCTCCAATACGCCCTGGCCGCCGACGAGCTCAGCCGCAGGCTGGAAGAATGAGCGGAAGAAAGGTTATGAATACTTTGTGAACAATAAATCTTTTTTCAGCAATAGCACTTGATTCATCGGCCGAAGCGTCATATAATATTGAAAGTTATGTGACGAACCGTCACTGGAGGATTACAATGCTGATTAAAGACTGGAAAAAAGAAGACTGGAAAAAGGAGATCTGCACCATCCCCAACCTGCTGAGCCTGTTCCGGCTGGTGCTGATCCCGGTGTATGTCTATATTTATCTTCACGCCACCGAGCCCCATCACTACTGGATCGCCGGGGGCATTCTGGCGGTGAGCTGTCTGACGGACCTGGTGGACGGCAAGATCGCCCGGAAATTCAATATGATCTCCTCTGTGGGCAAGGTGCTGGACCCCCTGGCGGATAAGCTGACCCAGCTGTCTCTGATCATCTGCCTGAGCGTTCACCGGAAGAGCCTGCGTCTGATGCTGGTGCTGTTTGTGGTGAAGGAGTTCTTCCAGCTCTTTGCCATGATCTTCTCCCTGCGGCGGGGCCAGGCCCTGAACGGCGCGCTGATGATCGGTAAGATCTGCACCACGGTGCTGTTCATCAGCCTGATCGTCATGGTGCTCTGTCCCTGGCTCAGCGAAACCACCACCGATATCATCACCGGTGTTTGCTCCGCGTTCCTGGGCATTTCCTTTGTGGAGTACATCCAGGCTTACTACGGAAAGAACAAGAAGGTCCAGAATCTGGAGGCTTGACCAATGAAAATGCCTTCCCTTTTTGAGATTCTGCCCATCGTCCGCCAGGCGGGCAAGGCGCTGATCGAGCGCCGGGGCGCCGACCACATCCAGACCAAGGCCGCCCAGGACTTCGTCACCGAGGTGGACTTCGCGGTGCAGAAATCCATCTGCGACGCCCTGAAGGAAAACTGGCCCGAAATCCAGTTCATGGGCGAGGAGCGGGACAATTCGGATATCGACTTCTCCCTCCCCTACTGGGTGCTGGACCCGGTGGACGGGACCACCAATCTGATCCACAATTTCCACCACAGCGTTATCTCCCTGGCCCTGGTGATCAACCACGAGCCCCAGTTCGGCGTGGTCTACAATCCCTATTACAACGAGGAGTTCACCGGAATTCTGGGCGGCGGCGCGTATCTCAACGGCCAGCCCATCCGGGTCAGCGAAGTCCCCAGCCTCAGTGAAGCGCTGGTCTTCGTGGGAACGGCTCCCTACCGACGGAACGAGATGGACGGGAATTTCCGCCGCATTGAGCGGGTGTATCTTAACAGCCACGACGTGCGCCGGTTTGGCTGTACCGCGCTGGAGCTGTGCTACCTGGCCTGCGGCCGTGCGGATGGCTATTTCGAGTTCGGCACCAAACCCTGGGACATTGCCGCGGGCTGGCTGATCCTCCGGGAGGCCGGCGGCGAAGCGGTGAGCGTGGACGGAAGCAGACCTCCCCTGGATCGGGAGAGCGCCATCGTTGCCACCAACGGCAATTTCACCGAGGAACTGAGAGCGCTGATGTAAAAAATTCCCCGCATACCAAACGGTATGCGGGATTTTTGTATGCTGTTATCGTTCCCAGGCGGTTTCTGTCAGGGTAACGTCTACGCTTTCCGCATCGGCGGGAATGACGATGAAATAGACCTCCCCGGGGAAATCTCCGGTCCACGCGTGGGTCGTCTCGTAGGAAATTGCGATGCTTACCGCTTTTCCGTCCACGGCTACTTCATCCAGCCGGGAGCGGAGGTCAGGATTTCCCTCAAAACAGAAT
>JBGVDK010000100.1:0-18885 GCA_045119355.1 Faecousia sp.
ATATGTAGTGAAAGGAATACCGGAGCCCCGGTTCCTTTCCATGGGGCCAGCATTTGCTGCTGGCCCTCGAAAGTGGAAAGGTAAACGGAAAATCCCAAAGATTTAGCCATTAGGCAGCAGTAACTTCGGAGTCCTTAACGAAGAAGTTGGTGACAATGAAGCCGCCGATGTAGGAGATCACCAGGCCAGCCAGGAAGCAGGCCAGGGAGGTGGTAGCACCCAGAGGGCCCTTGGTCATGACGAACAGGCCCAGCAGACCGGAGGGACCCCAAGCGGTAGCAGCGCACTGCATAGCCATGACGAAGGCACCGCCGAAGCCAGCGCCGATACCGGCAGTGATGAAGGGCTTGCCCATGGGCAGGGTAACGCCGTAGATCAGAGGCTCGCCGACGCCCAGGATACCAGCGGGCAGAGCACCGGTGATGACGTTCTGCAGACGCTTGTTGCCAACCTTCTTACACTTCAGCCAGATGGCGATGGCGGCGCCAACCTGACCGGCACCAGCCATACACAGGGCGGGGTACAGGGTGACGTAGCCCATAGCTTCCAGCTGCACGGTGTACAGAGCCACCAGACCATGGTGCATACCAACGGCGACCATGGGCAGGAACAGCATGGAGGAGATGAAGCCGGCAATGATACGAACGAAGACGACGTCGCTCATGCAGACCTGCTCAACAATCCAGCACAGGCCGGTGGAGATCAGACCGGTAGCGGGCATGATCAGCACGATGTAGGGGATCAGAACGATGACCAGGGTCAGGATGGGGGAGAACACGATGTCCAGAGCGTCGGGCATCCAGCTGCGGATCCACTTTTCGACCTTGGACAGGATCAGAGCGCCGATAACAACGGCCAGAACGCCGCCACGGCCAGCACGCAGGATAGCATCCAGGGGCTGAGCGTCGTTGTACAGGCCGATGATCTGAGAAATGGTGTTGATGTTGGCTAAGGTGGTGATCATACCGACCATGCCGCCCAGAACGGGAGTACCACCGAAGACTTCAGCGGCACGGTAGCCAGCCCAAGCGGTGATGTAGGACAGGAATGCGGTGTTGATCATAGCCAGCAGCTGATACACCAGCATCAGAACCTTGTTGTCAGCGTAGTGGGGGTTCAGCTGAGCGATCAGGGTGCAAAGGCCGGAGCACAGGCCAGCGGAGATAACGCCGGGGATCAGGGGAACGAAGATCTCGCCGAAGGTCTTCAGCATGGTCTTGATCTTGCCCTGCTTCTGGGCGCCCTTAATGGCAGCCTTGTTTTCCTTCCAGTCGCCGCCGACATTGGTCTGAGCCTTCTCAGCGGGAGCCTTGTTGGCGCAGCCGGCGTCAACGACGAAGATGTCGGTGACCTTCTTAGCCTTGCCGGGGCCCAGGACGACCTGGATCAGATCGTCTTCGACGACGCCCAGAACGCCTTCGGTAGCCTTCAGAGCCTTAACGTTTGCCTTGGACTGATCCTTCAGCTTAATGCGCAGACGAGTCATGCAGTTGAATGCAGTGACGACGTTGGCCTTGCCGCCGACCAGTTCCAGGATCTTGAGGGAAAGTTCCTGATTTGTCATAAATATCATCTCTCCTTATAAAATTGGGGTTGCTCAGTCCCGGGCATTCCGGAACCGTAAAACACAGCGTTCCTCCTCGCTGTCTTTTAAAAAGTAATTACTGGATGGCCTGACGGACGTGGCCGTGGCCCTTCTCCAGGCGCTCCTTGGCCTCTTCCAGGCCGCAGTTGGCAAGAATCATGACGATGGCGGTCTTCACATGGCCGCCGGCCAGTTCGATCTTCTCCTTGGCCACTTCACGCTCGCAGCCGGTGGCTTCCATGCAGATGTTCTGGGCACGGACGACCAGCTTCTCGTTGGTCTGCTGGACGTCGACCATCAGGTTCTGATAAGCCTTGCCGATGCCGACCATGGTGCCGGTGGAGATCATGTTCAGCACCAGCTTCTGAGCGGTGCCGGACTTCAGACGGGTGGAGCCGGTCAGAGCCTCGGGACCGCAGACCACTTCGATGGCCAGCTTGGCGGCGGCGCTGATGGCGGTGTTGCTGTTGCAGGAGATGCCAACGGTGTGGCAGCCCAGGGAGTTGGCGTAGGCCAGACCGCCCAGGACGTAGGGGGTACGGCCGGAAGCGGCGATACCAACCACGATGTCGTTGCTGTTCAGGTTCAGATTCTTCAGATCGTCCTCGCCCAGTTCACGGCTGTCCTCAGCGCCTTCAACGGCCTTGATGAACGCCTTTTCGCCGCCGGCGATCAGACCGACGACCAGGTCGGGGGAAACACCGAAGGTGGGGGGGCACTCGGAAGCGTCGACAACGGCCAGACGGCCAGAGGTGCCGGCGCCCATGTAGATCAGACGACCGCCGTTGTTCAGGGACTCAATGGCCCATTCAACACACTTGGCGATCTGGGGCAGCTGGGTGGAAATTGCCTCGGGGACCTTCTTGTCCTCGTTGTTCATGGCAGTGACGACCTCCAGCGGAGTCATGATGTCCAGATTCATGGTGTTCTGGTTCCGGGTTTCGGTGGCCATGCCCTTCAGGTTTAAGCTCAAAGTAAAAATCTCCTTCCGTTGCCTGAATCTGTTCAGTTGGCTGTAGCGCACAAATGCGCAACAGGCCCCCGCCCACCTGTTTGGCGGAAACCTGTCATTGCAAGCAGCAACCATTTGGTTGCTCCATAATCTTAATCAATAAATCATGAAGTGTCAATTGATATGGAAGATTGCGGTACATTGTTTCAGAAGTTGACAAATTTTGAACGAGAAGTACAAAAGTGATGAAACAAAAAGTGTTCGACGAATCAATCTTGTTATAAATGCACAGAAAATTCAAACAAAGTTTGAGTCCCTTCCTTGACACAACAGCCAATTGTTGTTATACTTTTTATGCAAGCATTTTTAGAATATCGCCTGAAAACCTGTTGGAAGCTGTTTCGCGTGCGTGCGTCATGGGCCTGGAGGAAGGAGTATTGACCCACTTTGCAGGCACGTACCCTACCTGCACCTGTAATCCCCTTCCCTTATTAAATAAGGAGCTGGCGCGAGGTTGGAATGCCTGGTTCGCGCCTGTCGCCCCGGCCGTGCGCCGGACCGGCTTCGCGCCGCCGGACGGAGGGCTGACCCGTCGCCATACGTCGAAAAAATCCAAAAATTCCTTCGGCAAACCGCACAAATTTTTCCTGCCCCGGTGGGACGGATTTTGTCGCGGCCAACGTTCCCGTTTCGCTGGAAGGATCGTAATCGTAAGAATCGTGCCGGCTGCTGCCGGACACACTAATCAAATCAAATCCCCCAATGGCCAGGCACCCGGTTTTTCCAGGGTGCCTGTAACCACCTGGGTAAAAAGAAAGGAAATAATTACTATGACTCAGTTCCAGTACACCATCAAGGATGCCGCCGGCATCCATGCCCGTCCCGCCGGCATGCTGGTCAAGGCTGCCGCCGGTTACACCAGCACCATCAAGATCGAAAAGGGCGGCAAGTCCGCCGACCTGAAGCGCCTGTTTGCCCTGATGGGCCTGGCTGTCAAGCAGAACGATGTCGTCACCGTCACCTGCGACGGCGCTGATGAGGCTGCCGCTGCCGCCGGTCTGGAGGAGTTCTTCAAGGCCAATCTGTAATTCGCAATACTAAGGAAGGAAGGCAAAATCATGAAGGTACTCAAAGGTATCGGCGTTTCCGCCGGCGTTGCCAGCGGTAAGCTGAGCTTCCTGAAGCGGGATACCCAGGGCGTTCAGCGCGTGGAAGTCGCTGACACCGGCGCCGAAATTGCCCGTTTTGAGGCCGCCAGAAAGCAGGCCATTACCGGCCTGGGCGAGCTGTATGAAAAGACCCTGGCTTCTCTGGGTGAGGAGCATTCCCTGCTGTTCCAGATCCATCAGATGATGCTGGAAGACCTGGACTACGTGGACTCCATCACCGGCATGATCTCCGGCGGCGTTAACGCCGAGTGGGCCGTCAACGAAACTGCCAAGCAGTTCTCCGAGATGTTCGCGCAGATGGACGATCCTTATATGCAGGCCCGTTCCGCTGACGTTCTGGACGTCTCCAACCGGATCATCCGCATCCTCACCGGCCAGGAGGAAACCGCGTTCTCCGACGGGCAGCCTGTGATTCTGGCTGCCGACGACCTGGTTCCCAGTGAGACCGCCCGTCTGGACCGTAATCAGGTCCTGGCCTTTGTCACCGCTCACGGTTCCAGCAACTCCCACACCGCCATCTTCGCCCGCACCATGGCGATCCCCGCCATCGTCAACCTGGGCGACCAGCTGACCATTGAGGACGACGGCAAGGAAGTGTTCATCGACGGTTCCACCGGCCTTCTGTATGTGGATCCCGATGCTGAGACTACCGCTGACCTGATCGCCCGCCGGGAGGCTGAGGAAGCCGCCCGCATCCACCGCGAGCAGTTCCGCGGCAAGCCCGCCATCACCCCCGACGGCCGTCGGATGCTGCTGTGCGCCAACATCGGCTCCCCCAACGATGTGGAAGCCGCTCTGGCCGGTGACTGCGATGGCATCGGCCTGTTCCGCTCCGAGTTTTTGTACCTGGGCCGGGATGATTTCCCCTCCGAGGATGATCAGTACCAGGCCTATAAGACCGTGCTGGAAGGCATGGGCGACAAGCCTGTCATCGTCCGCACCCTGGACATCGGCGCTGACAAGCAGGCGGACTATTTCGAAATGCCCACCGAGGAAAATCCCGCCCTGGGTGTTCGGGCGCTTCGTATCTGCCTGACCCGTCCCGAGGTGTTCCGTACCCAGCTGCGGGCGCTGTACCGTGCCTCCGCCCATGGCAACCTGTCCATCATGTTCCCCATGGTGGCCTCTGTCTGGGAAGTGCGCAAGGTCAAGGAGATCTGCGCCGGCATCCGTCAGGAGCTGAAGACCGAGGGCTATGCCATTGAGGAAGACGTGCCTCTGGGCATTATGATCGAGACGCCCGCCGCCGCGGTTATCTCCGATCTGCTGGCCAAGGAAGTGGACTTCTTCTCCATCGGCACCAACGACCTGACCCAGTACACCCTGGCCGCGGACCGCCAGAACCCCAACATCGGCCAGTTCTGCGACACCCACCACGAGGCTGTGCTGCGGCTCATCGCCCATGTCACCAAGATGGCCCATGAAAATGGCATCTGGGCCGGCATCTGCGGCGAGCTGGGCGCCGACCAGACTCTGACCAAGACCTTCATGGAGATGGGGCTGGACGAGCTGTCCATGTCCCCCGGCAGCATCCTGAAGACCAAGGCTCAGATCCTGGACAGATAAGGTCGCACTGATCTTATTCAATAGGGAGAGGCCTTATGAAAAGTGCATTGCTCAGGCTGCGGGAGGCCAAGGGATCCATCAGTCAGACAGAACGGGAGATTGCGGATTATCTTCTGCTGCACCCGGAAGAGGTCATTGACCTGAGCATCCATGAGCTGGCCAAGCGGACGTTTTCCTCTCCGTCAACCATTATACGGATGTGCCATCGCATCGGGTTTCAGGGCTTTAAGGAATTCCGAAAGGCCATCACCTATGAGATGGCCATCCGTAAACAGAATGAGGAGGCTGAGCGTAAGGAGATCACCCGGGCTGACAGCCTCGATGATATCATAGAGAAGATCACCTACCGCAACATCATGGCTTTGGAGGATACCAAGAGTCTGCTGGACACAGAAACCTTGGGAAAATGCGTGGAGCTGCTGGTGGAGGCGAAAACGGTGCTGCTGTTTGGCATCGGCGCTTCCTTCTGTGCCGCCAAGGACGCCTACTTGAAGCTGCTGCGGCTGAATAAGCCCGCAGCCATCAATGAGGATTGGCACTGCCAGCTGCTGCAGGCCAGAAACGCCTCGCCGGAGGACTTGGCCATTGTCATATCCTACTCCGGTGCCACCGTTGAGGTGATCGAGTGCATGAAGGCCCTGCGGGAGAAGCACACCCCCATCATCGCCATTACCCGCTGCGTTCCTTCTCAGGTGGCGGAGCTTTCGGACTACAAGCTCTATACCGCCGCCAACGAGAGTACCTTCCGCAGCGGCGCCATGGGGTCCCGGGTGTCCCAGCTCAATATAATTGACATTCTCTATACGGCCTTTGTGAACAATCAATATGAATACTGCATGGACCAGCTTTCCAAAACCCATATTGCAAAGCCGGGCATCGGCGGTAAAAGTACAGAAAACGGAAAATAGTTTCACGTTTTTGTGATAAACGTGCCATTATGTTCCACGAGAGGAAATATTGTACCAAAAGATCGTTTTAGGCTTGTTAAATTTTGGTTATCTTGTTATAATTTGTTCCGTAAGTTATGCCGATTCTTCGGCATATAAAACAAGAAGGGAGTAATTAGAAGCATGAAACAAACACTGCGCAAGCTGCTGGTTCTGATCCTGGCCGCCTCGATGGTCTTCTCCGTCATGGCACCCGCCCTGGCAACCGGTACCGGCACCGAAACCACTGGCAGCACCGCCCCCGTTGCTGTCGAAACCACTCTGCCCGATCAGGACTGGCAGATGGACCGCAACTTCCCCTTTACCGGCTGGATTGATGACACCCTGGCTATGAACAGCCTGTGGAGCTTCACCGGCTACCGCGATCAGGGTGAGGTCTACGTCACCCTGGAAGAGCAGGTTGAATCCCTGCGTTTCTTCGTCAACAACGTCGAGATCGACACCACCGGTTGGGAAGGTGGCAAGACCTACAAGGTCGACATCTCCTCCATCGCTGTTGACGGCACCAACACCGTTCAGGTCACCAACATCTACCCCGTTGGCGAGCTGGGCATCGTGAACGTGAAGGCTACTTACCCCGTCGTCATCGAGGGCACCCCCGAGGATGTGGGCATGGATTCCTCCACCCTGGACGCGATCAGCGATCTGATCAACCTGTCCTGCAAGTACGGCTTCTCCGGCGCTCAGGTTGCCATCATCAAGGACGGCAAGCTGGTCTTCAATGAGGCTTACGGCGCTGTCAATGGCTGGAACGAAGACGGCACCCAGATCAAGGAAGGCGATGACAACTATGTTGCCGTCACCACCGACACTCTGTACGACCTGGCTTCCAACTCCAAGATGTACACCGTCAACTACGCTGTTCAGTACCTGTATGAACAGGGCCTGATCGACCTGAATGCCACCATCGAATCCATTTTCCCCGGCTTCGTTGAGAACACCATCTGGATCGACTATCTGTATGGCGCCGGCGGCGCTCCCGACCTGGAAACTGCTAAGGAATGGAAGGCTGAGCTGACCATTAAGGACATCCTGATGCACCAGGCTGGTTTCGTGGCTGACCCCCAGTACCACAACAACTACTACGACCAGGCTACCAACAATGGTACCACTGGCAATCCCGAAGCTAACGTGCTGTTCTCCCAGGACCGTGAGACCACTCTGGAAATGATCCTGAAGTCCCCCCTGCTGTACGAGCCCGGCACCGCCACCGTCTATTCCGACGTTGACTATATGCTGCTGTGCTTCATCGTCGAAGAGATCACTGGCAAGGGCATCGATGAGTTCCTGAAGGAGATCTTCTGGGATCCCATGGGCCTGACCCATGTTACCTACAACCCCCTGGATAACGGCTGGACCGTTGATGACTGCGCCGCCACCGAGCTGGACGGCAACAAGCGCGCTGACTTTGCCGACCTGAACGAAGGCGAGGGCAATGGCGTCGTTACGTTCGTGAATATGCGTGACGGCGTTTGCCAGGGCACTGTCCACGACGAGAAGTGCTACTACGCCATGGGCGGTATCTCCGGCCATGCTGGCCTGTACTCCAACGCCGAAGACCTGGCCAAGCTGTGCACTCTGATGCTGACTGGCGGTTATGGTGAAAACGGCTACTGGACCTCCTCTACCATTGAGCAGTTCACCGAAGCGAAGTCCCTGACCTATACTACTTGGGGCCTGGGCTGGTGGCGTGAAGGCGAGCTGGGCCGCGCTACCTACTGGACCAACCAGTCCTCCAATGAGACCATCGGTCACCAGGGCTGGACCGGCACTCTGACCATGATCGATCCCGAGGAGGATCTGGTCGTTGTCGCTCTGGCGAACAGAAAGAATTCCCCCATCCTGGCCAACGAGAAGGGCCAGAATGACTTCTACGGCGACAACATGGTTCTGGGCGCCGGCAGCATGGGCGCGGTCATGAACTACGTCTATGAGGCCCTCCGTTCCACCCCCGACGCCGTTGATGCCTCCCTCTATGAGATGGCCAACGAGCGTATCAGCGCTCTGAAGAGCCATAAGGGCGCTTACGACGAAGTTGCTCACATGAACGATGCGTTCGCTCTGGTGGAGCTGAACATCGTCCGTGCTGAGAAGCGCGGCACTCCCGAGACCCTGGCTTACGCCCGTGAGCTGGTTGCCACTCTGAAGGAGCAGGTTGCTCTGTACGTCACCGGCGCATATGGTGTTGGCAACGCCAACAACGTCACCAACGCTCAGAAGTGGCTGGCTGAGTTCGAGACCCGCGTTCAGAGAATCCAGGTCAAGAACACCACTGCTGCCCCTGTTATGACCGCGGTTGAGGTTGAAGATGCCCCCGGCATTAATCCCGAGACCCTGAAATACGATGGCGGCGAGAATGCGGACCAGAATGCTGTTTTCTTCCCCAACGTGAGCAGCACCGGTACCTCCACCAGCTACTGCTACCGCAACAACTCCACCTGGTATGATACCTTCGAGGGCCAGGGCACTGTGTACGTTTCCGTCTACAGCCCCGTCTCCGATCTGCGTATCTTCATCAATGGTTACGAGGTCGATACCTCTAACATGATCAACACCACCGGCATCTTCGAGATCGACTGCTCCGAATATGTCCACAATGGCCGTAACCTGGTCCAGATGACCGACGTGGGCTACAACGCCGGCCGCTGCATTCTGATGGTCGTCACCAACCCCGAAGTCATCGATGGCACTGCTGAAGAAGTGGGCGTCAACGAGGCTGTCTTCGAGATGATCGACTCCATCGTCACCAACGACGTGGAATACGGCTTCACCTCCGCTCAGCTGGCTGTTGTTAAGGACGGCAAGCTGATCCACACCAACGCCTGGGGCGCTGCTAACTCCTACTACTCCGATGGCACCCGCATCACCGAGGACGATCCCAACTACGTGGCTGTCACTGATGACACCCTGTATGACCTGGCTTCCAACTCCAAGATGTACACCGCCAACTACGCCATGCAGAAGCTGGTTTCCGATGGCAAGATCTCTCTGAATGCCAAGATCGTTGAACTGTTCCCCGAGTTTGCCACTTCCACCATCTACAAGAATGGCACCACTGAGGAACAGAAGGAGCAGATCACTGCTTGGAAGAACGAGCTGACCATCCAGGATATCCTGCAGCATCAGGCTGGCTTCGATCCCGATCCTCAGTACCACAACGACCAGTTCAACCAGCTGACTCAGCTGCCTGAGCAGGGTGTTGACAACGAGCTGTTCTCCCAGACCCGCGAGACCACCAAGGCCATGGTCCTGGCTTCTCCCCTGGTCTATGAGCCCGGCACCAAGACCGTCTACTCCGACGTTGACTACATGCTGCTGTGCTTCGTCGTTGAGGAAGTCACCGGCAAGGGCATCGAAGAGTACCTGAAGGAAACCTTCTGGGAGCCCATGGGCCTGACCCATGTCACCTACAACCCCCTCGAGAATGGCTTCACCAAGAACGACTGTGCCGCTACTGAGCTGAACGGCAACTCCCGCGACGGCGCCATCTCCTTCATCAACTGCCGTGAAGGTGTCATCCAGGGCGAAGTCCACGACGAGAAGGCTTACTACGCCATGGACGGCATCTCCGGCCACGCCGGCTTGTTCGCCAACTCCACCGACCTGATCAAGCTGGTTCAGGTCATGCAGAACTACAACGGCTACGGCGACACCCGCCTGGCCAACTACGAGACCAACCGTTACTTCGCCGGCCGTAAGGACTCCGCCGCTAACTGGGGCCAGGGCTGGTGGCGTCAGGGCAATGGCCAGCGCCCCTGGTACTTCGGCTGCCAGGCTCCTTCCACCACCATCGGCCACCAGGGCTGGACCGGTACTCTGACCTCCATTGATACCGAGAACAACCTGTCCACTGTCTACCTGACCAACAAGATCAACTCCCCCGTTACCAACCACGAAGTCCATGGCAACAACAGCTTCGACGGTAACTGGTATGCTTCCTCCTCCCTGGGCTTCGTGACCTGCATCCTGTACATGGGTCTGGATGAGTTCACCGCCACCGAGGACATCCAGCCCGCTCTGGACGCTCTGATGATCGACATGTCCGTCATGAAGATCAACCTGGCCATCGACAACGGCACCTACACCAACGTGGATCATCCCGAGATGCAGTCCGCTCTGGCTATGCTGGAAGCCGCTGCTGAGGTTGTGGCTGCCCGTCCCACCGAGGCCAACATCGAGTCCTTCAAGATCGCTCTGAAGTCTGCTGACCGTGTCTTCACCGCCGAGCAGCTGGAAGACATCTATGAGATCATTGACGAGATCATCCCCTTCGTCGACGTGGTCGAGGGTAAGTGGTACTACGCCGCCGTGGTGTGGGCTTACCTGAACGATGTGGTTAAGGGCATGACCGCCACTGAGTTTGCTCCCAACGGCACCGCTACCCGTGGCCAGTTCGTGACCATGCTGTACCGTTTCTCCGGCGAGACCTACACCGCCGAGAAGAGCACCTTCTCCGATGTGGCTGCTAACCGCTACTACTACAACGCCATCGAGTGGGCTTACGCCAACGACATCGTTGACGGCGTCAGCGCTACCGAGTTCGCTCCCGACGCTGAAATCACTCGTGAGCAGATCGCTAAGATGCTGCGCAGCTACGCTGAGTATCTGGGCGAGGATGTTACCGCTACCACCGAGCTGACCGCTCCCGACGCTGCCAACGTCTCCAAGTGGGCCGTTAAGTACGTCAAGTGGGCTGTTGCCGCGGGTCTGATGGAAGGCGACGAGAACGGCAAACTGAATGCTAAGGATACCGCTACCCGTGCTGAAATCGCAACCCTGCTGGAGCGCTTCAACACCTATATCGGCAAGTAATTCCTACTTCTAATGAACCCCTGCCGGGGAGCAAGGCAACTTGCTCCCCGGCGTTTTTAATGCCCCGCCGGTATTGTCTTTTTGGGTATTTATGGTACAATAAAAGAAAAAAGCGTTTTTACGCCGAAAGAGGTAATTCATGTTTCAAAATGTACTTCAAGCAATGGACTTCATCCGCCAGAACAGCATCGAATTTGTGGATTTCAAGGTCACCGATCTCCACGGCCGCTGGAAACATCTGACCATCCCCGCCCAGCGCTTCAACGAGAGCATCATGGAGCACGGCATCGGCTTCGATGGCTCCAACTACGGCTACGCCATGGTGGAAAACTCCGACATGGTATTCCTGCCTGATTTGTCCACAGCGGTGGTGGACCCTTTTGTTCAATCTCCCACGCTTGCCATGATTGGCGACGTTATGGTCATCGGCCGGGACGGCGAGCCCAACCGCCCCTTCGGCCAGTATCCCCGCAACGTGGCCAAGCGGGCCACCGCCTATATGAAGGAGCTGGGAATCGCTGACGAAATGATTGTCGGCCCCGAATATGAATTTCATATTTTCGACAAGGTTTCCTGCAGCGTCCAGCCCAATACCGTGAGCTACGCGCTGCAGTGCCGGGAATCCGCCTGGGGTTCTGGCGACTTTGGTTCCGGTTTTTACAACCGGCCACACGACGGCTACCACGCCGATGCCCCTGCCGATGCCTGGTTCCAGCTTCGCAATGAGATGTGCAAGGCGCTGGCTCAGTGGGGCGTGGACGTGAAATACCACCACCATGAGGTGGGCGGTTCCGGTCAGGTGGAGATTGAGACGGAGTTGGGTGAGATGACCAAAATGGCAGACGCCACCATGGCCGCCAAGTACGTCATCCGGAACACCGCGGCCGCTTCGGGAGCCACCGCCACCTTCCTTCCCAAGCCGATCTACGGCGAGGCTGGCAATGGGATGCACATCCATATGCTGCTGCGTAAGAACGGTCAGCCCGTGTTTTACGATGAAAACAACTACGGCGGCCTGAGTCAGACTGCCATGTACTTTATGGGCGGCCTGCTGAAGCACGTTCGGGCGCTGTGCGCTTTCTGCAACCCCACCACGAACTCCTATAAGCGGCTGGTCCCCGGCTTCGAAGCCCCTGTCACTGTGGGCTATGCCATGGCCAACCGCAGCGCTGTGGTCCGAATCCCTGCTTACGTCAAGGAACCCGGCAAGAAACGCTTTGAGCTGCGCAACCCCGACGCCACCTGTAACCCCTATTACGCCATGGCGGCCATTTTGATGGCGGGGCTGGACGGCGTGAAAAACCGGATTGATCCCAAGGATCACTTCTGGGGCCCCTTTGACCGGAACCTCTTTGACCTGCCGGAGGAGGAGAAACAGCACCTTGAGG
Source organism: Faecousia sp. (assembly GCA_045119355.1). Classification (GTDB taxonomy): domain Bacteria; phylum Bacillota; class Clostridia; order Oscillospirales; family Oscillospiraceae; genus Faecousia. Next base: position 12,420 of record JBGVDK010000100.1, read on the forward strand.
TTTTGCCCGGCACCCTGGAGGAGGCCGTTCAGGCTCTGCGGGAGGATCATGATTTCCTGTTGGCCGGGGATGTGTTCCCGGAAGCCCTGGTCCAGACCTGGATCCGCACCATCTCCCAAGAAGCCGCAGCCATTAACCGCATCCCCCATCCGGCAGAGATTTATCAGTATTACGATCTGTAAAGCAAAGCCCGCAGTAACCGCTGCGGGCTTTTTCGTCAGACCGAATGATCAATGCTGTGGCCACCAAGGCACCACGTCATTGCGCGGGGGCCGTAGGGCGGCGTGGCAATCATTCCACTACGATCGGGATGTACGATTTCCACCAGGTTGCCTTGCGCATTGCCTGCGGTGGCTAACCTGTGAACTGAAATTTCAAAAAATTGGTGACGATTCCCAATGGAACGGTACTATTACAGTACAGGGAGGTGAGAAAGTGGAAGATCGGAGCATTGTGGACCTGTACTGGGCCCGGGATGAGGAGGCCATCGCAGCCAGCCGGGACAAGTATGGGGCCTACTGCGGCGCCATTGCCAGGAATATTCTGACGGACGCGGAGGATGTCCCGGAGTGTGTCAACGACACCTGGCTGGGTGCCTGGAATGCCATACCGCCCCAGCGCCCGGATTTTCTGGGAGCCTTTCTGGGACGCATTACCCGGAACCTGTCGCTGAAGCGCTGGCGGCGTCAAACTGCCCAGAAACGGGGCGGGGGAGAAGTGCCTCTGGCGCTGGAGGAATTGTCCCGCGCGCTGCCTGCGGGAGAAGACCCCGCGGCGGTTTATGAGTCCAAAGAAGTGGCCCAATCCATCGACCGCTTCCTCCGGGGCCTCCCGAAACTGGAGCGGCAGCTGTTCCTGCGGCGGTACTGGTATTTAGAATCCATCGCCGGGATTGCGGACAGCCTGGGCTATGGCGAGAGCCGTGTGAAGATGTCGCTGCTGCGGACCAGAAAGAAGCTGAAACAATATCTGGAACAGGAGGGAATCGTGGTATGAAACGGGAAGAAGAATTATTGGATGCCATCGGCCAGGTGGGGGACGATCTGGTGGCGGAGGCAAAGCGGACCAAGAAAAAACGAAAAAAATGGTGGTTGGCTCCCGTGGCGGCGGCGCTGGCCCTGGCCATTCTCGCGGGGGTTTCATTGGCACCTGGCAAAGAAGGGGCTGCCCTGAAGGTGAACGCCCTGGCGGCGGTGCAGTACCCGGAAACGGTTGCTTATCCCAAGGATTTTGAGGATGAGAAACATTTTGAAGCCTATGAGGAATGGTGGCAGGCCAGCTGGGCCCGGAGGGAACAGTACGATGTGGACACCGTGGACCTGGACGGCTTTTACCGCTCCACGATGGAGCAATTCCTGACAGGCACAGACGGGGAGAATCGGGTCTATTCCCCCCTGAACATCTATATCGCCCTGGGGATGCTGGCGGAGATCACCGACGGAAACAGCCGCCGGCAGATTCTGGATGCCCTGGGGGCGGAGAATATGGAAACCCTGCGGCAGCAGGTGGAACTGCTGTGGAATGCCAATTATGTGGATGACGGCCTGGTCACCAGCATTCTGGCCAGTTCCCTGTGGCTGCGGGAGGGGCAGGATTACAATCAGCAGACCCTGCGGCAGCTGGCGGAGACCTACCGTGCCGAAAGCTTCGCCGGGGAGATGGGCAGCGCCGATCTGAACCAGGCCTTCCAGAGCTGGCTCAATGAACGCACCGGAAACCTACTGGAAGATCAGATTGGAGAGCTGAAGCTGAAACAGGAAACAGTCATCGCTCTGGCTACCACGATTTACTTTAAAGCCTCATGGAGTGAAAAGTTTGCGGAGGGGCAGACCCGGGATCGGGTATTTCATGGGTCATCGGGGGATGAGCTGGTGCCGTTTATGTACCGCTCTGACCACCAGAACTATTATTGGGGCGAGAATTTCTCCGCGGTAGAAGTCGGAATGTCCGGTAACGCGGGCGGTATGACGATCATTCTCCCTGACGAGGGCGTAGCGGTGGAGGATCTGCTGACGGACAAGGCAGTGCAGGACTTTCTGCTGGGCGAGGGGGAATGGGAAAACCAAAAAAGCCTGACCGTGAACCTGTACCTGCCGAAATTTGACGTCAGCTCCCAGCTGGATCTGAGCAAGACGCTGCCGGAGCTGGGCATTACCGACGTGTTTGATCCCGCCGTTTCGGATTTTACACCCCTTTCGGAAGATTTGAAGAATCTGGCGGTATCGCAGGCACAGCACGGCGCCCGGGTGACAGTGGACGAGGGGGGCTGCGTTGCCACGGCCTATACCATCATCATGATGGATGAATGCGCCATGGAGTTTCGTGATGAGATGGATTTCGTGGTGGACCGTCCCTTCCTCTTTGTCATCACCTCCGACCAGGGCTGCCCCCTGTTCATTGGAGTGGTGAATCATCCGTAAAGAAACAAAACCGGAATGCCTACGCATTCCGGTTTTTACATGAATGATAACGCAACAGCACCATTGGTGTTTTCCGATGAAGGGGCTTGCGTTCGGCAGCTGGGGCGTGGTATAATATTTGAAAAGTATGGGAGGAATTACCATGAAAAAGATCCTTGCGGCGGTGTTTGCCTGCCTGCTGCTGACGGGTTGCGGAGGGGCAAACAATGTGACCATCCATCCCACCACCGTGCCGCGGCAGACTGTGCCTGTTACCACGGTTCCGGAGGCCACCGTTCCAGAGACGACCGTCCCTGAAACCACTGTGCCCCCTGTGACTGTGGCCCGGGTGGAGCAGACCTTTACCGGCGAGTATCGCTCCAGCCCGAACAATGCCACCATCCTTACCGCCTATGATGAGAACGGCAGCCAGGTGTGGCAGTGGACCTCCGATGTGGTGGCCAATGACGGCCAGCTCACCATGCTGACGGCATTTGCCGAAAGTGGGACCCAGGTTTTTGTGGTGGTGGACGATAAGCTGGTCGGCCTGGACCGGGAAACCGGCAAGACCGGCCTGGAAATCCACGGCATGAGCGGTGCCCAGGGGATCGCCGTGGACGGCATGGGAACGGTCTATGTCACCGACTATTTCAGCGGCAACGTGCTGGCCTATAACAGCAACGGCGTGCAGGTCCTGGACCTGTACAATGTCTACCCGCAGCTGGAGGACGCCGTGTATTGGGGCTATGGCCCGGAGTATCTGGGCGGGAACGTCATGAAATTCTGTTTTGAGGCCTGCGATGACGAAGAAGCTGCTGCGGGCTACTGCTATGTAGACCAGAACCAGTGGGGCTGGGATTACTGGTACGTCCTGCTGGATACGACCACTATGGAACTGATCCTTCCCTGAGAAAAAGGGACTAAAAAAAGGCAATTTGTGTTAAAATCCCCCCTTGCAAATTGTTGAAGAATCCCCGGCAAAAGCAAGTCATGTGCCTGCTCTTGCCGGGGATTTGATATGCGGCGATTTTGCGAAAGGAAGTTTTTTACAGCCCTTTTTGCTGTCATTCCTCCACAATTTCGGCATCGGGGGCGTTTTTACGGACGCTTTCGATGCCGTTTTCGCAGCAGGAGTGGGCGGCGTAGGCTTCGGAGGTGGCGATGATTTCACCGTTGCGGGCCTTCAGGCGGAACCGGTAGGCACCGGAGCGGTCCAGATACAGCTCGAACTTGGGGTTGGTGACGGCTTGAAAGCCCTCCACGCTCTGGTCCTCCAACTTGGCGGTGGGGGCGTTTTTGCGGATGCTCCCGATGCCCTTTTTGCAGGCCGCCGCGGTGTTGTAGACCTCAGAGGTGGCAATGGTCTGACCGTTGGTGGCCTTTAAGTCGAATTTGAAGCCGGTTGAAGTTTTTCGGATGATAAATTTTCCCATGATTTCTCCTTATTTTCCCACACAGAACCGCTCAAAAATGCGGCTGGTGATGTCCTCCCGGATGACGGCGCCGGTGACCTCGCCCATGGCTTCCATGGCGGTTTCCACATCCAGCAGCACCGCGTCCGGGGTGTATCCGGCGGAGAGACCGCTGAGGGCGGCGTCCAGGGCTTCCTGGGAGCGGCGGATGGCGTCAAATTGCCGGGTGTTGGTCAGAAGACTTCCGTCGCAGGGGGCGTTGGATGCAAACAGCGCTTCCACTTCAGCGGTAAGGAGGTCCAGCCCTTCTCCGGTTTTGGCGGAAATGGGGATCACGGTGTCGAAGGCCAGGGAATGCTCCATGGTTCCCAGGTCCCGTTTGTTGGCCAGGGCGATGACATTTTTCCGGCCGGCGCACAGCTCCAGGACCTGCCGGTCCTCCTCGTCCAGAGGCTTGGAGCCGTCAAAGAGGAACAAAATCAGGTCCGCTTCCTGGGCGGCGGCCCGGCTCCGCTCCACACCCATGGCCTCAATGGGATCCAGACAGTCCCGGATACCGGCGGTGTCGATGAGCCGCAGGCGAGTGGATCCCAGGAGGATGGATTCTTCTACCGTGTCCCGGGTGGTTCCCGCCACATCGGTGACGATGGCCCGGTCAAACCCCGCCAGGGCATTGAGCAGGCTGGATTTGCCCACGTTGGGCTTGCCCACCAGGGCCACCCGGACACCGCCGCGCAGGATCCGGCCCCGGTGGTAGGTGGAAAGCAGGGAAGCGAGGGTGCTTCTGCAATGCGAAAGGGTGGTTTCGTACTGGTCCAGGCCGAAGTCTTCAATATCCTCGTCGGGATAGTCCAGCACGGCGTGGAAGTGGCTGCACAGGTCCGTCAGATCGTTGTAAACGGGGGCCAGTTTCTGCTGCAGCACACCCGCCACCTGACCGGCGGCGTTGGCGGCGGCATCGGCGGTCTCCGCCTCAATCAGGTCGATGACAGCCTCTGCCTGGGTCAGGCCCATGCGGCCATTTAAGAATGCCCGCTTGGTGAATTCACCCCGGCGGGCAGGCCGGGCGCCGGACTGGTACAGGGCTTCCAGACCCGCTGCCAGGACGGCGGGGGAGCCGTGGCACTGGATCTCCACCGTGTCCTCCCCAGTATAGCTGCCGGGGCCCCGGGTATAGACGGCGAGGCACTGGTCAATGACCCGGCCCTGGGTATCCAGCAGACTGCCCATGGTAAGCATCCGGTTTTTGGCTTCCCACAGGGGGCGGCCGTTTTGTGGCAGAAATACCTTTCCTGCCACCCGGGCGCACCCCGGCCCTGTGAGCCGCAGGATGCCGATGGCACTGACCACATTGCCGGTAGAAATGGCGGCGATCACATCAGACATAGTTTACTCCTTTTGCTCCCTGAGGGGAGCCACAATATTTCCTCTATTATAGACGGTTTCAAAGAGAATGACAAGAATTAAAAACACGCAGTTGATCGTACAGCGTAAAATCGGGGCAAAGCCACGGTAAATTGGCGGCTGCGGCGCCGGTTCAAATGGCACGATCCATGGAAAATCAGCATATTATGGGCATGAAAAAACCGCCGGTCCGTTCGGATCGGCGGTGATTTTCTCATTAGTCAGCCACGTAGGGCAGCAGAGCGACCTGGCGGGCACGCTTGATAGCGGTGGTCAGGGCACGCTGGTGAGCGGCGCAGGTACCGGTGGTACGGCGGGGCAGAATCTTGCCGCGCTCGGACAGGTAACGGCGGAGCTTAGCAGTATCCTTGTAGTCGATACTGGTCATCTTGTCCACACAGAAAGCGCAAACCTTCTTGCGCTTGTGGGGACGAACGCGATCGTTAGCCATGGTTATCCTCCTTCATAAGAATCTCGTTAAAAAGTTCGGTTTAGAAGGGCAGCTGTGCGTCATCGTCTTCCAGCATAGCAAAATCGGATGCGGGATTGCTTGCCGGGGCATAGCTGCCGAAGTTCTGGGGGGCAGGGGCGGAATAGCCGCGGTCATTGCTGTAGCCACGGTCGTTACCGTAGCTGCTGCCGCTGCCTTCAGCATCGCGCTTGCTTTCGCCGAAGTAGACATTGTCTGCCACGACCTCGGCGCTGCGGCGATTGTTGCCGTCCTTATCCTTCCAGGAACGGATCTGGAGCCGACCGGATACGACTGCCATACGGCCCTTGGAGAAGTACTTGGAAACGAACTCTCCGGTGGAGCGCCATGCGACGCAGTCGATGAAATCGGTTTCACGCTCGCCGCCATCCTTGGGAGAATAATCCCGATCGACGGCCAGGGTGAAGCTGGCCACGGCGATCCCGCTGCCGGTTCTGCGCAGCTCGGGGTCACGGGTCAGTCGGCCCATAATGACAATGTGGTTCAGCATTGGCGTCGCTCCTTACTCTTCCACGACGGTGACCATGCAGCGCATAACGCCTTCCGTGATCTTCATAACACGCTCCAGCTCTGCAGGGAAAGCGGGCTTGCTTTCGAAGTTCATCAGGACGTAGTAGCCTTCGCTCAGGTCGTCAATGAGATAAGCCAGACGGCGCTTGCCCCACTCATCAATGTTGGTGAGGGTACCCTCCGCTTCAACCATTGCCTTGAACTTTTCCACGAGAGCAGCGGTGCTTTCTTCACCCAGGGTGGGGTTGATG
>JBGVDK010000101.1:0-5181 GCA_045119355.1 Faecousia sp.
CAGCTCAGGGCGGTGACGTTCTCCGTGTCCAGAGTGAAGACCACTTCTGCGGGGATCGTTTCCTCCACCTGATTCTCCGGGTTCCACTTCCGGGCCGCAAAGGTGGCGGCCATCAGGACGACCAGGACCGCCAGCAGAGCCAGCAGATTTTTCATTCGCTTCATCTGCGCTTCCTCCTCACAACCACCACGATGCCCACGGCCAGGTACATCAGCGGGATCACCGCGACTACCAGAATGCTCAGGGACGAGGCCGTTCCGCTGTCCATGGTCAGATAGTCATAGCTCAGGCTCTTTGCGTGGATGGAGATGCTGCTGCCCTCGCTCTCGCAGAGGTAGCTGAGGGCGTTGAGGAACAGGTCCTGATTGCCGCCGGAGACCTGGGAATTGGTCTGCTCGTCCAGCAGCGCGCCGCTGGCAAACCAGAGGATATTGCTCTCGATGCCGTCTTCCAGAGTGTCGGTGATTGCCACCGCCAGGGCGAAGGGACCGGCGATGTCCCCGTCCTCCCGCTCATAGGTGGTCAGGCTGTAGCCCGCGGCCTTGGAGAAGGCGGAGGAAGAGGTGGTCAGCAGCTTGGTGACGGACACGGTGACGGGCTTTTCGTCGCTGACGGTCAGGCCCTGGGCGACGGGCATGAGGATGTAGTAGCCCTCATCAATCAGGGGCTGGGTGATGGTGTGGGACTCGATCTCCGGCAGGAGGTAGTAGGGCGTGCCGTAGGCGTAATGGCTCTGGTTCCCCTCCACCACGATGCCCTCCTGGGCGGTGACGCCGTAGTAAGCCATCAGGGCGTCCAGGTTCTCCAACGCGCCGTCCACGGGGGGATCAGTGATTAGGATCATGTTGCCGCCGTTGCCCAGATAGTCCCGGATCATTTCCAGCTCTTCAGAGGAAATATCGCTTTGGGGGCAGCAGATCAGCAGGCAGTCGCCGTCCGCGGGAACCTCCCCCTCGGTGAGCAGGGACAGGTCCGCAAGCTCGATGTTCTCCTTCTCCACGGCGGTGGAGAAGGTGGTGGCAAGGGTGCTCTCGCCGTGGCCGGTGAGGACATAGACCTTGGGCAGGTCCTCGGAGACCACATAGTCGATGGCGGAGGTCAGGGCGCTCTCGCCGTCGAAGCTCACATCGTAGGAGCCGGTGTAGTAGTAATAGGAATAGTCGTAAACGTAGATCTCGTCCTCACTGACGTACCGGTACCGGTCGCCGCATTCCACCACCAGGGAGTTGTTGTACACATTGCTTAGGCTGTACTGGTCCAGGAAGGTGGGGTACACATCCGGGTCGATCTTTTTGACCTCCACCCGGTCGGACAGGTCCTCGTACCGTTCCAGCAGGTTCTTCACGCCGGTGTCCTCGGACCCGGACTGGACGATCCAGTAGATGGTCACGTCGCTCTGAAGCCTGGAGACGATGTTCTCCGTCTGCTCGGAGATGGTGAAAAGCTGGTTGGTGGTGGTGTCGATCTTGGTCACAGAGCTGGGCAGGGCGCTGACAAAAGCGTTTGCCGCCACGGCAATGGCCAGCACGATGCAGCCCGCCGCAACGCTGTAGCCGCCCACTCGGGTGGACCGGGTTTTGAAAGACGCGGCAATCTTCTTCAAAAGGGTTTTCATTCGCTCCACCTCCGCTTTTCCATGGACTGGACACTCAAGTACAGAAACACCGCCGCAATGGTGCTGTAATACACAATGCCGGTGATGTCGAACTGGCCGTCCACGAACACATAGAACCGCTCAAACAGACTCAGGCTCTCCATGATCTCCGGGAACAGTCCCTCGAATTTCGTGGAGTCCAGGATGTAGGGCACCAGCAGACAGGTCTCGCCGATGATGCCCACGATCAGGGACGCGGTGGTATTCTTGGTCATCCCCTGGACGACCCCCATCAGCACCACCACCGCCGCGGTGAACGCCGCAAAGGAGGCAAAGGCGGAGGTAGAAACGAAGCTCGCCAGATCCGACAGGAAGTAGTTCACCAGCATCACCACAAAGCAGAGACCAGCCGCCACCGCCTGACTCTCGGTCACCGAGGAGACGAACATTCCGATGGCGATCAGCGCCGCGCCCAGGAAGAAGAACCCCGCAATCGCGCCGTAAGCCGCGGGCAGATACACATTGCCAAAGGCGGACAGAATCAAAGGATACACGCAGACGATGACCATGGGGATCAAAAGCATGACCATCATCGCCAGGTACTTGCCCAGCACCACCTCCGTCATGGAGATGGGCAGGCTGTAGAGGAGCTGATCGGTCTTCTGCTTTTTCTCCTCCGCCAGGACCCGCATGGTCAGGATGGGCACGATCACCAGAAATACGAAGCTCATGCCGCCCATGACATACTCAAAATTGGTGTAGTTCATCTGCAGATTGTAGGCCAGGGTATAGATGCCCACAAACAGAAGCAGAAACCCGCCGAACACATAGCCGCTGAGGCTGGTGAAATAGGAGCCCAGCTCATGTCTTAACACTGCTTTCATGCCTGCTCCTCCTTCTTTTCTCCGCTGGTCAGCTCCAGGAAGATGTCTTCCAAACTGGCCTTTGCCATGGTCATGCTGAGGATGGCCCTGCCTGCATTGGCGAAGGCGAAGAACACATCCTTACAGATCTTGTCGTCGCTCCCCTGCTCCGTTTGGATGCGCAGGGTGCAGCGGTCTTCGGCGACCTCCTGGAACTCGACAGCGGCGATGTTCTGCACCTCCGCCAGAATGGTCCGGATCTCTTCCACACTGCCCTCGGCGGTCAGCTCCACGGTGGCTGTTCCCGCAAAGAGCTTTTCCAGATTCTCGGGGCTGTCGCAGGCCACCAGCCTGCCCTTGGAGATAATCAGGATGGTCTGGCACACTGCCTGGACCTCCGAGAGGATGTGGCTGGACAGGATGACGGTGTGGTCCTGCCCCAGCTCCTGGATCAGGTCCCGGATCTCCATGATCTGCCGGGGATCCAGGCCCACGGTGGGTTCATCCAGGATGATGACCTCCGGGTCGCCCAGAATGGCCTGGGCGATGCCGACGCGCTGACGGTAGCCCTTGGACAGATTCTTGATCAGCCGGTCCGCCACGTCGGTGGTGCCGGTCTTTGCCATCACGTGCTCCACCTGGGCCTCAACCTCCCGTTCCTTGATGCCCTTGGCCCGGGCGACGAAGCCCAGGTACTCCCGGGGCGTCCGGTCCAGATACAGCGGCGGCTGCTCCGGCAGGTAGCCGATGAGCTTCTTGGCCTGGTCGGCTTCCTCAAAAATGTCGTAGCCGCCGATCTTCACCTGTCCGGCGGTGGCTGCCAGGCACCCGGTCATGATGTTCATGGTGGTGCTTTTGCCCGCGCCGTTGGGGCCAAGGAATCCGTAGATCTGGCCCTTTTCAATGGTGAAGGACAGGTCTGACACCGCGCAGGTCCTGCCGTAGCGCTTGGTCAGATGACTTACTTCGATCAAAGGTAGTTCCCCCTTCATGAATTTGGTTGCACCAATTGTAAATCCCGGCACTGAACAAACTCTGAAAAAAAGGGGCCGCAGTTGTGAAGGCTTTGTAAACAAATCGTGACGGCGTATCGAATACGAAAAAACAGCACCATCCCAAACGGACGGTGCTGTCATATAATCTATTTACTTTTTCTTTCCCCTGCGGCGGATCAGCCGGACGACTGCCCGGACGATGACCACCACCAGCAGAGCGAGAACCAGGATCACAGCCAGCAGAATATAGGTGAACTTGTTGGCGTTCGACAGCAGCTTCACCGGGTTCCAGCTGGCGTAGACCACCTTCCGGCCGTCGGTCTCGGCGTACTGGGGATCCATCTCGTCGCCCATCTGGTCGAGGTAGGAGGCGATGGCGTACCACTCCTTCACGGGAACGCCGTTTTCATCCCGGACCACATAGTCGGTCATCCGGGTCATGTCGATGGGATCGCCATTCTTGTCCCGGGGGGTGATGTTCAGCAGGCCGAAGGAGGTCTCCTTCACGTTGCCCAGCATCTGGCCCATGTAGGTACCGCAGACCACCCGGTAGAGCTGCTCGTCGTTGATCTCCTCCAAAGTGCCGTCGTTCCGGCGGAACATGGCGTAGTCCACCTTGTTGAAGATCATCCGGTTGGTGTTGAAGGAATACTCCACGCCGGAGCAGAACAGCTGGGCGGACTTCATCAGGGGCTGGACGGAGGCGTCCACCTCCAGCACACACTTCAGGTCCGCGCCGGTGAGGTAGATGTCCAACAGCTCACCCTCGGTGCCCACGCCCAGGGACGCGGCGTTGAAAATATGGGACACAGTGACTTCGCCCACGGGGATGGTCTCCCGGAGGACGCCGGTGGCCGTCAGGGCCATGTCCACGGTTTCACCGGTGGCCTGCTCCACCGCCCACTTGTATGCGTCGGAGAATACGTTGCCCAGGGTGGACTCGTGCTGGGTCCGCTTGGCCTCCTTCACAGTCTCAAACTGGTAGGTGTTGGTCAGCAGAACCTGGTCAAAGGACATGCCGTAATTGGACAGATAATCCTCTTCCACGGCGGTCTTGTAGGACTCCACCAGGGCGGCGATCTCCGGGTCCTCCTCCACGGTCTCGTTGATGGGGATCAGCTCGTAGTCGCTGAGAGCGGCGGTGCCATCGGTGGAATAGTCCATCTGGACCACGCCCAGGTACTTGCCGTACTCACCGGCGGAGACGATCCAGGTGTTATTCACCTGAATGGCTTCCTTCAAAGTTGTATGGGTGTGGCCGGAGACGATCAGGTGGATGCCGCTGACCTTCTGGGCCAGCTCGTAGTCCTCGCCTTCGCCGCCCTCGGTGCCGCTGTGGCTCAGTGCGATGACCAGAGGCTCCACGCCGTATTTCTCCACACATTCGGCGGTGGCTTCATCCACCACCCGCTGGGCAACCTCCGCAGGATCCTCCAGGATCATGCCGGAGTTGGGGGCGCAGTCATCGGAGTCATAGCCCGTCAGGCCGAAGAGAACGTAGTAAACGCCGCCCCGCTCCAGGATGATGTAGTCCTCCACGCCGTAGTTTTCCAGAGCTTCCCAGACAAGCGCGGCGTTCTCGCCGTAGGCCTCGTCCCCTTCCACGGGAGGCAGGTAGTTGGCGTCCACCAGCGCCGGAACGTACTCGCCGCAGTCGGCGGCGGTGTTCAGCATACTGGCAAGGCCCGTGGGCAGGTAGTCAAACTCGTGGTTGCCGAAGGTGGTGGCG
>JBGVDK010000102.1:0-5362 GCA_045119355.1 Faecousia sp.
CTGGTGGACGCGGTCTGCGAGATCGTGGACGCCCGGATCCCCATTTCCAGCCGGAACCCGGACATCGACAGCATCTGCGGCAATAAGCCCCGGATCATCGTCCTGAACCGGATGGACCTGGCGGACCCCAACGCCACCAAGGAGTGGGTCCGGTATTTCAAGAGCAGAGGCATCACCCCTGTGGTCACCGACTGCAAGAGCCGGAAGGGCATCAACGATTTTGCCCCGGCGGTGCGCACGGTTCTCGCGGAGAAGATCGCCCGGAACGCGGAGAAGGGGATGCACAAGAGCGTGAAGGTCATGGTTGTGGGCATCCCCAACGTGGGCAAGTCCACCCTGATCAACCAGATCTCCGGCCGGAAGGGCGCGAAAGCGGAGAACCGTCCCGGCGTCACCCGAGGCAAGCAGTGGGTGACGGTGGATTCCGGGCTGCTGCTCCTGGACACCCCCGGCATCCTGTGGCCCAAGTTTGAGGATCCCCAGGTTGGCATGAAGCTGGCCTACACCGGCGCGGTGAAGGAGGACATCCTGGACGTGGAGGAGCTGGCGGTGTATCTGATGCAGCTTCTCTGGGAGCACTATCCCGAGGCTGTGAAGGCACGTTACAATATTGATATGCCCGCCGAGGCCACCGGCTACGAGCTGTTGGAGGCCGCCGGACGGAAGCGGGGCTTCCTGATGGCCCGGGCGGAGGTCAACACCGAGCGGATGGCCAAGGTGCTGCTGGACGAGTACCGGGCGGGCAAGCTGGGCAAATTCACCCTGGAAATGCCCCCGAAGGAGGACGAGACCAATGAGTGAAGTGAATCTCTGGGAAATTGAGGACGGCCTGAAGGAAACCTGCGTCGGCGTCATCTGCGGCGTGGACGAGGCTGGCCGGGGTCCTCTGGCGGGGCCTGTGTGCGCCGCCGCCGTCATTCTGCCGGAGCATCTGGAAATTCCCGGACTGAACGACAGCAAGAAGCTCACCGACAAGAAGCGCCGGGAGCTGTTCCCCATCATCAAAGAGCAGGCCATTGCCTACGGCATCGCCTTTGCCAGCGAGCAGGAGATCGACGAACTGAATATCCTGCAGGCTACCTTTCTCGCAATGAAGCGGGCCATCGCCCAGCTTGAGGGCAAGGCGGACTTCGCCCTCATCGACGGCAACCGGGAGACGGACTTCGGTGTTCCCTGTATGACCGTGGTCAAGGGCGACAGCCGCAGCGCCAACATCGCGGCGGCTTCCGTTCTGGCGAAGGTCACCCGGGACGATTACATGGAGGCCCTCGCGAAGGAGTACCCCCAGTACGGCTTCGAGATTCATAAGGGCTACGGCACCAAGGCCCATTACGCCGCCCTGACCGAGCATGGAATGTGCCCGGCCCACCGGCGGACCTTCCTGAAGAAATTCTATGGGGAGAAATAACGACGCCGGAGCCTGGGGCGAGGAAAAGGCCGCCGAGTACCTTCGGGGGAAAGGGTATGAGCTTGTTGTCCACTCCTACCGGAGCCGGTTCGGAGAGATCGACCTGATCGTCCGGGATCAGCGGTTTCTGGTGTTTGTGGAGGTAAAGCTCCGGAAAAACGCCAATTTCGCCCGGGCAATGGAGTATGTGGACCAAAAGAAGCAGGAAAAGCTCCGGATTACGGCGGAGATCTACCTGTCGGAGCATCCCACGCCCCTTCAGCCCCGGTTTGACGTCATTGAAATCTACGCGCCCAGGGGGACGGAAACCGTTTCCCCGGAAATGCACCATTGGGAGGATGCGTTCTGATGAAACTGCCTGTATTTGATTTGCACTGCGACACCGCCCTGGAGCTGATCGGCAAGGACCTGAGCCCCAAGGCATCCCTCCGAAAGAACAACGGACATATCGATCTCCAGCGGGCCAAGGAGCTGGGCGGCTACGCCCAGTGCTTCGCCATGTTTACATTCCCGAAGTTTGACGAGTGGTTCGGCCGTTCCGTCACCGAGGTCTTCGAGGGCATGGTGTCGAACCTCCTCCGGGAGATCGAGGCCAATTCTGATCTGATCGCCCAGGCCCGAACCACCGAGGAGATCAACGCAAACCTGGCCGCCGGAAAGATGAGCGCCATCCTGACCTTGGAAGGACCCGCTGGCATTGGCTACGATCCCGCCAGAGTAGAGGAACTCTATAACCGGGGCTTCCGGATCTCCACTCTGGGCTGGAACGAGCAGAACAGCCTGGTGGGCTCCCACCGCACCGGCGGCGGTCTTACGGACTGTGGCGCGGAATATGTGAAGGAATGCCAGCGGCTGGGCATCCTGGTGGATGTAAGCCACATCTCCGACGAGGGCTTCTGGGACATCATGAAGATCACCCAGGCTCCTGTCATTGCCAGCCATTCCAATTCCCGGGCGGTCCACGGCTCCTCCCGGAATCTCACCGACGATATGTTCCGGGCCATCGTGGAGACCGGCGGCACCGCGGGCATGAACCTGTACACCGATTTCCTGGGGGAGAAGGACGTGGACCTGGATACGGTCTGTGACCACATCTTCCATCTGATGGAGCTGGACGGCAGCGGCGCTCATATTTCCCTGGGCGGCGACCTGGACGGCTGCGAGACCATTCCCGCCGGATTTACCGGCGTAAACAGCTACAACGCCCTGGCGGACCGTCTGCTGGAGCGCGGGCTTGACGAGAAGACCATCCGCAATATCTATTGGCACAACACGATGGGAGTGATGGATCGTGCTGTACGCATCCACAAGAAGTAAGGTAGAATCCTATACCGCCCAGCGTACCGTCTGGGCACAGCGGGCCGGGGACGGAGGATTCTTTGTGCCCATGAAGCTGCCCCAGTTCAAACGGACGGAGATCATCCGGCTGAAAAACCGGACGGCGGAAGATAACATCGCCCTGATTCTGAACAAGTTCTTCCAGACGGAATTCTCCGGCAAGGATGTGCAGTTCGCCATCGGACGGGAGTATTACAAGCTGGTGGACATCAGTCAGAAGCTGATCCTGGCGGAGCTGTGGCACAATGTGGACGGGGAGCTTGACAACATCATCCGTCTGCTGACCAAGCGCATTGCCGCCGAGCAGCGGGAAACGGAGCCCGGTGAATGGCCCGCAATGGCGGTGCGGATCGCCCTCCTGTTCGCTCTGTTCGGCTTGCTGGAAGAGCGGGGTGTGGTGAACACCATCAAGCCCATCGATCTGGCGGTCCCCGCGGGGGATTACAGCTGGCCCATGGCGGCCTGGTATGCCCGGAAGATGGGCCTGCCCATCGGCAACATCATCCTCTGCTGCAACGAAAACGACGGGGTCCGGGACCTGCTGCACCGGGGACAGCTCCGGACGGACGCTGTGGATGCCAGGACCATCACGCCCCGGTGCGACTATGCCGCGCCGGAGGGCCTGGAACGGGCCATCTACACCATACTGGGCCGGGAAGAGGTGGCTGAGTACCTCCGGGTCCGGGAGAAGGGCGGCACCTACGCGGTGAACGCGGAGCAGAAGCGGCTCCTCAGCGAGGGGATGTATGTCAGCGTCAACAACAGCCGACGGCTCTCCCAGGTGATCCCCAACGCCTACCGGACCTTCGGCCGGGTGCTCTGCCCCTATGGCGCAATGGTCTATACCGGCGTGATGGACTACCAATCCATCTCCGGCAAATATAATAAGGTACTGATGCTCTGCGACTATTCCCCGGTCCACTCCCTGGACGCCACGGCCCGGGCCATGGGCATTTCGGTGCCGGAGCTGAAAAAGCGGCTCAATCTGAATTAAGAGGGAATATATGGCCTTATACACAATCGGAGACCTGCACCTGAGCCTCGGCGCGCCCAAGCCCATGGATGTGTTCGGGGGCAAATGGGTGGGTTACATGGAAAAGCTGAAGGAGGGCCTGAGCGTCATCTGCCCGGAGGACACCACGGTGCTCTGCGGAGACCTAAGCTGGGCTCTGGGATTGGAGGAAGCCCAGGCGGACTTCGCCTGGATCGATCAGATCCCCGGCCGGAAGATCATCCTGAAGGGCAACCACGACTACTGGTGGAGCACTGCGGCGAAGTTCTACAAGTTCTGCGCGGCCAACGGCTTTTCCGAGCAATACATCTTAAATAACAACTGCTACGAATATGACGGCTGGGCCATCTGCGGCACCCGGGGCTGGTTCTTCGAGGAGGAGCGCAGCGGCGCCCACGACGCGAAGGTCTTCAACCGGGAGCTGATGCGCCTGGAAGCGTCCCTGAAAGCGGCGGGGGAGAAGCCCAAGCTGGTTTTCCTTCACTATCCCCCCAGATACCGGGGCTATGAATGCCGGGAGATCATCGAGCTGCTGGAACGGTACGAGGTCCGGCGGTGCTTCTACGGGCATCTTCATTCCGATTCCCACAAGCTGGCCATTGAGGGCCTGTGGGGCGGGGTGGATTACAAGCTGGTGGCCTCCGATTATACGGATTTCAAGCCTATCAAGGTGCTGGACTGATTCTTAAGAATTTTTAAGTTGCGCGTTCGGCAATTCCTTGATAAGGTAAGAGCAGAGAAAGGAGTGTGGTCCCATGGAACTGCTGTTCACGATTTTTCCTATCTTCTTCATTCTCACCTTTGTGATGGTGATCGGAACCTTTGTGGTGGTCTTCGTCAAGGGGATCTCCCAGTGGAACAAGAATAACAACTCACCACGGCTCACTGTTCCGGCCACCGTGGTCTCCAAGCGGGCGGATGTTTCCCACCGCCGTCACGACGGCCACACGCACCACTCCACCAGCTACTACGCCACCTTCCAGGTGGAGAGCGGCGACCGGATGGAGCTTCAGCTTGCAGGTCAAGAATACGGCCTGATCGTGGAGGGCGACCGGGGGAATCTGAGCTTCCAGGGCACCCGTTTTCTGGGATTTGAACGTACTTAAAAGCGGATAAAAGGCCGGGGGAGACCCCGGCCTTCGTATTTTTTGCGGAAAGTGGCAAGTTTTTTCAAAAAAAGTGTGGACAACTGGGAATTTCTTTGATAAAATAGTCCGGCTGTATTTAAGACAATAGGCGCAAAGCGCCTTAATCTAGGAGGAATATTGAAATGAATGTCAAGAGCATTGAAAAGAACAACAATGTGGCGACTCTGGTCATCGAGATCGAGAAGGATCTGATGGAGAAGGGCGCTCAGGCCGCTTACCTGAAGGCCCGCAAGAACATCATGGTTCCCGGCTTCCGCAAGGGCAAGGCTCCCCGGAAGATGATCGAGAAGATGTACGGCGCTCACGTTTTCTATGAAGACGGCCTGGAGGAGATCTTCCCCGAGGTCTACGAGGGCACTGTCCTGGCTCAGACCGAGTTCAAGGCTGTTGGCCGTCCCAGCCTGGTGGATCTGCAGATCGCCGAGGATGGCACCACCACTCTGACCCTGACCACCG
>JBGVDK010000103.1:0-39677 GCA_045119355.1 Faecousia sp.
ACTATGACAACATGGACGAGCACGCCTACACCTCCATGAGCTGGTCCACCGGCTCCGAAGTCACCTCTGTCCCCATGTTCGTCAACTACGTTGAGGGCATCTACGTCGGCTACAAGTTCTATGAGACTGCCGCCGCCGAGGGCCTGATCGACTACGATTCCACCGTCGCTTATCCCTTCGGCTATGGTCTGAGCTACACCACCTTCACCCAGGAGATGAGCGAGCTGACCGTCACCGACACCACCATCTCCTTCGACGTCACCGTCACCAACACCGGCTCCGTCGCGGGTAAGGAGGTCGTTGAGGTCTACTTCAATCCCCCCTACATCAACGGCGGCATTGAAAAGGCTACCGCCAACCTGGTCGCCTTCGACAAGACCGCTGAACTGGCTCCCGGCGCTTCCGAAGTGGTCCACTTCGACATCGCCATCGAGGATATGGCTTCCTATGACGAGTACGTCAACGAGGCTTACGTTCTGGATGCCGGTGACTATGTGATCTCCGTCAACGCCAACTCCCACGACGTTCTGGACTCCAAGACCTGGACTCTGGACGAGACCATCGTCTACTCCGAGGGCCGTGCCTCCGACGTGGCCGCCGCCACCAACCAGTTCGAGGATGCCTACGGCACCAACGTGACCTACCTGTCCCGTGCCGATGGCTTCGCCAACTACGCCGAGGCTACCGCCGCTCCCGTGGACTTCTCCATGAGCGCCGAGAGCAAGGCCGCCTTCCTGAACAACGCCAACTACAACCCCGCCGACTACAACAACCCCGATGATGTCATGCCCACTCAGGGCGTCTCTGTCACCATGCAGCTGGCCGAGATGCGCGGCGTTGCCTACGACGATCCCAAGTGGGATGAGTTCCTGAACCAGCTGACCGTCGCCGAGCTGAACGAGCTGGTCGCCATGGGCGGTTACCAGACCACCGGCATCGACTCCATCGGCAAGGTTATGACCAATGACTGCGACGGCCCCGCCTCCATCAACAACAACTACACCGGCGAGGGCTCCATCGGCTTCTGCGGCTCCGTCATGGTCGCCTCCACCTGGAACACCGAAATGTCTTACAACTTCGGCAACTCCATCGGCAAGATGGCTGACGAGCTGAACGTCTCCGGCTGGTACGCCCCCGCCATGAACAACCACCGCACCGCTTTCTCCGGCCGTAACTTCGAGTACTGGTCCGAGGACGGCGTTCTGGCCGGCTACATGGCCGCCTCTGCCATCCAGGCCGCCGAGACCCACGGCGTCTACTCCTACATCAAGCACTTCGCTCTGAACGATCAGGAGACCGGCCGTAACACCATGATCTGCACCTGGTCCTGCGAGCAGGCCATCCGTGAGATCTACCTGAAGCCCTTCGAAATCGCGGTTAAGGAAGGCGGCGCTGACGCTGTCATGTCCTCCTTCAACTACATCGGCACCACCTGGGCCGGCGGCTACGGCAACCTGCTGAACAACGTGCTCCGGGACGAGTGGGGCTTCGTAGGCATGGTCCTGACCGACTTCTTCGGCGGCTACGGCTACATGAACGCCGACCAGGGCGTCCGCAATGGCTGTGACTTTATGCTGGCTCCCTGGAACATGGGTCTGAACTACTGCTCTGACACCGAGTCCGCAACCTCCGTCATCGCCATGCGTCAGGCTGCCAAGAATATCCTGTACACCGTCGTCAACTCCCGCGCCTATGCCGAGGAGAACCTGAATCCCGGTATGCCCAGCTGGCAGATCATGCTGTACGGCGTCTCCGCCGCAGTGGTCGTCCTGGCTGTGGTCCTGGAGCTGGGTATGATCAAGAAGTATAAGAAGACCAAGGAAACCGCATAAGCATTACGTTATCTTTCTCCTTCATCCCCGGCTTCCCTCCGCAAGGAGGGAGGTCGGGGACCTCCCTAACCGGATTCGAGAGCGGAAATCTTCCGCTTTGGCATCTGAGTAGTGACAATTCTAAAAGGAGCGATCTTTATGAACCTCGATGAATACATCAATAAATTAACACTTGAAGAAAAGGCCGCGCTTTTGCAGGGCTGGTCCACCTGGACGAGCCGGGAAGTCAAGCGGCTGGGCATCCCCGCGATCTTTATGTCCGACGGTCCCACTGGCTTGCGGAAGCAAGCTGGCGCAGGTGACCACCTGGGTCTGAACGCGTCTGTGCCTGCAACTTGCTTCCCCACTTCCGCGACTATGGCGAACACCTGGGATGTGGAGCTGGGAGAGAAGCTGGGTGAAGCTCTGGGCGCGGAGGCCGCTGCTGAGGATGTCCATGTTGTTTTGGGTCCCGGTCTGAATATGAAGCGTTCTCCGCTGTGCGGCAGAAACTTTGAATATTTCTCGGAAGATCCTTACCTCGCTGGTAAGATGGCCGCCGCTTATATTCGTGGTATCCAGTCCAAGGGCCCTGCCGCCTGCCCCAAGCATTTCGCAGTCAACTCCCAGGAGCTGCGCCGGATGTCTATGGATTCCGTTGTAGACGAGCGGACGCTCCGTGAGATTTATCTGACGGGCTTTGAGATCGCCGTCAAGGAGGGCCATGCTCAGGCCCTGATGTCCTCCTACAATCAGGTCAACGGCGTTTATGCAAATGAAAACTATCACCTGCTCACCGAAATCCTGAGAAATGAGTGGGGCTTCGACGGCTATGTGGTCACCGACTGGGGCGGAGATAACGAGCACACCGAAGGTGTGCGTAACGGCTCCAATCTGGTGATGCCCGCTCCTGGTGCTGGTTGTGCCATCGGCCTTGTTGAGGATGTGAAGGCCGGAAAGATTTCCGAAAAGGAACTGGACATCCGCGTCAAGGAGTTCCTGAAGGTTGTCTTTGAGCGTACCGAGGCTGTCGCTAAGGCGCCCAAGAGCTTCGATGTGGAAGCGCACCACAAAATCGCCCGGAAGTGTGCGGAGGGTTCCATCGTCCTTCTGGACAATGATGGCATTTTGCCCCTGGCTCCCAACGCTTCTGTTGCCGTTATCGGTGACTTCGCCGAGACTCCCAGATACCAGGGCGCTGGTTCCTCCCAGGTCAACCCCACCAAACTGGACAGCCTGCTGGACTGCGCCAAGGCCGTTGGCCTGAACGTTACCGGCTTCGCCAAGGGCTTCTCTCGCATCGATCCCCATCCTCAAGCCGAGCTGATCGACGAGGCCGTGAAGCTGGCGGAGGCCAATGAGACCGTTCTCCTCTGCATCGGCCTGGATGAAATTCTGGAATCCGAGGGCATGGACCGGCTCCACATGGAGCTGTCCAAGGGCCAGCAGGCTCTGATCGAGGCCGTAGCCAAGGTCAACAAGAACGTGATTCTGGTGATCTCCGGCGGATCACCCTTCGTGATGCCTGAGCGGAGCACTTACCGCGCTGCTATCCACGGCTACCTGAGCGGTCAGGCTGGCGCGGGTGCCATGGTTGACGCTTTGATCGGCAAGGTTAACCCCTCTGGCAAGCTGAATGAAACCTGGCCTTTGGCTCTGGCAGACAATCCTTCCTATCCTTATTATCCCAGCAAGGAGCGTACTGCTGAGCATCGTGAAGGTCTCTACATCGGCTATCGTTATTACGACACCGTGGGCAAGGAAGTCCGTTATCCCTTCGGCTACGGTCTGTCCTATACCACCTTCGAGTACAGCAATATTTCCGCATCCAAGGATGCCGTCACCTTCACCATCAAAAACACCGGTTCCGTTGATGGTGCCGAAGTTGCCCAGGTCTATGTCTCCTGCAAGAACAACAAGGTCTATCGTCCCAAGAAGGAGCTGAAGGGCTTCACGAAAGTCTTCCTCAAGGCTGGCGAGTCTAAGAATGTTACTGTCAAGCTGGACGACAAGGCGTTCCGCTACTTCAACGTCAAGACTGACCGCTGGGAGGTCGAGACCGCCGACTATGAAATCAGCGTCGCTGCCAGCGTCTCTGACGTGAAGCTGACCCAGACCGTCCGTGTCCTGGGCCACGATGCCCCCGCGCCTTACGGCGAGCTTCCTTCTTACGAAAGCGGCCACATTGAAAATGTCTCCGACGCCGAGTTCGAGGCTCTGCTGGGCCATGCCATCCCCGACGGGAGCTGGAGCGGTGAGCTGACCCGCAACGATGCGATCTGCCAGCTTTATTATGCAAAGTCTGCTCCTGCGAGACTGGTCTACAAAATCTTGACCTCCCTCAAAGAAAAGGCCGAAGCCAAGGGCAAGCCTGATCTGAACATCCTGTTTATCTACAACATGCCCTTCCGGGCAATCGGCAAGATGGCGGGCGGCATGGTCAGTGACAAGATGGTGGATGATATCGTCTTCCTGGTCAACGGCCATTTCTGGCGCGGCCTGGGCCGAATCATCGTGGATTTCTTCAAGAATCTCAGCGCAAACAGCAAATTCGTCAAGAAACTGGAGGGTTAAGTTATGATGGAAAAATTGAAAAAATGGGTTGAAGAGAACCCCAAACTGGCCCAGTGGATCCGTGAGGGCGGCCTGTTCGTCCTCGTCAGTAATGTCATCACGGTGTTCAAATACGCCCTGTTGACCTTCCTGCCTGCGGCATTTGCATTCCTGGGTTCCCGGGATTTCGGTTTCCCCGGTATCGACCTGAACCTGTTCGGCATCCAGTTCAAATGGTACATCATCGGCTACGGCGCGGACCAAGGCGGCATTGCCTACTTCACGGCTTACATGATCGCCATGGTGATTGGCGAAGTGATCAACTTCTTCATTCAGAGAAGCTTCGTGTTCCGTTCCAAGGGCAACATCCTGTACCAGGGCATGTGGTACCTGCTGGCCTTCTGCGTTGTCACCTGTGTGGTCAACTCCATCAATTGCATCTGGGTTGCGGTCGCCGGTTACTTCGTCCCCAACTGGCTGTATAACATCGGTACCACGGTTCTCAACGGCGGCGTTTCCATGGTGGTATTCTTCGTGGTCAACAAAATTGTCTTCAATGACGCAAAGACCGAAACCAAATAATCCGGCTTTTCTGCGGCAGCTCCAAACGGAGCTGCCGTTTTTTGTGCAAACCGCTTAAGAACCTAAAACCAGTTGACACGCCATTAGCGATGTTGTATAATCATTCCATGCTGAAAAAGCAAAAAATAGGAGGTATGCACAATGAAAAAGATCCTGGCTATTCTGTTGTCCCTGGTTCTGGTCCTGGGCCTGGCCGCCTGCGGCGACGAGCCCGTCGAGACCACCGCCCCCGCCGTCGAGACCACTCCTGTGGCCGGCGGCGAAACCACCGCTCCCGCGGAAGTCGATCCCATGGCCGAGCTGATCGCTGCCGCTCAGGCAGAGGGCACTCTGGTCGTCTACGGCTCCTGCGAGGAGGACTACCTGGCTGTCGCCTGTGAGAAGTTCGAGGAGCTGTACGGCATTGAAGTGCAGTATCAGCGCCTGTCCACCGGCGAGGTCCAGAGCAAGATCGAAGAAGAGAACGGCAACCCCTCCGGCGACGTCTGGTTCGGCGGCACCACCGATCCCTACAACGTCTGCGCGGCTGAGGGCCTGCTGATGGCCTACGAGGCACAGAACGCCTCCCACCTGCTGGGCGACGCCTATCGCGACGCCGACGGCTACTGGTACGGCATCTACAAGGGCATCCTGGGCTTCATGGTCAACGTGGACGAGCTGGAGCGCATGGGCCTGGAGAAGCCCGCTGACTGGGCCGACCTGCTGAACCCCGAGTACGAAGGCCTGATCTGGCTGTCCAACTACAACACCTCCGGCACCGCCAAGCTGGTCATCAACACCATGATCCAGAAGCTGGGCCACGACGAGGGCATTGAGTACCTGGTTGAGCTCGACAAGAACATCGAGGTCTACACCAAGTCCGGCTCCGGTCCCTCCAAGAACGTGGGCACCGGCGAGTGCGTCATCGGCATCGGCTTCCTGCATGACGGCATCACCCAGATCGTGGATAACGGCTACGGCAACATCGAGCTGATCATCCCCTCCTCCGGCACCTCTTACGAAATCGGCGCCACCGCCATCTTCGCCGGCTGCGAGCATCCCAACGCCGCCAAGCTGTGGATCGAGTACGCCCTGAGCCCCGACTGCGTCAACCTGGCTCAGGACAACGGCTCCTACCAGTTCCTGGTCATTGACAACGCCACTCAGCCCGCCATCGCCACCGAGTTCGGCCTGGATCCCGAGAACGTCATGGACTATGACTTCGAGGACGCCAAGAACAACATCACCACCTATGTGGAGGAAGTGTTCAACGCCCTGGGCGCCGCCGCTGACGACCGCTTCCAGACTGAATAAGTGCTGAATGCTGAGTGCTTAGTGCTGAATGCGTTTTGATCTATTCAGCGCGCAATCCATTCGCAGGTAACTATGCACTGCGCACTGTGAACTCAGCACTGCAATCATAACGCATCCGGGGGATGGAGGCAGTTCTCCATCCCCCATTTCCATCCAACAGCGAAAGGAGGAATCCGCTTATGGCTACCCGTCAAGGCGCGTCCCTGGAACGAAAAAAACTGATGGCCGACCCCATCATGGTCACCACCATCGTGGTTTTGATCGCGTTTCTGACCCTTTTTATCCTCTATCCCCTGGCAATCCTGCTGGTGGACAGCGTCTATGGAGATAACGGCTTCACCCTCGACATCTTCAAGCGCATCTTCGGCATGCACACCTTCCGGACCTCCATCACCAACACCCTGAAGGTGGGCTTTGTGGTGGGCCTTGCTTCCACCGTCATCGGCCTGCTGTTCGCCTATGTGGAGGTATATGTGAAGCTCCGCACCCGGTTCATGAGCGGCCTGTTCAAGGTCGTCTCCATGCTCCCCGTGGTGTCCCCTCCCTTTGTGCTCTCGCTGTCTATGATCATGCTCTTCGGCAAGGCGGGCATCGTCACCCGGTATCTGCTGAAGATCTATGACAACAGCGTCTACGGCTTCTGGGGCATCGTGGTGGTCCAGACCCTGACCTTCTTCCCGGTGTGCTACATGATGCTCAAGGGCCTGCTGAAGAACATCGATCCTTCCCTTGAGGAGGCCGCCCGGGACATGGGCGCCAGCCGGATGAAGGTCTTCACCAGCGTGACCCTGCCGCTGATCCTGCCGGGTCTCGGCAACGCCTTTCTGGTGACCTTCATCGAGTCCATCGCCGACTTCGCCAACCCCATGCTCATCGGCGGCAGCTACGACACCCTCGCCACCACCATCTACTTACAGATCACCGGCGCGTATGACAAGGAAGGCGCCGCCGCCATGGCCGTGGTGCTGCTGTCCATCACGCTGCTCATGTATCTGGTCCAGAAGTACGTTCTGGAAGCCAAGACCGCCGCCACCCTCACCGGCAAGGCCAGCCGCGCCAGAATGCTCATTGAGGACAAGTCCGTCACCATTCCTCTCACGGTGCTCTGCTCCGTCATCGCCATTTTCGTCATCGTCATGTACGCCTGCGTGCCCTTCGGCGCGATGTTCAAGACCTGGGGCTATGATTTCACCCTGACCTTCAAATGGTTCATCAAGGTCTTTGAAAAATACAAAGGCCTGGAAGCCTTCACCGACTCCTTCGTCCTGTCGCTGATCTCCGCGCCCATCACGGCCCTGCTTTCCATGATCATCTCCTATCTTGTGGTCAAGAAGAAGTTCCGGGCCAAGGGCTTCATCGAGTTCGTGTCCATGCTGGCTATGGCGGTGCCCGGCACGGTGCTGGGCGTGGGCTTCATCCGGGGCTTCGCCAACGGCGTATTCCGCACCGGCTTCCTGCAAGGATTATACGGCAGCGCCGCGATCCTGATCATCGTGTTCGTGGTCCGGTCCCTGCCCACCGGCACCAGAAGCGGCATCTCCGCTCTCCGGCAGATCGACAAGAGCATCGAGGAATCCGCCTATGACATGGGCGCCAACTCTTTCCAGGTGTTCATGACCGTGACCCTGCCCCTGATCAAGGATTCCTTCCTGTCGGGTCTCGTCACCGCCTTCGTCCGGTCCATCACCGCCATCTCCGCCATCATCCTGCTGGTGACCCCGGAGTTCCTGCTGATCACCGTGCAGATCAACGAGTTCGCGGAGAAGGGCAGCTACGGCATCGCCTGCGCCTTTGCCACCATTCTGATCCTCATCACCTACGGCTCGGTGCTGCTGATGGATCTGTTTATCAAGTATTTCGGAACCAGCCGGAAATTCAAGGAGGTCGACAACAATGGCTAAAGAAAAGAAAGGCGTTCGCCTGGAACACATCTCCAAAATCTATCAGGACCCGAAGACCGGCAAGGACTTCTACGCGGTGAAGGACACCTCCCTGGAAATCACCCCCGGTTCCTTCGTCACGCTGCTGGGCCCCTCCGGCTGCGGCAAGACCACCACCCTGCGGATGATCGCGGGCTTCGAGAGCCCCGACGAGGGTGAAATTTACCTCGGCGGCGAGGCCATCAACGCCCTGACCCCCAACAAGCGGGATACCGCCATGGTCTTCCAGAGCTACGCTCTGCTCCCCCACTACAACATCTTCGACAACGTGGCCTACGGCCTGAAGCTCCGGAAGCTGGACAAAGCCACCATCAAGGAAAAGGTCACGGGCATCCTGAAGCTCGTGGGCCTCGAGGGCATGGAGTCCCGGATGACCAACCAGCTCTCCGGCGGCCAGCAGCAGCGTGTGGCCCTGGCGAGAGCCCTGGTCCTGGAACCCGGCGTGCTGCTCTTCGACGAGCCTCTGAGCAACCTGGACGCCAAGCTGCGGGTCACCATGCGCACCGAGATCCGCCGCATCCAGCAGGAGGCAGGCATCACCGCCATCTACGTCACCCACGACCAGAGCGAGGCCATGGCCCTCTCCGATGAAATCATCATCATGGACAAGGGCGTGGTGGCCCAGATCGGCACCCCCCAGGAGGTCTACTACCATCCCGCCAACGAGTTCGTGGCCGACTTCATCGGCGAGGCCAACTTCCTCCGGGGTCCCCTGGTTTCCAAGTCCGGCGACGAAGGAAAGGTCCTGGTGGAGGGCACCGAGGTGGATGTCATCGGCGTCTCCGCTCTGGAACCGGGCAAGGAATGCACCCTGGTGCTCCGTCCCGAATCCGCCATTCTGGCGGACCAGGGCCAGCTCCCCTGCCGTGTCGTCGTCTCCTGCTTCATGGGCTCCTATCAGAACTACCATGTGATGGTTGGCGATACCCTGGTGAAGATCACCGACTTCAACCCCAAGAACAAGAAGATCTATCAGGTGGGCGAGACCGCCTGGCTGAGCTTCGACAAGGAGAACGTTCACGTTCTGTAAGTAAATCCATAAAAAGCGCCCCGTGTACCGAAAGGTACACGGGGCTTCGCTTGTATCAGTCATCTTTTCCCGGGAACTCATGCTCCAGAATCAGGAGCCGGGTGATCCGGTTGTCATCCACCTGCTTGACCAGGATGGTGAACTGCTTGTAATCAAAGGCGTCGAAGACCACAGGCATGGCGCCGATGTTCTCCGTGGCCCAGCCGCCCACGGTGGCGCAGTCGGTGTCCAGCTCCTCCTCGTCCAGCTCCAGCTCGTCGAAGAAGTCCGTCAGGTTCATGTCGCCGGAGCACTCCCAGCGGTGCTTGCCCAGCTGCTGCCATTCGTTGACAATGTCGTCGTTCTCGTCCCAGATCTCGCCCACCAGCTGTTCCAGCACGTCCTCCATGGTGACGATGCCGGTGATGCCGCCGTACTCGTCGGCCACCACGGCCATGTGGGTCTGCCGGCGGCGGAACTCGTCCATGATGGCGTGGAGCTTCATGGATTTGGGGATGAACACCGGCTCGAGAAGCAGGTCCGTCAGCTTCACGTCCTTGTGCTCCACCAGCTCTTTCAGCAGGTGCTTAATGTACAGGATGCCCACCACGTGGTCCACCGTCCGCTCATACACGGGATACCGGGAGAACTGGGTCTCGTTGACCACCTCGAGAATGTGCTCGATGCTGTCGTTCACCTCGAAGCCCACCACGTCGATCCGGGGGGTCAGGATGTCGGCGGCGTCCAGATCGGTGAATTCCAGCGCGGACTGTAAAAGCTCCGTCTCGTTCTCGTCGATGACGCCCTCGTCCTCGGCGGTGTCCAGGATGTTCTCGAACTCCTCCTCGGTGATAGTCACGTCCTGGCCGTCCTTCTTCCGCCACAGGAGCCTGAACAGGTTGACAACGCCGGAGGTAATTACCACCGCCGGGAACAGCAGGATCATCAGGACCATCAGCGGGATGGCAGCGCCCTTGGAAATGGTGTCGCTGCACCGCCGGGCGATCATTTTCGGGGTGATCTCACCCACGATCAGGATCAGAACGGTCATAATGACGGTCACCAGGCTGGACGCGGCGTCGTCGGTGAGCTTCCCGTTTAAGGTTGCCGCCAGCTTCACCGCCAGCACCGTGGCGATGGAGGTGGCCCCGATGTTCACCAGATTATTGCCGATCAGCAGGGTGGACAGGGCGTAGTCGTAATGATTGTAGATGTAATTGACCAGCTTCTGGATGCGGGAGGGATTTTCGCTCTCCTTTTTCATCTTCAGCTTGCTCAGGGAGGTGTAGGCGATCTCCGTTCCGGAGAAAAACGCCGAACCCAGGAGCAGAAGGACGATCAACATGTATTCCATATCCTCTGCCCTCCCTTATTCCAGCACCAGGCCTTCGCCCGCGTCGGACTCGTCCTGGATGTCGCCAACCAGCTCTTCCAGCAGGTCCTCCATGGTGATCAGGCCCAGCTTCTTCCGGTTCTCGTCGGTGACGAAGACCATGTGGAGCTTGTTCAGCCGCATCCGCTGCAAAAGCTCCGAGATCTCGGTCTTGCGGTCGAAGACGTAGGGCTTCATCAGCATTTTCCGCAGCACGATGGGCTTCCCTGCCACATAGGCGCTGAGGAAGGCGTTCACCGGCAGGATGCCCACGATGTTGTCCGTGCTTCCCTCATACACCGGCAGCCGGGAATAGCTCAGCTCGTTTGCCAGCTCCGCCAGCTCCTTCAGGGGGATGGAGCTGGGCACACTGACCACGTCCTCAATGGGGATCATGATATCCTCGGCATGCTTGGACCGGAACTCCATGGCGGAGTTCACCAGGGCCTGCTGCTCCGGTTCCAGGACGCCCTCGTCCTCGATGGTCTCGATGATGGAGCGCAGCTCCTCCTCGGTGACGCTGCCGCCGGACTCCGTGGAGAAAAACCGGGACAGCACCCGGGAAATTCCGGAGAAGAAAAAGGAAATGGGCGTCAGCAGCTTCACAAGCAGCACCATGCTGGGGGCGAAGAACAGCGCCAGCTCCTCACTGCGGACCTTGGCGAAGCTCTTGGGGATCATCTCCGCGAAGAGGTAGACAATCACCGTGGTGATCAGGGTACCGTAAAACACATACTCCTCGGAAAACTGCCGCATCACCAGCAATGCGGACAGGGACGCGCAGCTGGCATGGAAGACGTTGTTTCCCACCAGGATGGTGGTCAGGGTCTTGTCAAACCGCTCGGTGATCCACAGGACCTGCTTGGCCCGCTTGTCGCCCTTGTCCGCCATGGTGCGCATCCGCACTTTGCTCACGGCGGTGTAAGCGGTCTCGCAGGCGGCGAAATAGCCTGAGCTCAAAAGGAAAAACAGATATAGTATACAACTGCTTGGGTCCACGAAAAAACCAGCTCCTTATGGTGTATTACCGTATATTATATCAGCTTCCGTGCCGCATTGCAAGCATCTTCCAAAAAATCCTTGCGGGCAAAACACCTTCTTTGTCCCTTTTGCCGAAAAACGCTGGCAGAGCGTTTGCTCTGCCAGCGTGGGGGTTATTGCTTACCGGAAGGGCCAAAACCAGTCGAACCAGCCGCCCCAGCCGGGCTTGGAGGGCTCACTGGGCTCGGAAGGCTCGGAGGGCACCGTGGTATCCTCCTCGGGAACGGAGGGCTCTGTGGGTTCCTCAGGCTCGTCCTTGCCGAACCAGCCGCCGAGCCAATCCTTGATCTTGTCAAAGATGCTGCCGGGCTTGGAGGCATTGGGGTCCTCAGCGCCGCAGTTGGTGCACACGCCGTCCTCGTAATGGTGGCCGGTGGCCTCCAGAATGATCTGGTACTCCGCGCCGCCGCAGGATTCACAGGCGTAATACTCGTAGCCGTTGGACTCGCAGGTGGCGTCCTTGGATTCCACCAGAACCACATTGTGGCCGTTTGCATCCACGTAATCGTCCACATAGCTGTCGCCGCAGTGGCAGGTGTAGGTGGTGTAGCCCTGCTCGGTGCAGGTGGGAGCGGTGACGACCGCCTCGTAGCTGTGGTCGGAAGCGGGGATCTCCTCGGTGTAGCTGTCGCCGCAGGAGCAGGTGTAGGTCATGACGCCGGGCTCGGTGCAGGTAGGCTCGGTGGTGACTTCGCCGGTGTAGGAGTGGGAGTGGCCGTTGGGGTCACGCTCAGCCACGACGTAGCTTTCGTCGTAGGCGGGAGCCAGGCCCTCGGTATCCACGGTGACCTCCACCACCTGGTCCTTGGGAACCAGGATCATGCTGGTGGAAGCGCCCAGGGTGATGTCATGATCCTCGGACAGATCGAACTCCATGTTGCCCAGCACATTGACCCAGACACCGGTCTTGTCCTCGGGCATGGTGAAGACGACGGAATCGCCTTCGCCCTCCACATTCCGGTTTGCCAGGACCAGGATCTCGGTCTCCTCGTCGCAGCGCCAGTAGGCCAGGATATCCGCATCGCCGGAATCCACCATCTCGATGGAGCCGGTACGCAGGGCGGGATAGGCCTCACGGATGGCAGCCAGCTTGGCATACCAGGTGACCAGCTCCTCATTGCCCTTGCCCCATTCCATGGCGCGGCGGTCATCGGGATCGTCGGAACCCACCATACCGATCTCGTCGCCGTAGTAAATGGTGGGCGCGCCGGGATAGGTAAACTGGATCAGAGCCACCCGGTACTGCATTTCCTTGGCAGCCAGAGAAGTTTTCTCATAGGTGGGGAAGGCGGCATCCAGGCTCTTGTCCGCCCGGTCGTCGCCGATGCCGTCCAGGTAGCTCAGGATGCGGGAGGTATCGTGGGAGCCCACCAGGTTCATCATGGCGTAGAAGGCTTCCTCGGGGTAGCGCTCCCGGACCTTTTCCAGCTCCTTGGCCGCCTGCTCGGCGGAGATATTGTCCATCACGAAGGAGGTGACGACATTGCGGAACACATAGTTCATGACGGAGTCGTACATATCGCCCATCAGGTACTTGGTAGCGTCGTCCCAGATCTCGCCGATGATGACGGCGTCGGAATCCAGAGCCTTGACGGAATCCCGGAAGTGCTGCCAGGTCTCGTCGGAGACCTCGTTGGCCACGTCCAGACGCCAGCCGTCCATGCCCTTGCTGATCCAGTAGGCGCTTACGCTGTTCTCGCCCTCAATGATCTCCTGGGCCCAGTTACCGGTCTGGTACTCGGAGCCGTTGGTGGAGTAGATGACGGGCATGGAGTCGTAGCCCCACCAGCCCTCGTAGGAGTAGACCTCCTTACCGGCTCTCAGGCCGATGTTGTCCACGGCGCCGGTCATGGTGATGGAGGAAACGGCGAACCATTCGGTGTAAGAGTAGTCGGTGACGCCGTAGGTCTCGGCGAAGTAAGTCTTGGCCGCGGCCTCGGCGGTGGACTGGTCAGCGCTGTTTTCGCTCATGTAGTCGTAGACGTAAGCCCAGTAGGGATAGGCGCCGATCTTGCCGTCGAAGTCCTCGGCGGTCAGGTACTTGTAGTAGCGGTCGAAGTACACGGAATCATCGGAAACGTGGTTGAACACGCCGTCCAGGATGATGTGCATATCGTTGGCCTCAGCAACGGCGACCAGCTCCTCGAAGTCGCCCAGGGTGCCCAGAATGGGGTCGATCTCGGTGTAGTCCACTGCGTCATAGCGGTGGTTGGAGATGGACCAGAACACGGGGTTCAGGTAGATCACGTTGACGCCCAGGGCCTTCAGGTAGTCGATGCGCTCAATGATGCCCTGCAGGTCGCCGCCGTAGATCTCGTTGGACCACTCACCGTCGCCAACCCAGGCGCCGGTGGAGGCGTAGGTGTCCTTGTCCAGCATGGCCTCCTGCTCGGGGTTCTCGGGCAGGGTGTACCAGTCGTAGATGTACTCGTAGTTCACTTCGCCGCGAGCCCAGGTCTGGGCCAGGTTGTTGCTCTCGTCGCCGTCGAAGAACCGGTCGGGGAAGATCTGGTAGATGACGGCGTTCTTCATCCAGTCGGGGGTCTCGTAGCCTTCCTCATAGACCACCAGGTCATAGGGCATCACATCGGTGAGCTCGCAGACCTTGCCCTCGCCGTAGTAGCCGTCGTCGTCGCCGTAGACCGCCACGGCGGAGCCGTTGGACATGACGAAGTAGTAGTCATACTCGCCGATGTTGGCGATGGAAGCGGTGCACTCCCACAGCCCGGTCTTCTCGTTCTTCTCCATGGGGAAGGAAGCCACGCCCTTGATCACCAGGACGGCGGAGGACACGTCCTCGCCGGTGGCGATGGAGAAGGCCACATCGGTGTTCTGCTCCACAGCACCGAAGGGAGCCTTGTAGGTCTCGTCCTGGGAGTTGAAATAGATGGCGCTGCTGTTCACAGGAATGTCGGAGGCGTTGCAGTAATAGATGCCGGTAATAGGATCGATGTAGAAGGTGACATCCTTGCCCTTCTCCACAACCAGCTCCGCGAAGGCGTACTTCACGCCGTCGCAGGTGATGACCACGTCGGTGTAGGTACCGGCAGCCATGTAGACGGTGCCGGAGTAGATGCCGGTCAGCCCCTCGTCGGTCAGGGCGGTGGTCTCGATGCCGCTGCCGGAGACAGAGGCCTCCACGAACTTGTAGGTCACGTTGGTGACGGCGTAGTGGGTGTTGTCGTTGTAGTAAACGGTGACGTCCATGGTCTCGGGAACGGTGACCGCGATGTTGGCGCCGTCCCGCTCGCCGCCTGCGCCGTAGTTCTCGTCCCAGGAGCCGTTGACCGCGATCTTGAACTCGTAGTTGGCCGCGGGGACGTTCTCGAAGGTGTAGGTGTACAGGCCCAGCTCCTCGTCATAGGTCATCTCGTTGGAGGAAGCATCCCAGCTGGGGCCGGGGAAGGTGCCGGGAACATGGAACTTCCGGTTGGGATCGGACCAGCCGGTGGGAACGTCTCTGGAAACGTCGTTGGTATTGGTGACCCAGATCTCAGTCTTGATGCTCAGGGTGCCGGTGGCCAGGTCCGCGGTCTGGTTGGAACCGTCGTTGAAGATGAAGTTGACGCTGTCGCTGGAATCCCTCTCCAAGGTCACGTCGTACCAGCCTGCGTTGTTGGCGTTGAGGTCAGCAGCGGCGCCGGGCCAGGTGCCCAGGAGCTCGCCGCCGGCGTCCCAGGCATAGGCGTTGATGGCGCTGCCCCAGGAAGCGGGCTTCTGGAAGTGGATGGTCACGGTGAAGCCGGGCTGCTCGGTGTAGACGTCGTTGCCCACCACCCACAGCTCCATAGAGCCGGTGACTTCGCCGGTGTACAGGTCGGCGGTCTGGTTGCCGCCGTCATTAAAGATGAAGTTGAAGGCAGCGTCGGTGACGACCTTCAGATCGTACCAGCCGTCGCCGTCGGCGTCGGAAACCGCCTTGCCGGGCCAGGAATTATAAGCCTCGTAGCCCGTCACCGCGCCGTCGGTGGTCCAGAGGTAGGCGTTGATGGTGCTTCCCCACCCCTCGGGCTTCATGAAGTGCAGGGTGACGGTGGTGTCGCCATCGGGGATCTCGGGCTCGGAGGGATCGGTCTCGCCGCCCTCGCGCTCCACCATGGTGATGGAGAAGGTGGCGCCGTTCTTGGTGGAGTAGTCGAAGCGGGACAGGTCCAGCTTCAGAGTCACGTCGGAGGCGGCGCTGACGGTGAACTTGATGTTCTGGCCGTTATAGACCGCCTCGGCGGTGCCGCCTGTGTAGGTGGTGCCGTTGCTGCCCCAGTTGTCGTTCCAGCTGTCGTTGGCGGCGAACTTGACCTCGTAGGTGCCCGCGGCCACGTTCTCATAAGTGATGGTGTAGACGCTGCCGCTGGCGCTCATGTGGTTGGAGGAAGCGGAAACGTTCCAGTTCTGGCCGTTCAGCCAGCTGCCGGAGCCGCTGCCCACAGCGGTGATGGAGGAGATGTCGATGGCGGTGACCGCGCCCACTCCGGAGCCGGTGACGGTGATCTCCTTGGTGTCGGGGTCAAAGGCGATGGTCACATCACAGACGGAGCTGACCTCGAAGGTGTAGTTATTGCCGCCGTCGCCCCAGGCGTGGTCCCAGTCGCCGGCGGTGACCTTGAACTGATAGGTGCCCACTGCCACGCTGGTGTAGACCTTCTCGAAGCAGCCGGTGACGCCGTTCCAGGTCATCTGGTTGGCGATGTCATCCACGGACCACTCGCTGCCGCACAGGGCGGCCACACCGGCGACGTAGTAAGTGCCGTCGGGAGCGGTTTCGGTGGGAATCTCCTCCTCGGGAGGATACACAGACCAGGTGCCGCCGCCACTATCCCAGGTGTCCTCTGCCACGGTGTAGCAGTTGGTGCCGTCGGTGGGGACGGTGAGATTAGCAGTCTGATTCCACTTATTGTTCCAGTTATTGGCGGTGGTGCCGGGGTTCATCCGGCAGAAGATGATGTTGCTGTAGCCCGCGGGAATGGTGGCTTCGTAAAGGCCATCCTCCGCTGCGGTCATGCTCACCCATGCATTGCCGGAGTCATCCCAGTAGTACACTGCAAACCGGGCATTGTCGATCATCCAGTTGGAGTTGGGCACCAGGTAAACGGTGGTCCCCTCCGCCGCGAAGACGCTGGCGGGAACCATACCCAGAACCATGACCAGCACGATGGCCAGACTCACAGCCCGTTTGAAAATCTCGCTGCTCAGCAGCTTTCTTTTCATTTGAATCCTTCCTTTCTTTTGTGGATGGGCAGACCATAAAAATCTGCTCTCTTTCACGATTACCATTATAATCCAGCATCCCCTCCGGAACAATTGTGAGTCCCTATAAAAAGACCGACAACCGATTGAGCATAATGCCGAAACGTTTCCAATTTTCCACAGACGCAAAAAACGCCCCGGGAGAACCCTCCCGGGGCGTCCGTGATTCACTTACAGCCGTCCACAAAGGCACGGAAGATCCGGCGGCTGTTTTCGTCCACCGCCTGCATAAATTCCGGGTGCCACTGGACCGCCCAGAGGAATTTCTTCCCCGGCAGCCGGACCGCCTCCACGATCCCGTCGGGAGCCTGGGCCATCACTTCCAGCCCGGGAGCCAGATCCCGGATCGCCTGATGATGGCAGGAATTGACCATGATCTCCCCTGCCCCAACCGTCTCCGCCAGCGGTCCCCGGACCGTCACCGGATGGATGGGCAGATGGTAGGGCGCGGGCTGGTGGTGGTCCACATCGCTGGGGCACTGGGTGGGGATATCCTGGTACAGCGTGCCGCCCAGGCTCACATTCACAAATTGCAGTCCCCGGCAGATGCCGAGAACGCTCTTGTCCAGTTCCAGCGCCGCTTTCAGAAGCTTCGTTTCCATGGAATCCCGCGCCGGGATAATCTCCCCGGAGAGGCCTTCGTTTTTCTCGCCGTAGAGCTCCGGGCTGACGTCGTGGCCGCCGGTGAACAGGATGCCGTCGCAAAGCGCCGCCATCTGAAGCACATCCCCTTCGTCGTCGTTCAGGGGAAGCATGATGGGCAGGCCGCCCGCCTGCCGGATGCCCTCCATATACCCGGGCAGCATCCACAGGCTCTCCCGGTCGGTGTCCACCAGGGGCACCAGCCCGATCACAGGTTTTCTCATTTCGCAGCGCTCCTTTTCTCGTTTGGATAAAAGGTAGCATTTCCCGTCGGGATTGT
This sequence comes from Faecousia sp., assembly GCA_045119355.1. Taxonomy (GTDB): domain Bacteria; phylum Bacillota; class Clostridia; order Oscillospirales; family Oscillospiraceae; genus Faecousia. The sequence goes on from JBGVDK010000103.1 coordinate 17,768, forward strand.
CAAGAACGGGTCACTGCATCAGTTCATCCGTCAGCCGGAGGATCTCCGGAGCCAGGCGCTTCCGCTCAGACTCGGTGAGCCGCTTGTAGAGGGGATAGGCGCAGCCCATCCCGGCCATGCCCAGCAGTCCCACCGGGATGCCGATCCAGAACAGCCGCACCCCGTTCCAAACCACGTCCATCCACACCAGGCAGCAGCACATCCCGATGCCCAGCACCAGACAGCTCAGAATGCCCACCACCAGGGACCAGACAGTTCCCTTCCGGGTGACGCTCTCGTCCAGACGGCGAAGCTTTTCCAGCTTGCTCTCCCGCTCCTCTTTGGGCAGGTATTTCTCCCGGATGCGGCGGATCTCCTCCTGCTCGGGAGCGGAGTAGGTATATTCAAAGGATTCGTTATTTTCCATCATATTCCCCTCGGATCTCTTTCATTCTCTTTCTGCCGTGGACCACCATGCCCAGTCCTCCCAGCAGGGTGGACAGGCACACGGCAAAGCCCGTCAGGCTGTTCATCAGAAATGTGTATTCATACCCGCCGCCAAAGGCGTCCAGCAGCGCCGCCTGCAAGGAAAACAGGTTCATCAGCGCCCCGGTCATGGCGAAGTTCCGGGAAGCCCCCAGGATGGGAGAGTTGTTTTTTCGGCACTTCACCACATTGATGACGGCGATGGTCAGCCTGTAGAAGGTATAGGCCGCCACGGCGATGACCATGATTTCGGAATAGAACTTCCCCCGGCCCATCCAGATCATCTGAAAGGCCAGCCCCGTCATGGTCAGGTTGACACCGAACAGCGCCACGCCGGATACCATATAATATTTCCACGCGGTGAGCTCCTTCTTGGTGTCATTCTCCATCCGGTCCAGCTTCTTTTCGCACCGGACCAGCACCAGATGGGCAAAGCCGTGGCTCAGGTTATACAGGCCGTTGCCGCCCACCCAGGCGGAGCCGACGACACAGCCCTGGATCACCTGCCCGGTGCCGTAGACCAGATTCACCAGCAGATGCTGCCAGAGGTTGATCTTCAGGCTTTTTTCCCGCTTCTCCGGGGTTTGGGCTTTCTCCTTCTCCTGTTTGCGCTTGGCCAGGGCGATGCATTTGGGCACCAGGACCACGCAGTCCGCCGTCAGCACATAGAACGACGCCGCATACAGCGGATAGACAAACCAGGCGGTCTCCAACCCGCACAGGAACACCCCGATCAGCGCCGCGCCCAGCACCACGCTCAGAACCAGGGCCAGCAGCCAGTGGATGCAGAAAAGTTTTTTGCAGATTTCTTTAACCCGTTCCATCGTTCATCCTCCCGATCCGGACGGTGAAGGTGCTGCCCTTCCCCGGGGCGCTCTGCACCGTGATGGCGCCGCCGGTAATATCCACCACCCGCTTCACCAGAGCCAGCCCCAGGCCATTGCCTTTGGTGGCATGGGCCGGGTCTCCCTGGTAGAATTTCTCGAAGATGTGGGCGCCCACCTCCCGGCTCATGCCGCAGCCGGTGTCGCTCACCGCTACGCAGGCCCAGGCTCCGTCGCAGCTGAGCTTCACACCCAGCTTCCCCCCGTTGGGGGTGAATTTGATGGCGTTGGAAATGAGGTTCGACCACACCAGATGCAATAGCTCCGGATCCGAGACCACCGTTATCCCGTCGGGGATGTCGCAGTCCAGGTCCAGCTCCTTCTCCTCCCACAGGGATTCAAAGGACAGCAAACACTCGCTGAGCTGCTCCCCCAGGTCGAAGGGCCGGGTCTCCGGGTAGATCTGCTGGTTTTCCAGCTTGTTCAGCCTCAGGATGTTGCTCACCAGCTCCGACAGCCGTTTGGTGGTGTCGGCGATGGACTGGATGTATTCCTGCCGCTTCTCCTCCGGGAGGTTGGGCCGCTTCAGAAGGCTGGCGTAATTGCTCACCGCCGCCAGAGGGGTCTTCAGCTCGTGGGACACGCTGGCGATGAAGTCGGTGCGCAGGGTCTCCACGCTCCCCAGCTCAACGGCCAGCTGATTGACCCCCTGGCAGATCTCCCGGAAGCCCACCTGGGAAAAGTCCCGGTGGTTCTCGTCCAGCCGGACGGAGAAGTCCCCGGCGGTGAGCTGTTCCAGGGCCTCGATGATTCGGCCCAGGGGCCGGTCAATGGTCTGATGCCGCCGCACGGCGTCAATGATACAGCCAAACAGCGCCATCAGCACCGTATAAATGAAGACCTCCGGCGCGTTCTGCCGGACCATATTTTCGTCCAGCTCCACGTTCCGCAGGAACAGCACAATGGTCGAGGAAGTCACCAGACCGATGACCAGATAAAAGGAGAGGAACCGGCTGACATTGAACAGGATCATCTCTCCCCGGCTTCTGCGCTTCATTTGATCACCGCCTTGTAGCCCAGGCCGTGGACGGTGACGATCTCAAAATCCTCGCAGTCCGACAGCTTGGAGCGGAGCTTGGTCATGTACACATCCACCGCCCGGGGCCCCGAGGCGGAGTCCACGCTCCAGAACTCGTCCATGAGCTGGCTTCGGGTGAAGGTCTTCTTGGGGTAAGACAGGAGCTTGAAGAGCAGCGCGAATTCCCGGTTGGTCAGATTGATCTCCTCGCCGTTTAAGTAGGCGGTGTGCTCATCGGCATCCATGGTGAAGCCGCCCACGGTGAGGTGGTGGCTGGACGCGATCTTCGCCCTGCGGAGCAGTGCCCCGATCCGCAGGAACATCTCGTCCAGATCCACGGGCTTGACCATATAGTCGTCCGCGCCCACCCGGTAGCCCCGCTGCTTGGAAGCGAAATCATCCCGGGCGGTCATGAACAGAATGGGAATGTTCTCGTTCAGGGACCGGACGGTCTTGGCGAACTCATAACCGTCGATCCCTGGCATCATGATATCGGAAATGATCAGGTCGAAGACCTGGTCATACATGGCGTCGTAGGCGTCGTTGGCCCCCAGGCAGCCCACCGCCCGGTAGCCGCTGTTGTTCAGAAAATCGCAGACGGTCCGGTTCAGGTCCCGGTCGTCCTCCACCACCAGTATGCGAAACATGGCGTATCCTCCCATTGTCATTTTTGTTATGATAATATAGAAATGTTAACGTTTTGTTTTTGCCACAAAAATTCCCGGGAGGAATTCTCCCGGGAACGTGGAAATTCACTTATCTTCGCCGGTAAGGCGCTTCTTGGCGTCCTCCACGGTCTCGCCGGGTTTGGTGAGGAACTTCTCCACGAAGCCGTCCTCCACCTTCTTATAGGCGCCGACGACGCTGTCTTCGATCTTCTTGTAGGTGCCCACCACGCCGTCCTCGATCTTCTTGTAGGTGCCCACCACGCCGTCTTCCACCTTCTTGTAGTCCTCGACCACGGTCTCCTTCACGGTTTCTAAGATGTTCTTGTCTTCCATTGTCATTTCCTCCTTGATTATTTCAGTCCCATGAACATGGGAATCAGACACAGCAGCATTACGATACCCACAATTCCCACGATAATACCGGGGATCATCATATCCAGCACCAGGATCATGCTCATGCCGGCACCCAGCACCAGGGTGCTGACAACGGCGTAGACGGCCTTGCCCACGGTCTTCCAGTTGATCTTCTTACCGCTCTTGGGGCGGCCCAGCATGGCGATGACACCCAGGATGACCAGCACCACAGCGCCGACGCCGGTGACGATGACGCCCTCGTTGAACAGATTCCACTCGGGCAGCAGGCACATGCACATTCCCACAGAGAACAGCAGTCCGCCCACAACGCCCAGCACCAGCATGGCAAATTCCTTTTTCTTCATCAATTGGTTCCTCCATATGTTTTGGTTTATGGGCACAGTATACAAGGGGCTGTTTTCCGAGTTGATTCCGAAATGTTTCCGGAATATTAAAATTGACAACCCGCCGTTCCGGGTTTACAATCAACCCATCTGAAAAAGGAGGCTCCCGCCATGACACCCAAAGAACTGCTCTCGGCCCTCTCCGTTGCCGAGCGTTTAAAATGTAATACCCGGCACTGCTACACCTCCTCCGGACGACACGAGAGTGTGGCCGAGCATTCCTGGCGGATCGCCCTGATGGCGATGCTCCTGACCCCGGAATTTCCGGAGCTGGACATGGACAAGGTTATCCGGATGTGCCTGATCCACGATCTGGGAGAAGCCTTCACCGGGGACATCCCCACCTTCGACAAGACCGACGCCGACACAGAAAAAGAAGACCAGCTCTTTGATGAATGGGTCGCCACCCTGCCGGAGGAAAATAAAGCGGAGTTCCAGGCGCTGCTGGCCGAAATGGCGGCGCTTCAGACTCCCGAAGCCAAGCTCTACAAGGCTCTGGACAAGATGGAGGCGGTGATCCAGCACAACGAGTCGGACCTTTCCACCTGGCTGCCCCTGGAATACGAGCTTCAGCTGACCTACGGCGCCGAGAATGTGCAGTTCTCCCCCTACATGACGGAACTGAAAGCCGAGATCGACCAGTGGACCCGGCGGAAGATCCAAGACGGGAAAAAGCAGGAAAATTAACCGCCGGTTTTGAAAATTTCTCTTGCTATCGCACTTTTTTTGTGCTATAGTAATTGGGCTTATGTAATAATTTCCCGCAAACGGGACCTGATCCGGTCGCTTTTTTCAGTTTGCGGCCGATACCCGTAAAGCGGAGGGAGGTATACTGATATGGAAATCTTTCTGACCATCCTGGAGGTCATCGCCAGCATCGCTCTGATCGCCATCATCCTGCTGCAGTCCGGCAAGGAGGCTGGCCTGTCCGGCGCCATCGCGGGCAATTCCGAGTCTTACATGAACAAGACCGGCAAGAGCATGGACAAGGTCCTGGCTTCCGCCACCAAGTGGATCGCCGCCGTGTGGCTGGTCCTGACTCTGATCCTGAGCCTGATCTGATCAAAACGAATGAATTCCCTTCCGAGTGCCGGAAGGGAATTTTTTCATACCAGCAAACCGTATGTCATCCTGAGCGAGCGACAGCGAGTCGAAGGATCTACGCACTGAAAGCCTTCGTTGCGGTAAAATCGGGGCGAAGATCCTTCGACTCCGCACTTCGTGCTCCGCTCAGGATGACAGGATTCTGCTTTTTTATGGTGTCTGCTCCGTCAGCAGCGCGCCCACGTAATAGTGTTTCAAAATTTCCTCATAAGTGGACCCTGCCTCCGCCATGGCCTGGGCGCCGTACTGGCTCATCCCCACCCGGTGGCCGAAGCCCCTGGTCTCGATGACGATCATCCCATCGGACACGGACACCGTAAACATGGTGGACCGGAGGCCCAGCATTCCCCGCAGCTCCGTCCCGGAGAAGGTCTCTCCGCAGATCTTGATGGTGTCCACCCCGCCGCCGTCGGTATAGGTCACGCCCCCGAACCAGGTGCCCACGCTGCCCTCCCCGGAGCAGCCGGTGAGGAGCTTGAAATTCTCCGGGGTGTAGCTGACCCGGTCGGTGTACCGGGGGGCGTCCTCCTCACCGGGACTCTCCACAGACTGTAAGTAGGGCACGTCCCGGCCCCACACCGCCACCGCATCCTCGGTGGATCCGCCGGAGCAGGAAAAATAAGTGGCGTCGATCAGCTCCCCGTCATAGACCAGCACCTGGCCGTCGGTGGAGGTCACCGACGCCCGGATTTTCTCCACCTTTTCCGCGCTCCCGCCCGAGTTTACATAATCCTTCGGATCCTGATACCCCTGACAACAGGCGCTGTCGGTGCAGACCGCCGCCCCGGTGTGCTTGCTGTTTTCCAACCGCTTGCAGGTATAGGTCCGGGCCACCACCGCCTGGGCCTTCAGGGCCTCCTCCTCAAAGTCCACCGGCATCTCCGCCAGCACCACCCCCGCCAGATACTCCGACAGCCGCATCTGCCGCACATTCCCGGAGGAAGTCAGCACCATGATCCGCTGGGCTTCATCCCAGGACGGCTCCGTTTCCATCGCCGACAGGCCCTCGCTCTCCGTCTCGGTCTGCTCCGGGACCGGCTGGTTCCGGGCCAGCAAGCCCATCAGCGCCAGCGGCACCACCAGTCCGCTGAGAAAGGCGGCCAGGATCTGCTTTCTCATTCGTCATCACCTCGTCCCCTATTTTATGCCGGGTTCCTCCGGAAAAAGGGCGAAAGCCGCCCGAAAGGAACGGCCTTTTCGCCGCACTTCTTGACATCATTCCAGGAATTTAGTATAATGCAGACATCCTATACCCTGAAAGGGAGCAAATACCCATGAAAAAAATCGTAAAATGGATCCTTCCGCTGGTGCTGGTCATCGCCCTGGTCGCCAGCGCTGTCTGGTATATGTTCGTCTACGACCGGGACACCGTCCAGGATTTCCTGGTGGCTATGGCCCGGAACTGCGCCGAAGACGGCAATTTTGAGGGCGCCACCTGGTTCTACGACCTGAGCTACCAGCTCAGCGAGGAGGATCAGAACGTGGCCATCGAGCTGTCTCAGATCTACAAGGACGCCGGCAACTATACCAAGGCCGAGTACACCCTGTCCAACGCCATTGCCGACGGCGGCTCCGTGGAGCTGTACGCCGCCCTGTGCAAGACCTACGTGGAGCAGGACAAGCTGCTGGACGCGGTGAACCTGCTGGACAACATCACGGACCCCGCCCTGAAGGCAGAGCTGGACGAGCTGCGTCCCGCCGCGCCCACCACCGACGCGGACCCCGGCTTTTACAACCAGTACATCACCCTGACGTTCCAGCATGACGGCGCGGCGCTTTACGTCACCACCACCGGCGTCTATCCCTCCGTGGAGGAGCCCGCCTACAGCGAGCCCATCACCCTGGCGCAGGGCGAGACCAAGATCTACGCCATCTCCATCGGCGAAACCGGCCTGGTCAGCCCGGTTGCCATCTTCAACTACACTGTGGGTGGCGTCATCGAGCCCGCCACCCTCTCCGACCCGGCCATTGAGGCCCTGGTCCGGGAGAAGCTGATGTTCGGCGCGGACACCGTCATCTACACCAGCGACCTGTGGACCATCGAGGAGCTGACCGTTCCCGCCGAGGCCGGGGACCTCTCCGACCTGGCGCTGATGACCCACATGAAGAAGCTGACCATCGAGGACCGGGAGATCCCCTCCCTCAGCTTCCTGTCCGGCATGACCGGTCTGGAAGAGCTGACCATCTCCGGCTGTAAGATCGGTGACGGCATGAGCTTCATCGGCACCCTGCCCTCCCTGAAGAAGCTGACGCTCTCCAATTGCGGCCTGTCCACCATCGCGGACCTTGCCAACGCCCAGATGCTGACCGAGCTGGACCTGAGCAACAACGCCATCGGCGATATCTCCGTGCTCTCCGGCATGACCGCCCTGGAAACCCTGGACCTGAGCGAGAACGCGGTGACAGATCTGTCCGTCCTGGCGGGTCTGCCCCAGCTGTCCCGGCTGGATCTGTCCCACAACGCCGTCAGCTCCATCGTGCCCCTGACCTCCTGCGCCGGTATCACCGTGCTGGATGTGTCCTACAATTCCCTGTCGGATATCTCCGCGGTGAAGAACATGACGGGCCTGACCTCCCTGTCCGCCGCCCATAACTCCATCCCCTCGGTGAGCGTGCTGAGCGTCTGCACGGAGCTGAAGGCACTGGACATTTCCAACAACGCCGTTACCGACCTGTCCGCTCTGGCGGGTCTGGTGAAGCTGGCGGATCTGAACTTCTCCTATAACTCCGTCGCCGCCATGCCCGACCTGCCTGAGAGCTGCGCCCTGGTCACCGTCAACGGCGAGCACAATGTGCTCACCGACGTGTCCCCCCTGGGCGGCATGGAGAATCTGAACTACGTGTATCTGGACTACAACGCCGAGCTGGCGGACATCAGCTTCCTGGTCAGCTGCACCCAGCTGGTCCAGGTGAACGTCTACGGCACCGCCGTTCCCACAGATTCCGTCAACGCCCTCATCGATCGGAGCATTATCGTGAATTTTGACCCCACTTGATTCCCGCTTTATACAGAAACAGGCCCTGCCGAAAACCGGCAGGGCCTTCCTTTATTCAGTTCATTTCCAGCACCAGTTTCAATGCCGCGCAGATGGTCTGATCTCTCACCTGCTCCCGGTCGCCGGTAAAGTGGTACCCCCGGGCAAGGGCGGTGCGCTGGTCGGCGTAGCCGATGAAGACCGTCCCAACGGGATGTCCGAACTCGTCCCCGTCGGGACCGGCAAGGCCCGTGACGGAAACCGCCGCGTCGGCGTTCAGGGTCTTCCTCGCGCCCTCCGCCATGGCCTGGGCAACAGGCCCAGAGACCGCGCCGAGGGTATCCAGCAATTCCGCGGGAACCCCCAACAGAGCCTGCTTGACTTCGTTGGTGTAGCTGATGATGCCGCCGGCGTAGACCCGGCTCGCGCCGCTGACCGAGGTGATGGCCTGGCCGATGCCGCCGCCGGTGAGGCTCTCGGCTGTTGCCAGGCGCTTCCCCGCCAGGGCCTTCAGCACCTCAGCAGAAAGGCTCTGTTTCCCCATACTTGATCGCGATCCTTTCCACGGTGTCCACTGCCTTCTGGATCAGGGCCTCCCGGTCCAGCTTCCGCTCGGCGTTGACCACCTGGCCGATGGTGGGCTTGGTCTTGGGGTGCTTGGGGGTGAAGACGGTGCAGCAGTCCTCGTAGGGCAGGATGGAGGTCTCCAGGGTGCCGATTTTCCGGGCGATGGTGACGATCTCCTCCTTGTCCATGCCAACCAGGGGCATGAAGATGGGGATGTCCACCACAGCGCCGGTGACGGTCATGGCCTCCATGGTCTGGGAAGCCACCTGGCCCAGATTCTCGCCGGTGATCAGGGCGCCGCAGCCGTCGTGCTTGGCAAGCCGCTGGGAGATCTCCATCATGAACCGGCGCATAATGAGGGTAAAATACTCCTCGGGACAGTTGTCCCGGATGGCCTCCTGGATCTCGGTGAAACTGACCACGTTCACGGTCATCCGACCGGAGTAGCGGGTGACCAGCCGCGCCAGCTCCAGGACCTTGTCCTTTGCCAGCTGGGAGGTGTAGGGGTAGGAGAAGAAGTGGACGCACTCGATCTCCACACCCCGCTTGGCGATCATGTAAGCCGCCACGGGAGAGTCGATGCCGCCGGAGAGCAGACACATGGCCCTGCCGCCCACGCCGGTGGGCAGACCGCCCGCGCCGGGCTCCGCGGGACCGTGGACATAGGCCGCCAGGTCCCGGACCTCCACGAAAACGGTGTAATCGGGATGATGGACGTCCACCTCCACGGTGGGATGGGCTTCCGCCAGACGGCCGCCGATCTCCTGGGAGATCTGGATGGAGTTCATGGGGAACTGCTTGTCAGACCGCTTGGACTCCACCTTGAAGCTCTTGGCGCAGTCCAGGTCGTCGCCCAGGTATTCCTCCACGGCGTCGAAGATGGCGTCCAGGTTCTTCTCGCAGGGACGGCAGCGGCACAGGCTCACCACGCCGAAGATGGTCCGGCAGGCCTCCCAAGCGCCGTCCACGTCAGCGTTCTCGTCCATGGGCTCCACGTAAACGGTGGACTGCATCAGGTACACGTCAAATTCGCCGTAGGGCTTCATCCGGCGGCGGACATTGGAGCGGAGCTTGGCCTCGAACTGGCGCTTGTTGGCGCCCTTCAGGACGATCTCGCCCAGCTTCAGCAGAAAAATCTCTTTCATTTGTATTCCTCCAGTTATTTTGGGCATATTTTTGATATTATAGCACAGGGTTCGGAATTTTCATAGGGTGAGAAAAAAGATTTTTCGGAAACGCCTCCCATTTTCTCGCAATAACACCGGACGACTGTTCACAAATATTTTCTTGCATTTTCCGCCATTCGGTACTATCATATACATATTATGAAACTGAGGTGAAATGCCATGCGTAAATTCTGTGCCCTTCTGGCGGTGGTGACGCTGCTCACCGCCCTGACCGGCTGTAATATTCTGGAAACTGATAATCCCCCCACCCTGCCGAAGCTCACCCTGGATTCCTCCACCCTCACCGGCACCGTGGAATTCGTCAACGGCCGAACCATCCGCATCGAGGTATCCGAGGGTGACAGCCACTTCGACGGTCCCTACGAAAACCGCCGTGGCGAACCGGTTCCCGGCGACACCATTCAGGTCACCTACACCTCCCTCTCCGGCGCCAAGACCGTCAGCGTGGGCGACACCGTCACCTTCACCTACCACTACACCCAGGACGTCTCCGAAAAGAACGGCGACCCCCACATCACCGCGGCCGAGATCACCGTCATCGAATGACCCATCCCCGCCTCCGCTCCTCCGGGAGCGGAGGTTTTTTGCCGCCAAGAGTTCCCCAGCGCCGGATTTTGTCCGGATTTTCTGTAATTTTCTCCAGACAAATCTTCGCAGACACATTTTTCCAGAAATGCAAGACGACATTTTTCACAAATTTCAGGCCGGAACTTTATTTTTTATGTGAATAGTATGAAATGTTCATAAATTCCCGTATTTTTTCATTGATTTTATGGAAAGTTTGGCATACAATAAGAAAGCAAGCGAACTGGGAAAGTTCTGCCCAAACGCGCAAAGACCACGGAGGTGAACAGGTGTGCTGAATATCGTGCTGGTGGAGCCGGAGATCCCGCAGAACTGCGGAAACATCGCCCGGACCTGTGCCGCCACCGGTTCCCGGCTCCATCTGATCCGCCCCCTGGGCTTCGACATCTCCGAGAAGGCGGTCCGCCGTGCCGGTCTTGATTACTGGCATCTGGTGGATGTGCGGGACTACGAAAATCTGGAGGAGTTCTTCCAAAAGAACGACGTCCGCCAGATGTGGTGCCTGTCCACCAAAGCCCCCCGGAGATACACCGAGGCGGCTTTCGAGGACGAGTGCTACCTGTTCTTCGGCAAGGAGACCAAGGGTCTGCCCGAGGCCTTCCTGGAAGAGCACCGGAAGGAATGCATCCGTCTTCCCATGATCGCCGGGGCACGGAGCCTCAACTTAAGCAACTCCGTCGCCATCACGGTGTACGAGGCCCTGCGCCAGCTGGATTTCCCCGGTTTGTTGGACCATGGCAAAATGCGGGATCAGGCAATGCTCTGACCCTACAATATTTATTACTCACAATCATTATTGGAGGAATCATCATGAACTACAATAAGAAGTCTATCGTGGACATCGATGTTGCCGGCAAGCGCGTGCTGTGCCGCTGCGACTTCAACGTCCCCACCAAGAACGGCGTCATCACCTCTGACAAGCGCATCGTGGCCGCTCTGCCCACCATCCAGTACCTGGTCGAGCACAACGCCAAGGTCATCCTGTGCTCCCACATGGGCAAGCCCAAGGGTGAGTGGAAGCCCGAGCTGTCCCTGAAGATCGTTGCCGCTCGTCTGTCCGAGCTGCTGGGCAAGGAAGTCATCATGGCCGCCGACGTGGCCGGCGAGGACGCCAAGGCCAAGGCCGCTGCCCTGAACGACGGCGACGTGATGCTGCTGGAGAACACCCGCTACATCAAGGGCGAGACCAAGAACGATCCCGAGCTGAGCAAGGCTCTGGCTGACCTGGCTGACATCTTCGTGAACGACGCTTTCGGCACCGCTCACCGCGCCCACTCCTCCACCGCTGGTGTGGCCGACTACCTGCCCGCCGTCTGCGGCTTCCTGGTGGAGAAGGAAGTTTCCATCATGGGCAAGGCTCTGGCCAACCCCGAGCGTCCCTTCGTCGCCATCCTGGGCGGCGCCAAGGTCGCTGACAAGCTGAACGTCATCAACAACCTGCTGGAGAAGGTGGACACCCTGATCATCGGCGGCGGCATGGCTTACACCTTCGCAGCTGCCAAGGGCTACTCCGTGGGCAACTCCCTGCTGGACGAGTCCAAGATCGACTACTGCAAGGAAATGATGGCTAAGGCCGAGGCCAAGGGCGTCAACCTGCTGCTGCCCGTTGACTGCGTGGTTGCCGACTCCTTCCCCTCCCCCATCGACGGCCCCGTGGACGTGGAGACCGTGGACATCACCGCCATCCCCGCCAACAAGGAAGGCCTGGACATCGGCGAGAAGACCGCTGCCATCTTCGCTGACGCTGTGAAGAGCGCCAAGACCGTCGTCTGGAACGGCCCCATGGGCGTGTTCGAGAACCCCACCCTGGCTAAGGGCACCATCGCCATGGCTCAGGCTCTGGCTGATTCCGACGCTACCACCATCGTCGGCGGCGGCGACTCCGCGGCAGCCTGCGAGCAGCTGGGCTTTGCGGACAAGATCACCCACATCTCCACCGGCGGCGGCGCTTCCCTGGAGTTCCTGGAAGGCCTGGAGCTGCCCGGCATCGCCTGCCTGCAGGACAAATAATTCCCCCGTTTTTCAAACATTTTGCGTAAAAATGCCATGCTGGGGGACCTCCCCCGGCATGGCCCCTACTTTGTAAACTACATCCTCTCGATGTGAACATATATGTAAGGAGACCTGAAAATGAACAGAAAGTATCGTAAGACCGTCATTGCCGGTAACTGGAAGATGAACAAGACCCCCTCCGAGACCAAGGAGTTCATGACCAACTTCAAGGCCATGATGCCCAAGGGCCGCTGGTGCGACGTCGCCCTGTGCGTCCCCGCCGTCTGCATCCCCGCCGCTGTCCGCGCCATGCGTGAGACCCGGGTGGGCATCGGCGCTGAGAACTGCAACGCCAATCCCTCCGGCGCTTACACCGGCGAGATCGCTACCAATATGCTGGTGGACGCCGGCTGCAAGTACGTGATCATCGGCCACTCCGAGCGCCGCGCCATGGGCGAGACCGACGCCGATGTCAATGCCAAGGTTCTGGCCGCTCTGGAAGCCGGTCTGATCCCCATCATGTGCTGCGGCGAGAGCCTGGAGCAGCGTGAGAGCGGCATCACCGAGGAGTGGATCGCCATGCAGATCAAGCTGGGCCTGGCTGGCGTCAGCGAGGACAAGATCCGCAAGGTCATCATTGCCTACGAGCCCATCTGGGCCATCGGCACCGGCCGTACCGCCACCCCCGAGCAGGCTGAGGAAGTCTGCGAGCACATCCGTACCGTGGTGCGCAAGCTGTACTCCTCCAAGAACGCCCGCGCCATCTCCATCCTGTACGGCGGCTCCATGAACGAGAAGAACGCCTACGAGCTGCTGGCTCAGCCCGACATCGACGGCGGTCTGATCGGCGGCGCTTCCCTGGTGCCCGAGAAGTTCGTCAAGATCATCGAGGCTGCCAACCAGCCCACTGCTTAAATCTTCGATTTAAGCGGTGAAATCCACCCTGCGGGTGGGTGAAATACGCTTCGCGTGTGAAATATCGCTGCGCGATGTGAAATTCGCCTTCGGCGAGTGAAAATTTATGTCCCTGCCGCTTTTCAGCGGCAGGGACGTTTGTTATGCGTCCAGCTTCGATTCGATAGTCAATCGCTCCCCGGTGAGGGGATGGGTGAATTCCACCTTTTTCGCGCAGAGGCGCTGGTATGTAAGGCCCAGCGCTTCGGAAAGGGCCATGGACTCCGGCGTGCCGTACTGGGGGTCCCCCAGGATGGGCCAGCCCATATGGGCGCAGTGGACCCGGAGCTGGTGGGTCCGGCCTGTGATAGGGGTGAGTGCCAGCAAGGTCCGGTCCCCGAACCGGTCCAGCACCCGGTATTCCGTCACCGAGGGCTTTCCCGTTTCGGCAACGTACCGCAAAAGGCTGGGCAAGGGCCGCCGTTCAATAGGCGCGTCGATGACGCCGGAATCCCCCTCCGGACCGCCGAAGACAAGAGCGTGGTAGGTCTTTTGCACATCCCCTCCCTGCAAAAGGGCATGAACGTGGGAATTCTTGGCGATGAGGGTCACGCCGTAGGTATCCCGGTCCAGCCGGGTCACGGGATGGAAGGCGCTTTTCTGGCCGGTTTGGGCGTAGTGCCCCACAACGCCATTCGCCAAAGTGCCGGTGTCCCGGCTCCGGGAGGGATGGATCAGCATCCCGGCGGGCTTATCCACCGCCAGGATATGCTCGTCCTCGTAGAGGATGGTGAGGTCCATCTTCTCGGCGGGGTACTCCGGCTCCGGCTCGTCCAGCAGGAGGCTCACGCTGTCCCCGGCGGCAACCCGGAAATTGGTCCGCTGGGGAACGCCGTTTACCAGGATCCGCTCGTCCCATTTCAGCCGGTTCATCAGCCCGGAGGAGACCCCCATTTCATTTTTCAGAATGTCCGACAGCCGTCCGTCGGACATTGCCCGGTGGGTCAGCTCCATGGCGCGCCTCCTCTCGTTTTCGACCATTATACCACGGATCCCGGATTCCGCAAGGTCATTCTCGCCGGGCAATGAGCTGGGTCACCGTCACCGCCAGGATGGGGGACAGAATCATCCCCGGCACCCCCCAGATCCGGAAGCCCGCGTACAACGCCATCAGCGTGGTCAGCGGGTTCATTCCCAATTGTCGGCCCACCAACCGGGGTTCCAGCGCCGACCGGGTGAGCATCGCTGTCACATACAAACCGATCAACCCGATGCCCCGCACCTGCTCCCCCCAGAGCAGGGAGAACAGCGCCATGGGGATCAGCACCGTCCCGGTGCCCAGCATGGGCACCGCGTCCACGATGGCCGTCACCACCGCCCACAGGAGCCAGTGGTCCACCCGTAGGATCAGAAACCCCGCCCCCAGGATGACGAAGATCACCCCCGTCAGCTTCACCTGGGCCTTCAGCCAGAGAGAAACGGTATTCCAGAGGTTTTGCAGCATCGTCTCCCACTTCCGGCTGAGGAGGACCCCCTCCGTCAGCCGCCGCTTCAGCCCAGGGTACTGGGCCGCGATCATATAGGCGGAGATCACCGCCGTGCCGATCATCAGCGCCCCACCGGGTATCTTCCCCGCTACCGTCCCGGCGGCGGAGAGGACCCAGTTCGTCAGCTTTTCCAAAATCAGGCTCCCCTCGGTGAACAGCCCCGACACCGTCCGGCTCAGTACATCCGCCAGTCCGCCCGGTGCCCGGCTCACCAGGCCCAGGGCCCAGTCCCGAATTTCCAGAAACCGTCCTCCAAGGGCCTCGGCATAGGCGGGGAACCCCGCCGCAAGGCTCGACAGCTCCCGATATCCCAGCGCCGCAATCAGCCACAGCAGCCCCACCATCACCGTCAGCACCAGGCTGACGCTCACCGCGGCGGCTAAGGAACGGTAAAGATGAAGCCTCTCATGCAGGAACCGGGTCATGGGCTCCGCCGCCGCCGCAAAAATCCATCCCAGCAAAAACGGGGCGATCAATGGCAAAAAATACCGGATTATCCCCCAGGCCAGGAAAAACGCCAGCGCCAGCGCGCCGATCTTTCGAAAACCGCCTTGATTCAAATATTCACCGCCTTTATACTTCCCTCTTGCATTTTTACAAAAATATGTTACAATACACCTTGGCTGGACACCGCCAGTTATTAGTGAATATGTCGAACGTGCCCAGGAGGTTTCTATCATGCCGAACATCCCCAAGTACTACATTATTGAAGCGTCCGCTCTCCCTGATGTGTTTCTGAAGGTCGCCGAGGCCAAGCGGCTTCTGGAGACCGGCGAAGTCACCACCGTCAACGAAGCCACCCGCCGAACCGGTATCAGCCGCAGCGCGTTCTATAAATACCGGGACACCATCCTGCCCTTCCAGAATATGATGACCGGCCGGATCATCACCTTCCAGCTGATGCTCCATGACGAGCCCGGCGTGCTGTCCGCGATCCTCGCCTGCTTCGCCCGCTGGCATGCCAACATCCTGACCATCAACCAGACCATCCCCACCGGCGGCTGCGCCCTGGTCACCGTCACCGCCGAGACCGCCGAAATGCGCATCCCGCTGGAGGAGTTTCTCTCCGACCTCTCCGGCACCAGCGGCGTGGTGAAGGCCGAGGTTCTGGCGGGCTGAGAATATCTTTCCTGAATGATTTTCCCCATCCGGGAATAGATTATTCTGTGCCGGAACCACAAATGATTGAAAATTCATGCTTGACAAAGGAAGATCCCTGTGGTAAAATACCCGGGTAATAAAGAAGGCTGAACATCCGCCTCACCTCAAGCCAGCGCAAAGAGGTCAACATTTCCCCTTATCCCCTTGCGGGATCAGTATGGAATTGCAGCGGATGCTTCGGCATCCGCTTTTTTATGTTTTTATGATTCAATGGAGGTGCTTACCATAGCCAAGTTAGACCATCAGCTCAACGAGGAGATCCGTGACAAGGAGCTCCGCGTCATCGGTGCAGACGGCGCCCAGCTGGGCATTATGTCCGCCGCACAGGCCAACCAGATCGCGGAAGAGCAGGGTCTGGATCTGGTCAAGATCTCTCCCAACGCCGTGCCCCCTGTGTGCAAGATCATGGACTACTCCAAGTTCTGCTTCGATCAGAAGAAGCGGGAGAAGGAAGCCCGGAAGAATCAGCGGGTTGTTGAGATCAAGGAGATTCGCATGAGCCCCAGCATTGACACCAACGACCTGAACACCAAGGTCAAGGCCGCCCAGAAGGTCCTGGTCGATGGCAACCGTGTCAAAGTCAGCGTCCGCTTCCGCGGCCGCGAGATGGCGCACACCAACATCGGCGAGAAGCTCCTGCTGACCTTTGCCGAGGAGTGCTCCGAAGTGGCAAACATGGAAAAGAATCCCAAGCTGGATGGCCGCTTCATGGCGATGTTCCTGTCCCCCAAGAACAGCAAGTAACTGTTAGCTTGATAAAGTAAAGAAAACGGAAGGAGAACCTACTATGCCCAAGCTGAAAACCCATAGCGGTGCAAAGAAGAGATTCAACCTGACCAAGACCGGTAAGGTTAAGAGAGCCCGCGCTTACAAGAGCCATATCCTCACCAAGAAGGACACCAAGCGTACCCGCCGTCTGCGCACCACCGCATACGCCGACGCTACCAACGTGTCCGCAATCAAGGAAATGATTCCTTACAAGTAAGAGGAATAGGAGGATATAACAAATGGCAAGAGTGAAAGGCGCAATGATGACGCGCAAGAGAAGAAATGCTACCCTGAAGCTGGCCAAGGGCTACTGGGGTTCCAAGTCCCGCCACTTTAAGATGGCCAAGCAGCAGGTCATGAAGTCCGGCAACTATGCTTTCGCTGGCCGTAAGCAGAAGAAGCGTGACTTCCGCCGCATGTGGATCACCCGTATCAGCGCCGCTGTCGCCCCCTACGGTCTGAACTACTCCAAGTTCATGAACGGCGTCAAGAAGGCCGGCATCGAGATGAACCGCAAGAGCCTGTCCGAGATGGCCATTCAGGATCCCGCCGCTTTCGCCGCCCTGGTGGAGAAGGCTAAGGCTGCCCTGTAATTCCATATACAGAACGCTTTGAAGGCTGTCACCGAAAGGTGACGGCCTTTTTCTTTCCCCTCCTCCTGCAAAGAAATATGGCCGCATTGTAAATTTCCCCTCATTTTCATCGCCAGGATTTGACAGTGTTTGATTCGTGTTGTAAAATCTAATTAAAATCTGCGTGAAGTTTTCGTAAAGTCCCCCGCAGACCAGATTGGAGTCCTCCCTATGCAGCTGTCAAATGTCATCGAATTGCTTACAGGCATCGCCCTGTTCCTGTTTGGTATGTCCCTGATGGGGGACGGCCTGAAGCAGGTGGCCGGCAACCGTTTGGAAATCATCCTCTACAAGCTCACTGGCAGCCCCCTCCGGGGTATGCTCTTCGGCACCAGCATCACCACCGTGATCCAGTCCTCCTCCGCCACCTCCGTCATGGTGGTGGGCTTCGTCAACTCCGGGCTGATGAAGCTGAAGCAGGCCATCCCCGTGGTCCTGGGCGCCATCCTGGGCACCAGCATCACCGGCTGGGTCATCTGTTTGTCCAGCCTGGACGGCGCTTCCGGCTGGCTGTCCCTGTTCTCCACCAGCACCCTGACCTGCGTAGCGGCGCTGGCGGGCATCTTCCTGCGGATGTTCTCCAAGGACCGGTTCAAGAACCACCTGGGCGACATTCTCCTGGGCTTCGCGGTGCTGATGTTCGGCATGTCCGCCATGAGCGGCGCCGTGGCTCCCCTGAAGGAGAGCGAAGCCTTCATCAGCATCCTCACCACCTTCTCCAACCCCCTGATCGGCATCCTGGTGGGCATGGCCTTCACCTGCATTTTGCAGAGCGCCTCCGCCGCGGTCGGTATTCTCCAGGCCCTGACCTTCACCGGCTCCATCAGCTTTGAGATCGCCCTGCCCCTGATCATGGGCATCTCCATCGGCGCGGCTGTGCCTGTGCTGCTGTCCGCAGTGGGCGCGACCCCCGACGGCCAGCGCACCGCCCTGGCCTATCTGATCAGCAACCTGCTGGGCGTGGTGTTCACCGACGTCGTGTTCTATGCCCTGAACGCCATGTTCCAGTTCACCTTCATGGGCACCATCCTGTCCACCGCCAGCGTGGCCCTGCTGAACACCGTGTACCGCCTGATCGTGGTGGCCGTCCTCCTGCCTCTGTACAAGCAGATCGGCCAGATCACCCGTTTCTTTATCCGGGACAAAGCTGGCTCCGACGAGGACAAGTACAACCTGATCCCCCTGGAAGAGCGGTTCATCACCAACCCCGCCCTGGCCCTCGAGCAGTGCCACAACGCCATCGACGACATGGCGGGCCGTGCCCGGAACAATCTGGGGCTGTCTCTGGGGCTGCTCCACGGCTACAGCCAGGACACCTACGCCCAGGTCAAGGCCCAGGAGAAATCCGTGGACAAGTACGAGGACGCCCTGGGAAGCTACCTGCTGAAGGTCAGCGCCCAGGAGCTGGACGACAAGGAAAACGAATACTTAAGCCTGTTCCTCCGGATCATCACGGATCTGGAACGGATCTCCGACCACGCCATGAACCTGGCGGACAGCGCCAAGGAACTCAGCGACAAGAAGACCAGCTTCTCCGACCAGGCCAAGCAGGAGCTGTCCGTGGTGGAGCAGGCCATCGCCGAGATCGTGGAAATGGCTATCACCGCCTTCCAGAACAACGACATCCCCATGACCTACCGGGTCGAGCCGCTGGAAGAGGTCATCGACTACCTCTGCGAGGAGTGCAAGCTCCATCATGTGGAGCGGCTGCGGGCGGGTGAGTGCGTCTTTGATTCCGGTTTTGTGTTCAACGACATCCTCACCAGCTACGAGCGGATCGCGGACCACTGCTCCAACATCGCCGTTGCTATGGTTGCCATCGAGTCGGACAGCTTCGACACCCATGCCTACCTGCGCAGCGTCAAGCGGTTGAAGCTTCAGTCCTTCGCCGAGTTCTTTGAGGAATATTCCTCCAAGTATCATCTGTAATGTTTGAGGCTGTCACCCAGTTGGGTGACAGCCTTTTTCGCGCGCTTTTTGCTCTGGTAGGGGCGAGCATTGCTCGCCCGCCTTTTATGCAATCACGCATTGCGGGCGGCCAATGGTCGCCCCTACGAATTTTTGTTCAGTGATAGAAAGCCTATATATACCCAAAATGTCGGGTATAGCCATCAATATAAAAATACGCTACAATCAGGAATGTAACGATATGTCATTCTGAGCGGAGCGAAGCGGAGTCGAAGAATCTGCGCACTATCGTTAAGATATGCAGTCAAATCGGTGCGAAGATCCTTCGACTCGTTTCACTCGCTCAGGATGACATATTTGTTGGTCCGTACAATCAAACAGACTGCATGCAAAACTGCGGCTATAACATTTTATCGACTCCTTATAAGGTGTTTTTTTCAACAAACCAAACAAATCTGTGTTACTATGGAATTATCTTTTCAAAGGAGGCACTCACATGAACCCTTACATCACCCAGCTCCGCCAATATCTGGCTGACAATCCCCTTTCCTTCCCCGCGTCAGACGCCCAGGACATTCTGGACCTTCTCTGGGACGCCTATGCCGAGGAGATCAACCTGGACAACGAACTGATCCGGTCCAAGTTCACCGCACTGTCCCATATCTTCCAGCCCCTTTCCGAAGCCCAGGCAGATCAGATGTTTTGCCAGATCTGCGCCCTCTGCTGGGAATATGAGCGGCTTGCCTTCCGGGAGGGCCTGAAGGTCGGCCTCCACCTGTACGCCGCGGACTAAAAAACAGCCTCCCGGCGACGGGAGGCTGCTGCCATATTCTCTTACTTCTGCACCCAGTTGCCGGTGGCCAGGCAGTTCAGGTAGCTCTCGATGAAGGGATCCAGCGCGCCGTCCATGACGCCGTTGACGTTGCTGGTCTCGCAGCCGGTACGGGTGTCCTTCACCAGGGTGTAGGGCATGAACACGTAGTTGCGGATCTGGCTGCCCCACTCGATCTTCTGCTGGACGCCCTTGATGTCAGCGATGTTGGCCAGGTGCTCACGCTCCCGGATCTCCACCAGCTTGGAGCGCAGCATCTTCAGACAGGTTTCCTTGTTCTGGAACTGGGACCGCTCAGTCTGGCAGGAGACCACGATGCCGGACTTGTGGATCAGACGGACCGCGGAGGAGGTCTTGTTGACCTTCTGGCCGCCTGCGCCGGAGGAGCGGTAGACCTGCATCTCGTAATCCTCGGGCTTGATCTCGAAGTCCTCGGACTCGTCCTCGATCTCGGGGATGACTTCCACCGCGGAGAAGGAGGTCTGACGGCGGGCATTGGCATCGAAGGGAGACACACGCACCAGGCGGTGGACGCCGTTCTCGCCCTTCAAAAAGCCGTAGGCGTTCTCACCCTCGACCATGATGGAAGCAGACTTCAGACCGGCCTCGTCGCCCTCCTGGTAGTCCAGGATCTTGTAGTCGAAGCCATGGCGCTCGGTCCAGCGGGTGTACATCCGGTACAGCATCTGGCACCAGTCCTGGGCCTCGGTGCCGCCTGCGCCGGCCTGGAAGCTCATGATGGCGTTGTTCTTGTCATACTTGCCGGTGAGCAGGGTCTCCAGACGGCAGGCCTCCATCTCCTCGGTCAGGGCGTCGAAGCCGCTCTTCAGCTCGTCCAGCATGGAGTCGTCGTCCTCCTCCATAGCCATCTCGCAGATGGTGTACAGGTCGTCCCAGGAGGCGACCATCTTCTCATACCGCTCGATCCGGGTCTCGGTCTGGCGGGTCTTGACCACGATCTTCTGGCTCTTCTCGGGATCGTCCCAGAAGCCGGGAGCCTCCTGCATGGCGTGGAGCCGTTCCAGCTCGTTCTTCATGCCCTCCAGATTCAGGGACTCGGCCAGGCCGTCCAGGGCGGGACGGACGTCGTTGAGCTTGCCCTTGTAAACTTCAAATTCGATATTCATAGCACTTCTCCAATAAATAGGGATTGGTTTCATGGCACCCCCGGCGAGACTCGAACTCACTACCTTGCGCTTAGGAGGCGCACGCTCTATCCAGGTGAGCTACGGGGGCATACTGCTTTAGTATACCGAAAAAGGGCCATTCTGTCAATGTTTTGTCCGGATTTTTTCCAATTTCCGGAGAAGTTTTCCTTTTCCTTTCCCTTTCCCTTCCGCCGAAAAATGACATTCGGCTCAGAATTTTCCAATTTCAGGACCCAACTGGTTTTCTTACCTAAATTTTTGCCGGTTTTTTTGTGTATTTTTTTGGAGACACTTCATTGTCAGACGGGGCACCTTTATGCTATAATCACAGTAGCCAAAATCTTTCCTGACAGAGGGGGAGAGTGTGCCTTGTGCACACAAGGCACGAAAATTTACACAAATGGAGGAATTCACTATGCCTATGCACATGGGTTTCCGTTGGTACGGCGAAGGCAATGACAAGATCAAGCTTTCCGATATCAAGCAGATCCCCGGCGTGACCAGCATCGTCTGGGCACTGCACAACAAGATGCCCGGCGAAATCTGGGAAGAGCACGAGATCGCCGAGGTCATGGATCAGCTCCACGCTTACGGCTTCAACGGCGACGTCGTTGAGTCCGTCAATGTCCACGATGACATCAAGATCGGCAAGCCTACCCGCGACGCCCTGATCGAGAACTACAAGCAGTGCATCCGCAACCTGTCTAAGTTCGGCGTCAAGGTCATCTGCTACAACTTCATGCCCATCTTCGACTGGACCCGTTCCAACCTGTTCCACGAAGTCGGCGACGGCTCCACCGCCCTGTTCTATGAGAAG
>JBGVDK010000104.1:0-6347 GCA_045119355.1 Faecousia sp.
ATGTCCTCGCTGCCGGAGACGGGAACGGAGTTGGCCTTGATGGCCTCCACAGCCACGTCAACGGCCTTCTCGATGCCCTTGCGCATGACCATGGGGTTGGCGCCTGCGGACAGGTTCTTCAGGCCCTCCCGGGTGATTGCCTGGGCCAGCAGGGTGGCGGTGGTGGTGCCGTCACCGGCGATGTCGTTGGTCCGGGTGGCGACCTCGCGGATCATCTGGGCGCCCATGTTCTCAAAGGGGTCCTCCAGCTCGATCTCCTTGGCGATGGTGACGCCGTCGTTGGTGACCAGGGGTGCGCCGTACTTCTTACCCAGCACCACATTGCGGCCCTTGGGGCCGATGGTGACCTTGACGGTATCGGCCAGCTGGTCGATGCCGGACTGCAGCTTCTTGCGGGCTTCTTCGCCGTAAACGATCATCTTAGACATAGTAGTATTCCTCCCGATTACTCAACGATTGCCAGGATCTCATCCTGCTTGACGAACTTGTAGTCCACCTTGTCCAGGGAGACGTCGGTGCCCACGTGCTTGGAGACGACGACCTTGTCGCCCACCTTCACCAGCATCTCCACGTCCTTGGTGCCGGGGCCGACGGCCACGACGTCATAGATGGCGGGCTTTTCCTTGGTAGCGGTGGCCAGGATGATGCCGGAGGCGGTGGTCTCGGTGGACTCTCCCTGCTTCAGCAGCACGTTATCGGCCATAGGCTTCAGTTTCATAAACGATTCCTCCAAAAGTGATATTTAGACTGGGAACGCTATTTGCGGCACGCTCCTCTTCATCTACAAAAGTGTCAGTTGTGTTAGCACTCTTTTATCCTGAGTGCTAACGGTGATATCATACAGCAATCCCCCGGAAAATGCAAGAGCGAAATATGACGAAAGCGTAAATAATTTGTACACGTTTCCGGGCTGTAGCGCCTGTCATCCTGAGCGAACGAAGTGAGTCGAAGGATCTTCGCACCAATTTACTGTGCCAATCCTCGAAAGTGCGAAGATCCTTCGACTCCGCTTACGCTCCGCTCAGGATGACACGAAAGGAATAATCCCCCTCATCCCCGGGAATCCTATCCGGAAAAGGGGGAAAACCAATGGTACTTCTTCGCACGTTGCTCTTCTACTCCGCGCTGATCGTCGCCATCCGGCTCATGGGCAAGCGGCAGGTGGCTCAGATGGAGCCGTCGGAATTTGTGGTCACCATGCTTTTGGCGAATCTCGCCTCCATTCCCGTGGAGGATCTGGAACTTCCATTATGGCACGGGCTGCTGCCCATGATCCTGGTGCTGCTGGCAGAGCGGCTGGTGAGCTGGGTCTGCCTGAAGTGCATCCGGCTCCGGCGGCTGCTCTGCGGCAAGCCCGTGATCCTCATCGACAACGGCAAGCTTCTCTACGACAATCTGAAAAAGACCCGGGTGAACCTGGACGAGCTGACCGGCCACCTCCGGGAGCTGGGGATTTTGGAGGTGGACCACGTCCAGTTCGCCATCCTGGAGACCAACGGCTCCGTCACCGCTTTTCCCTACCCCCAGTACCAGCCCGCCGATGCCTGTGACGCCGGGGTGAAGGTGCCGAAGCAGGAGCTTCCCTACACCGTTCTCTCCGACGGGAGGCTGTTGGAGGACAACCTGGCTCTCGCCGGGAAGGACCGGGCCTGGCTGGACCATTACCTCACGGGCCAGCGGGTCACCCAGGCGGATGTGCTGCTTCTCACCCTGACCCCCGGCGGCAAAACCTGCCTGATCCGGCGCTAGTTCGCCGATATTCCGGGAGAAGCACAAGATTTTGTGGCTTTTTCGGAAATTTCCATCCCACATCTAGTGTTTCGACAGCATTTGCGCTCGAACCGTGGTATCATGCACTCAGACGGCCCGGGATCAGCCTGATCACCACCGCTGTCGCGTCATCCCCTCCGGAGCGCTCCTTCTCCAAGATCGCCGCCGCCATCTCCCCCGGCAGCTGCGTCGGTGTCGTGCGGGCACTGTCGAGAAGTCCTGCCTCGGATACTCCATCGCTGAGCAAAATCAGCCGCTCTCCCCGGCCAAGGGACAGCCGGTCCACCATCTCCCGGGCGCTGCCAGACAGCCCCGGCGGCGGACTGGCTGTCCCGATTTTTCGCAATTGGCCCCCCGCCATCAGATAGCTGGGGGCCGCGCCCCATTTGTAGACCGTTCCCTTTCCCGTGTCCAGCTGAAGCTTCACCAGATCCACCGTGGCGCAGCCTCCCATCTCCCGGAGGATCTGCAAGCTGTTCAGGCACCTCAGGGCATACTCCGCCGGGAACCCCGCCTGAAGCATCTGCTTTAAGAGCCCCGCCGCCTCCTCGCTCTCCCGGGCGGCCTCCGCTCCCGTTCCCATGCCGTCGCAGAGGAGGACGTAAAAACTGTTCCCCGTCCCCTCGAACCATACGCATTTATCCCCATTCACCGCCTCGCTGCTCCGGGTGGACAGGCCGATCTCCGGCCGGAAGCGCGGCTCCCGGTAGTCGTGGCGCTGGGCCAGCTCGTCGGAGAGATTTTCCAGAAAATCCGCCAAAAATCCATACTGCTCCCGGGAGGCCCCCCGGTAAGCCAGGAGCCGGTTTCCATCTCCCTTCATCCGGCGGAGCTGCTCCTGGCCCCGGCGAAGCTCCGAGAGAAGACGATTCGGCTTCCGGCAGCCGGTGGGCAGGTCCTCCTCACTCAGACCCGGCTGTTCCAGCACCGATTCCGGCATGGCGGGAAGCAGGCTTCTCCCCTTGCAGCTCCGGCGCTCCGGGCAGGTATCGCAGGCCTGGGCGCAGCTCTTCGCCAGCACCGCCCCCTTGTCCAGCTCCGGCTCCGGAGTCAGGAGCAGGGCCTGTTCCATCTGCCGCAGGGCCAGGGCCATCTGTTCCAAGCGGACCTGGGCCACCATTGCCTCGCCGCTATGGCGGCGGGGCTTCGCTTCCCGCTCCGGCATAGGGAACAGCCCCGCCAGGGCTCCGCCCAGGATCAGCCCCGGCAGGGGCCGTACATCCCACGCCCCGGACAGCGCCGCCACAGGAAGAAAGCTCACCGCCCCGGAGAGCACCGGCAGCCACTTCGGCCCCTTCGGGAGCCTGCCGAGGAGTGACGCCACGCACATCACCGCCGTCATCTTCACATTCGTCACCTGGGCCAGATCCAGGGAAAGCCCCGCCAGCACCGCCGCCGGGAGGCTCCCTCCCGCGGCCAGATACCCCGCCGCGATGAAACCCAGCCCCAGATACCGCACCGGCACCACCTGGGCCAGGGCCAGCACCCCGATGGCCTCCACCGCCCAGTCTAGCCAGGGGTTCCGCTCCTGCCGCCACAGGGAGAACACCCCGGCGGCAGCCACACCAACCGCCACCCGGAGCAGATACATAGGAATCGTCGTATCGTCCCCGAACCGGAACAGCCAGATCACCCCGGTGCCCGCCACGATCAGCGCAGATAAAGCCGGAAGAAGCGTCCGCTGCCGCTTCACGATCCCCCTGTCCCCCAGGCCCAGCGCCACCATCAGCCCGAAGCCCATCCAGGCGGAGCCCTGCCATCCAGGCGTCCCCCAGAACACCGGATACCCAATGGCTCCTCCCAGGGCCAGCAGCACCGCCCGCCATCCCGGGGGCGCGGCGCAGAGCAGTCCCAGAGCCAGGGGCTGGAAATCCCGCCCCAAGGCCCCCGCCGACAGCAGAAACCCTGCGGCCAGCCACCCGGCCCCTTCCAGCCATCGTTTTCCTTTCTCGCCTGTCAGCGCCTGAAGAAGCCCATCCCTCACCTTTTGGATCCGCTGTGTGTTGACCATTTGCATATCACGACCCTTTCCCTTTTGTGTAGAGAAATCCTACCACGCCGGGGCTCATAAAGCTGTCGGAAACCGAACCGGAATGAGAATATTCTTGCCCTGAACCAGAAAGACGTGTATAATGGAATGGATAATTGACAGTTGATAATGGATAATGAACGTACATCGCCGAAAATTTTCAATCATTTCCAAAGGAGATACCATAATTATCAATTGTCAATTATCCATTAAAAAGAACGGAGGCCATTTATGGGCGTGGAATATGAACTGAAATACCGGGCGGACAGCGAGTCCCTGAACCGTGTCCGTTCCCTCTTCCCCGAAAGAAAATATTGTGAGATCCCCATGGAGACCTGCTACTACGACACCCCGGACGGGGCCCTCTCCCGGCGGCACTGGACTCTGCGCCACCGCCTGGAGTGGAACCGCCACGTCTGCACCCTGAAGACCCCCATCGCCGGTCCAGGCCGGGGGGAATGGGAGTGCGAGTGCGATGACATCCGCAAGGCCCTGCCCATTCTGGCGGAAAAGGCTTCCCTGCCGGAGCTTCTGGAGCTGACGGCGGGAGGCGTCATTCCCACCTGCGGCGCCCGGTTCACCCGGGAGGCCCTGCCCCTTTATATCGGAGAGGTCAAGGACAACTTCAAAATCGAGCTTGCCCTGGATTCCGGCGTGCTGATCAACGGCGGACGGGAATGTCCCTTCCACGAGATCGAGCTGGAGTTGAAGTCCGGCGATCCCGGGAAGCTGGACCTCCTGGGAGAAGAGTTCGCCCAGCGGTTCGGCCTGGTGCCGGAGCCCAGGAGCAAATACGCCCGGGCCAGAGCCCTGGGGAAGGAGGGGTAACATGGCCCTGGAAACCTTATTCGCCAAATACGACCGGCTGGTGCTCTTCGACACCGAGACCACCGGCCTGGACTACGCCCGGGACGAAATCATCGAGTTCTCCGCCGTCGTGGTGGAGCGCGTGGACGGCGCGCCCAAGGTGGTGCAGGAGTACGACAACCTCATCACCCTCAGCCCCGGGGGCTTCGTCCCCCCGAAGATCCAGCAGCTCACCGGCATCTCCACCCAGGACATCCGGGAGCGGGGCATCCCCAAGACCCGGGTCTGCCGGGATATCGCCGAGATGATCGGCGGGAACACGCTGCTTCTGGCCTACAACGCCCATTTCGACCTGAGCTTCCTGTTTTACCTGCTCCTCCGGGATGGGGACCCCATGATCCTCAAGGGCAAGGACAAGCTGGACCTGCTGACCGTGTACAAGGACCGGCGGCCCTATCCCCACCGCCTGTGCAACGCCATCGAGGCCTATGACCTCAGCGGCAAGGTGGTCAATTCCCACCGGGCCATCGACGACGTGCTGGCGACGGTGGCCGTCATGGAGGCCATGGAGGCGGAGAAGAACGACCTGCACCAGTACATCAATCTCTTCGGCTACAACCCCCGCTACGGCGTGGAGGGCAAGCCCATCGGCTCGGTGACCTACAAGCCACAGCCCTATAATCCCCCCAGGCCGCTGTACGAAATTGATAATTGACAATTGAAAATTGAAAATTTGGATGCGGCATAATTGTCAATTTTCCATTTTTCATTTTCAATTCAGGGAATCGGAGGATTTATTATGAGTGACTTCCTGCTTGAGATCTGCGCGGACTCCTTTGAATCTGCCCGGCGTGCCGCGGAGAACGGCGCGGACCGGATTGAGCTTTGCGCCAATCTGCTTTTGGGCGGCACCTCCCCCTCGCCTTTCCTGGTCCGGCAGGCGGTGGAGCGGCTGGACATTCCGGTGAACGTGCTGATCCGGCCCCGGTTCGGGGATTTCTGCTTCACCCCCGAGGAAAAGGAGGAGATCATTGCCCAGATCATCGACTGCGCCAATGCGGGAGCCTCCGGCGTGGTCATCGGCGCGCTGACTCCCCAGGGAGACTTGGATATGGATTTTCTCGGCGAGTGCATGGCCTACACCGAGGGCATGACCGTGACCCTCCACCGGTGCTTTGACGTCTGCCGGGACCCCGGTAAAGCCCTGGAACAGGCCATCGAGCTGGGCATCCACACCATCCTCACCTCCGGCCAGGAGGCCACGGCGGTGAAGGGCGCGCCCCTGCTTCGACAGCTTCAGGAACAGGCCGCGGGCCGCGTCCACCTGATGGCCGGTTCCGGCGTCAGCGCCGGAAATATCCCGGAGCTTTACGCCCAGACCGGCATCCGTCACTTCCACGCCTCCTGCAAGCGGACAGAGCGTGGTCCCATGGTGTTCCGCCGGGAGGGCGTCCCCATGGGCCTGCCCATGGCGTCGGAGTTTGACCGGCAGTATACGGATGGCGAGGCGGTGAAAAAGGCCGCTGAGGTTGTCCGAAATTTGAAGTAAAAACACAAAGCCCTCCCCTTTGGCCGGACGCAAACCCGTTTGATAAATTGTAGGGACCGGCGTCCTCGACGGTCCGTCGGAAACATTTGACCTCGATGGGCAAATGTTTCCGCTAACAATGCCGCCTTTCGGCGGAGCGGACCGTCCGGGAGGCCGGTCCCTACATTCGAATGTTTCCGTCCATGAATACAC
>JBGVDK010000105.1:0-12616 GCA_045119355.1 Faecousia sp.
GACTTACAGCACCTTATTCCTCTGAGCGTAGGGCGGCAGCCAGTCGGAAAGCAAAAGAACAGCAGAATTGGTAGATGCGAACCTTACAGATGATGTCACCCTTTCGTGGTGTGAAGGATTTTTTAGAATCGATAAATGTTATGAAAAACAAAAGAAAATACGGCAATCTACAAAAATAGACTGCCGTAAAATCGTGGTGCGGGCAGTGGGACTCGAACCCACACGCCTCTCGACAACGGAACCTAAATCCGTCCAGTCTACCGATTCCAGCATGCCCGCATATTTAATTTTTCTGTGCGGGTGACGAAATGAAAAACCTTCACTGAGGTGACAGCACCTAAATCCACCGAGTCTACCAATTCCACCATGCCCGCATAGCTTCTGTATTTTACCACGAAGGGACCGGCTTTGTCAACCGGTGGCGGCGGTCACCAGAATGCCAATGTTGTCGGCGTAGATCTCGTCAAACTGGCTCAGGGGCAGGGGATTGACCCCCTCGCCCACCTCGATGGTGAACCCCGGCCGCCGGAAATATTGGATAAACCAGTCCTTGTACCCCGCGAAGCTGGACGCATAGGGTACCTCCTCCACCGCATAGCCGCTGACCTCCGCGAACCGCTGGGCCAGCTCCGCCGTGCCGGGGATCTCGATGCCGCCGTACTGGTAGTAAATCACCTTCCCCTGGGTGTGGTAGGCCAGCACCAGCTCCGGATCCACACGCTGGGTGTAGTCGTAGAGGGCCTGGCTCTCGATCTGATTCAGGGGCGCCCGGCCCACATAGTCCCTTGGCCCCGGCTGGGTGTAGCCCTGACGGAATTTGATCTCCCGTGCCATCAGCCACCCGGCGGGATATTGGAGGTTCAGGTCCACCCCGTTGAGGTTCGCCTTCCAGCCCTCCGGGAAGGGGATGTTGGGATAGTTCCGGGCGAAGCCCAATGCCCGCTCATACTGTTCATTCCCCGGCTGGAGCACCCCCGTTACCAGGTCCACCCCATCCGGATTCACCATGGGTACAATGTAAATGGTGGTCTCTGCCGCAAGCTGCCGTGCGGACCGGTCGAAGATCATCCCGTCGGCGTCAATAGCGGCGGCGTAGTCCTCCGCGAATTTCAGCAGCAGGGGAGAGGTGATCCACTCGTTGGCGTGGTGGGCTCCGGAGTAGAGCACCCGCCGGTCCCCGGTGCCGATCTGCATCGCCCAGATGGGCCGCCCAAAGGCGGTGGTGCCGATGGTTTCGGCCCGGATGAAGGGATAAGCGTTCATCAGCCGCTCGATGGTCTGGACCGCGAGAGCGGACGTCATCGGTTCGTTGGTTGGTACAATAGCCATAAAAATCGCCTCCCACTATCCTATGACGGCGGGAGGCGGTTTGTGATTGGAATTGATAATTGAAAATTGACAATTGATAATTAGAAGAGTCGGGAAAATCAAATCCATGGCGAAGCCATACCATAATTGTCAATTATCCATTATCCATTATCCATTATCAATTGCGGCTCCCGGCCGCGTCCAGGTAGATCAGCAGCACCGCAATATCCGCCGGGCTGACGCCGGAGATGCGGCTCGCCTGGCCGATGGACATGGGGCGGATCTGACTCAGCTTCTGCCGGGCCTCCAGCCGGAGTCCGGCGATGGATTCGTAGTCGATGTCGGCGGGCAGGGCCTTGGCCTCCGCCTTCTTGAACTCGGCCACCTGCTTTTCCTGGCGGGCGAGATATCCGGCGTATTTCACCTGAATTTCCACCTCGGCGGTGACGTCGGCGGGGAGCGCCGGACGGTCCGGGTCGAAGGGAGCCAGGTCGGCATAGGTCACCTGGGGACGGCGCAGGAGGTCCGCCAGTCTTGCGGAATTGCTCACCGGGGTGGAATCGTATTTTGCCAGCATCTCGTTCAGGGCGGCGCTGGCGGCGACGCCGTTGGCTTCCAGGCGGGCGGCTTCCTTCCGGACGGCCTCGTACTTTGCTTCCACCTGCTTCAGCCGCTGGTCGGAGACGAGACCTACCCGGTGGCCGATGGCGGTGAGCCGGTAGTCCGCGTTATCCTGGCGGTGGAGGAGCCGGTATTCACTGCGGCTGGTCATGATCCGGTAGGGCTCCTCGGTGCCCTTGGTCACCAGGTCGTCGATAAGGGTGCCGATGTAGCTGGTGTCCCGGGTCAGGATCATGGGGGCTTTGCCCTTCAGCTTCAGGGCGGCGTTGATGCCCGCGACGAGGCCCTGGGCGGCAGCCTCCTCGTACCCGGAGGTGCCGTTGAACTGGCCCGCGCCGTAGAGACCGCTGATCCTCTTGGTTTCCAGAGTGGGCAGCAGCTCGGTGGGGTCCACGCATTCGTACTCGATGGCGTAGGCGGGCCGCATCATCTCCGCGTGTTCCAGGCCGGGGATGGTGCGCATCATCTGAAGCTGCACGTCCTCCGGGAGGGAGGAGGAGAAGCCCTGGATGTACAGCTCCTCGGTGTCCAGGCCGCAGGGCTCGATGAACAGCTGGTGGCGGTTCTTCTCGGCGAAGCGGACGATCTTGGTCTCGATGCTGGGGCAGTACCGGGGACCGACACCGGAGATGGTGCCGTCGTACATGGGAGAGCGGTGGAGGTTCTCCCGGATGATCCGGTGGGTCTCCTCGTTGGTGTAGGTGAGGTAGCACACCGCCTTGTTCTCCGGAGCCTGCTCCGTGCGGAAGGAGAAGGGCTCGGGGTCCGCGTCTCCCGGCTGAAGCTCCATTTTGGAGAAATCCACGCTCCGGCGGTTGATCCGGGGCGGGGTTCCGGTCTTGAACCGGCGCAGGGGCAGTCCCAGCTCCCTCAAATTGTCCGCAAGACCCACCGCCGCGTGCATCCCGTCGGGTCCGGAGGAATACACCGACTCACCGGTGATGACGGTGGCGTCGAGATAAGTTCCCGTGGCGATGACCACGGCCTTGGCGTCATAGTGGGCGCCGAGCATGGTCTCAACACCGGTGACGGCGCCGTTTTCCACACAGACCTTCACGATCTGGGCCTGCTTCAGTTCCAGGTTCCCGGTCTGTTCCAGAACGTGCTTCATGTAGCTCTGATAGGCCCGGCGGTCCGCCTGGGCCCGGAGGGAATGGACGGCGGGACCCTTGCCCCGGTTCAGCATCCGGTACTGGATGCAGCAGTGGTCAGCGGCGACGCCCATCTGCCCGCCGAGGGCGTCCAGCTCCCGGACCAGATGTCCCTTGCCGGTGCCGCCGATGGCGGGGTTGCAGGGGAGATTCGCCACCGCGTCCAGATTGATGGTAAAAAGGATGGTGTGACAGCCGAGCCGGGCAGCGGCCAGGGCGGCTTCGATGCCCGCATGGCCCGCGCCGATGACGGCGATGTCACATTTTCCTGCGTAATATGTCATGGTTGATCCTCGTTAGAATGTGAAAATCCGAATTATGGAACGGTTGAAAAAAACTGCAGGGACCGGCGTCCTCGACGGTCCGCTCCGCCGAAAGGCGGCATTGTTTGCGGTAAAATTTGCCCATCGAGGTCAAATTTTACCGACCGGACCGTCGGGGACGCCGGTCCCTACGGTCAATCACGCAACGCCTCAATTGATTCGCGATTTTATTCCTCAGCCGCCTCTTCGCCCTTATTCTTCTCCTCGGGGGGCAGGACAAAAGGCCTACACACCACCTCGCACCGGTTGATGGGAGTGCCCAGGGCGTGGAACTTCTCCTCGTAGCCGGTCATGATGCCAACGACCCCGTTCTCGTGGAGGTTCCGGGTGAGGTTCTTCACCTCGAGGCCGCAGGCGGCGAACTCCTCCACGGAGAACTCGAACAGGGGGGCGTTGTCGGTCTTGAAATGGAACTCGCCGCCCTCCCGGACCACCCGGCAGTACTTATCCAGGAAGCCCCGGTGGGTCAGGCGGCGCTTGGCGTTCTTCTTCCGGGGCCAGGGGTCCGGGAAGTTGATGAACAGCCGGTCAATTTCGCCCTTCTCGAAAATCTCTTCAATGTTGGCAACGTCCATATCAATATAGTAGACGTTCTTCAAACCCATGGCCTGGGCCTTCTCCATGGCGACCACCATGGCCTCCCGGCAGCGCTCCACGGCGATCAGCAGCACATCGGGATTTGCCTCGGCGGTCTCGGCGGTGAACTTACCCTTGCCGCAGCCCACCTCCACCCAGAGGGCGGTGGCGTCGGGCTTCAGGGAGCGCCAAGCCCCCTTCATCGCCGCGGGCTCGGCGACGCGCAGTGCGGCGCAGCGCTCCATCCGGGGCTCCAGGTTCTTCATTTTTCTCATTCTCATATCGTTCGTTCCTCCAGGAAATCGTAGTGATTGCATAACTTTTTCATTATAACAGAGAATATCCCTGCTGTCAAAATAATTCCCCGCTGCTCAGGCCCGGACCGTCGAAGGTGATGACGGTCTCGTACCGGGTGTCGCTGCGCAGGTTCAGGGCGGTATCCAGCTGGCGCTTGACCTGGGCTTCTTTCCCGCTCAGCTCCGGGGGAAGGGTGATGTCGAAGATCAGGTTGGTGCGGCTGTCACCACGGACCAGCCGGAAATCGTGGAAGCCGATCCGCTCGTCCATGGATCGGAGGATCAGCTCCACCTCTTTGCGCTTTTCGTTCAGCTCCGCGTCGTCGGTGACCACCGGGTCGTAGTGGATCACCAGATGCACCCGGTATTCTTCCAGGCAGCGCCGCTCCACGCCGTCGATGATGCTGTGGCAGAGGAGGGGATCCTCCGCCCGGTCCATCTCCACATGGACGCTGGCGAACCGCTGGCCGGGGCCGTAGTCGTGGACCATCAGGTCGTGATAGCCCAGGATCTTGTCGTGGCTGCGCAGAGCCTCCACGATCTGCTGCCGCAGCTCCGGGCTGCCGTTCTCGCCGATCAGGGGGGAGATGGTGTCCTTCGCCATGTTCCAGCCGCTCCAGAGAATGAACACCGCAACGCCGAGACCCGCCCAGCCGTCGATCTGGATCCCGGTGAACCGGGCGAAGAGGGCGGCCAGCAGCACCGCCGAGGTGGTGACGCAGTCGTTCCGGCTGTCCGCGGCGGCAGCCAGGAGAGCCCCGGAGTTGATGGCCAGGCCAAGCTTTCCGTTGATGCCGCAGAGCAGCAGCTTCACCAGGATGGACAGCGCCAGCACCACCACGAGAGCGCCGGAGAAAGCTACCTCCGCCGGGTGGAGGATCTTCTCCACCGAGGTCTTCCCCAGCTCGAAGCCGATGACCAGAATCAGCATCGCCACCGCCAGGCCGGAGAGGTACTCGTACCTTGCGTGGCCGTAGGGATGGTGCTCGTCGGCGGGCCGCTGGGCCAGCTTGAAGCCCAGCAGCGTCACCACCGAGGAGCTGGCGTCGGAGAGGTTGTTCATGGCGTCGGCGGTGATGGCGAGAGACCCGGAGAGGGTGCCGACGGCGAGCTTTCCCGCGAAGAGCAGCAGGTTCGCGAAGATACCCATCATGCCGCTGCGGCGGCCCACCATGGAGCGGACCTCCGGCTGGGCGGGGTCTAAGCCGTCGGGGAGGATGAATTTGGTCAGAAAAGAGATCATAGCGTGCCTCCAGAGGGGATTCCACGGGGGAGAGCGGCCACTCTACCGCTCGGAGAGGGCTTCTCCACCGCCCGGGACTGGACTTTTGGCCCTCCCGGGATTATAATCATGCTTGCAGTTTGCCTCCCATTATATCCCGTGGAGGCGGAGTTTGTCCAGCATAACAATGTAATACACAACAAATCAAGGAGTTTTTGAATATGAATGAGTTTGTGATCCTGTCCGATTCCTGCCACGACCTGCCCAAAGAGCTGATCGCCCAGCTGAACGTTGGCGTCGCTCCCCTGAGCGTGGAGTACGACGAGAAAACCGTCTTCGACGACGGCGAAATGGCTCCCAAGGCCTTCTACGACGGCATCCGGAATGGCAAGATGCCCAAGACCTCCGCCGTCAATTTGGAGGGCTGGAAGAAGCTGATGAAGCCTGCCCTGGCCGAGGGCAAGGACGTGCTGGCCCTGTGCTTCGCCTACGGCCTGAGCACCACCTACCAGTCCGCCGTCATCGCCGCCGACGAGCTGCGGGAGAAGTATCCCGACCGGAAGATTCTGGTCATCGACACCCATTCCGCCTCCGTGGGCCACGGCCTGATCGTGTGGAACGCCGCCAAGCTCCGCGCGGAGGGCAAGACCATCGAGGAAGTCTATGCCTGGGTGGAGGAGAATATGCTCCATGTCTGCCACTGGGTCACCGTCAACGACCTGATGCACCTGAAGCGGGGCGGCCGGGTCAGCGCGGCCACCGCCGTGGTGGGCACCATGCTTCAGATCAAGCCCGTGCTCATCGTCAACGAGGAGGGCAAGCTGGATACCGTTGCCAAGGCCCGGGGCCGGAAGGCTGCCATGAATATGCTGGTGGAGAAGCTGGCGGAGACCGGCCTGCCCGGAAAGAACGACACCGTCTTCCTGGGCCACGGCGACTGCCAGGAGGATGCCGAGGCTGTGGCGAAGATGCTCAAGGAGCGCTGCGGCGTGAAGGAAGTCATCATCAGCTATGTGGGCAACGTCATCGGCTCCCATACCGGTCCCGATGTGCTGGTGCTGGCCTTCCTGGGTGAGCACCGGTAATATAATTAGCTTGGCTCTCCCTTTGGGAGAGCTGGCACGGCCACAGGCCGTGACTGAGAGGGGAAGACGCCCTCTCCGCCCCTCCGGGGCACCTCTCCCAGAGGGAGAGGCAAGGACGGCTTCTTTGCGTTTGCCGCGTCAAGCCGATCAGTATTATATAATGTATGCAGAAGCAGAGCGGAGAAATCCGCTCTGCTTTTTTAATGGAAAATTGAAAATGGAAAATTAGATTTATAATCAAACCTGGCGGAAAAGACCATCATTTTCAACTTTTAATTTTTAATTCCACCTGTGCCGGGTGAATTTTGACACCCTTTTGCATATCCACTGACAGCCCCAGTGCGCAAAACAACCGCTTGCGCAGCCATAACCCGGAAGTTTTCCGGGTTCATTTCTGGAAGACTCTGGCAACTGTGCATATTATATCGATATAATTTTATTTTTTGAACAAATTTTGTACAAAGTAACTGATTCCCGGTGGACAAAACGAAAAATTTGCTGTATTATAATATCATTCCTGTGCCGCGGGCATTAAAGCGGTAATTTAACAGAAGAGGTGATAGACCTATGGCGTTTTCCTTCTTTGGTGGCGTTCACCCTAAGGAGAATAAGCATTACGCCGAGGAGCGGAGTGTGCAGACATTCCCCGAGCCTGATCTGCTGGTCATTCCCATGGCTCAGCACATTGGCGCTCCCTGCAAACCCCTGGTCAAGAAGAATGACCTGGTGACCAAGGGTCAGAAGATCGGTGACAACCAGGGCCTGTGTGTCCCGGTTCACGCGTCTGTGTCCGGTAAGGTCAAGGCTGTGGAGATGCGTCCCCACACCAATGGCGGCACCGTCATGAGCGTGGTCATCGAAAATGACCATCAGGATACCCTGTGTCCTGACATCCAGCCCAGAACTGCCGAGGAGGTCGAAGCTCTGACCCCCGACGAGCTTGTGGGCATCATCCGTGAAGCCGGTGTCGTCGGTATGGGCGGCGCTGCCTTCCCCACCCATGTCAAGCTCTCCGGCGCCATCGGCAAGGCCGATACCATCATCGTCAACGCCGGCGAGTGCGAGCCCTACATCACGTCCGACGACCGTCTGTGCCAGGAGATGCCCGGACTCGTGGTCTCCGGCCTGCTGGTCGCCATGAAGATCCTGGGCCTGAAGGAAGGCCACATCGGCATCGAGGACAACAAGCCCAAGGCTGCCGAGGCGCTGAAGGCCGCTGCCGCCGGCACCGGCGTCATCGTGGATGTGCTGCCCGCCAAGTACCCCCAGGGCGCTGAGAAGCAGCTGATCTACGCCGTCACCGGCCGTGAGGTTCCCTCCGGCGGTCTGCCCGTTGCCGTTGGCTGCGTGGTCATCAACGCCGCAACCTGCAAGGCCATCCATGACGCTGTGTATCTGGGCATGCCCCTGATCGAGCGCATCGTCACCATCTCCGGCGACATCGTCCTGGAGCCCAGAAACCTGATGGTTCCCATCGGCACCAGCTTCAACGACCTGATGGAGGCCTGCGGCGTGTCCGAGAACCCCTACAAGGTCCTCAACGGCGGTCCCATGATGGGCGCGGCTCAGTACGACCTGAGCGTCACCACCATCAAGGCCTGCAACGCCATCACCATCCTGGGCCACAGCAACCGTTACAATGTCGAGGATTCCCGCTGCCTGCGCTGCGGCAAGTGCATCGACGCCTGCCCCATGAAGCTGAGCCCCGTTCTGATGTACAAGGCCATGCAGTCCGGCGACGTGGAAGAGATGAAGGCCATCAACATCATGGACTGCATCGAGTGCGGCTGCTGCGCCTATACCTGCCCCGCCTGCGTGCCTCTGGTTCTGGGCTTCCGCTCCGCCAAGGTCATCATCCGGGAAGCCGCTGCCGCGGCCAAGAAATAAGGAGGTGGAAACACAATGGCACAGATGAAATACTACTATGAGCTGACGGTTTCCAGCTCTCCCCACGTTCATTCCCCCGTCACCACCCAGACCATCATGCGGGATGTCCTGATCGCCCTGGTCCCCGCCATGATTATGTCCGTTTACTACTTCGGCTTCCGGGCCCTGACCCTGACCGCCGTTTCCGTGGCTGCCTGCTACTTCTTCGAGAAGATGTGGAACAAGCTGATGAAGAAGCACGACAAGACCTACGACCTTAGTGTCTGCGTCACCGGCGTGCTGCTTGCCTTCGTGTGCCCCGTCACGGTCACCTACTGGCAGATCATCCTGGGCGCCGCATTCGCCATCCTGCTGGTCAAGATGCTCTTCGGCGGCCTGGGCCGCAACGTGGTCAACCCCGCTCTGGCCGGTCGTGCCTTCATGATGAGCTGGCCCGTGGCCATGTCCACCTGGATCAAGGTCGGCTTTAACAACGCCGCCGCCGTCATCAACCCCGTGGACGTCGTCACCGCCGCTACCCCCATGGCCAACATGCACCAGGGCCTGATGCCCGAGGAGAGCTGGATCGAGCTGTTCATGGGCAACGTGGGCGGCTGCCTGGGTGAGACCTCCGCTCTGGCTCTGCTGATCGGCCTGGTGTACCTGCTGGCCCGCAAGGTCATCAAGATCACCATCCCCGCTTCTTACATCGGCACGGTCGCTCTGCTGACCCTCATCTTCCCCCAGGGTAACAACAACCTGGAGTGGATGCTGTGCCAGATCTTCGGCGGCGGCCTGATGCTGGGCGCCATCTTCATGGCCACCGACTATGTCACCAGCCCCCTGACCACCATGGGTCAGATCATCTACGGCGTCGGCTGCGGCATCCTGACCGTTATGATCCGCTACTTCGGCGGCTACAACGAGGGTGTTTCCTACGCCATCCTGTGCATGAACTGCTGCGTGGTCCTGCTCGACCGTCTGGGCCGTCCCGTGAAGTTCGGCGCACCCAAGAAGGAGGCAGCGAAGTAATATGAAAACGAATGAATCTATGGTTATGTACGTGCTGCGCCTGGCCGGTACCCTGTTCCTGATCGCTGCCATCGTGGCCGCGTGCCTGGCCGGTGTCAACAGCATCACCAAGCCCGTCATCGACGAGCTGAACTACCAGAAGACCCAGGAAGCCGTCCAGGCAGTTCTGCCCGGCGGCGGCGACGAGGTGGATTTCACCGACTCCACCGGTCTGATTTCCGTGGTCTATAAGGGCGAAGCCGGTTACGCCGTCCAGGTCGCTCCCGTGGGCTTCGACAGCGCCATCACCATGATGGTGGGCATCGACTTCGACGGCAACGTTCTGGGCATCTCCGTCATCGATCATTCCGAGACCGCCGGTCTGGGTGCCGTGGCCGCTGCCACCACCTCCGCCGGTGAGGCCTTCCGGGGCCAGTTTGTCGGCATGAGCGGCTCTGTCTCCGTCACCAAGGACGGCGGCGCGGTGGAGGCCATCACCGGCGCCACCATCACTTCCCGCGCGATCTGCGTCGGCGTCAACGCCGCCCTGGACTGCGTTGCAAACATGGGTTAAGGAGGTACTTCTAAATGGATTTCAAGAGACAGTTTAGCGAAGGCCTGCTGACCAAGAACCCCGTGCTTGTTCAGCTGCTGGGCATGTGCTCCACGCTGGCCATCACCACGAGCCTCTTCAACGGCATCGGCATGGGCGTTGCCGTTACCATCATCCTGATCTGCTCCAACGTGCTGATCTCCGCTCTGCGGAAGGTCATCCCCGGCCAGATCCGTATCGCTGCCTACATCACCATCATCGCGGGCTTCGTTACCGTGGTCGATCTGCTGCTGCAGGCTTACATCCCCGCGCTGGCATCCTCTCTGGGCGTGTTTATCCCCCTGATCGTCGTGAACTGTATCGTCCTGGGCCGTGCCGAGGCGTTCGCCTCCAAGAACGGCGTCCTGGCCTCCGCTGTGGACGGCCTGTGCCAGGGCATCGGCTACACCGTGGCTCTGGTCATCGTGTGCGTCATCCGTGAGCTGCTGGGCTCCGGCACCTTCGGCGGCGGCATCCTGAACGGCGGCGAGGGCATCCGCATCATCCCCGAGCAGTTTCCCGCCATGCAGATGGTCATGCCCGTGGGCGGCTTCCTGGTCCTGGGCTTCGTCATCGCGGGCTCTCAGGCTCTGATGAAGCGCATGAACAACAAGAAGAAGGAGGGCGCTAAGTAATGCAGATTGTTGGTATTCTGATCGCCGCTCTGCTGAGCCAGAACTTCATTCTGGTCAAGTTCTACGGCATTTGCCCCTTCATGGGCGTTTCCAAGAAAATCGACACCGCACTGGGCATGGGCATGGCCGTTACCTTCGTTATGGCCCTGGCCTCCGCTGCCTGCTGGGTGGTCAACGAGTTCCTGCTGGTTCCCCTGAACGTGACCTATATGCAGACCGTGGCCTTCATCCTGGTCATTGCCGCCATCGTGCAGGTGGTCGAGATGTTCCTGAAGAAGATGGTTCCCGCTCTGTACAAGGCTCTGGGCGTGTTCCTGCCCCTGATCACCACCAACTGCGCCGTTCTGGGCGTGGTGCTGGTGAACGTGCAGGAGGGCTACAACTTCCTGCTGAGCGTGGTGAACGGCGCTGCCGGCGGCCTGGGCTTCACTCTGGCCATCGTGCTGTTTGCTTCCGTCCGCGAGCGCGTGGACAAGGCCGAGCCCCCCGAGTGCTTCAAGGGCTTCCCCATCGCTCTGATCACCGCCGGACTGCTCGCCCTGGCC
The DNA here is from genome assembly GCA_045119355.1 of Faecousia sp. GTDB lineage: Bacteria > Bacillota > Clostridia > Oscillospirales > Oscillospiraceae > Faecousia. The sequence goes on from JBGVDK010000105.1 coordinate 11,232, forward strand.
TTCATGGGCTTCTCCGGCCTGAGCATCGGTTAAGGAGGACGAAATCGTATGGATATTATTATTGCAATTGCGATCCTTGGCGGTCTGGGTCTGGGCTTCGGCCTGGTCCTGGCGGCCGCTTCCAAGGTCTTCTACGTGGAGACCGACCCCCGTCTGGACGCTCTGAATGAGTGCCTGCCCGGCGCCAACTGCGGCGGCTGCGGCTTTGCGGGCTGCGGCGGCTACGCCGAGGCCGTCCTGAACGGCGAGGCTCCCATCGGCAAGTGCGCCTCCGGCGGCAACGAGTGCGCCCAGGCCATGTCCGCCATCATGGGCGTGAAGGCCGAGGCTGTCACCCGCAAGGTGGCCCTGGTCAAGTGCTCCGGCCAGAAGGTCTATGACGAGACCGGTCTGCAGGTGGGCGGCGCTAAGGTCAAGGGTATTTACGAAGGCTTCAAGGACTGCCTGGCTGCTTCCCGCGTCGGCGGCAAGGGCCCCCTGTCCTGCCAGTACGGCTGCCTGGGCTACGGCACCTGCACCAAGGCCTGTAAGTACGACGCCATCCACGTCATCGACGGCGTTGCCAAGGTGGATGTGGAGAAGTGTGTCGGCTGCGGCGCCTGCGCCAGCGCCTGCCCCCGGAAGCTGATCACCTTCGTGGAGTACGGCACCGACGTTATCATCGCCTGCAACTCCAACGCCAAGGGCGCCGTCACCGCCCGTTCCTGCACCGCCGGCTGTATCGGCTGCGGCCTGTGCAAGAAGATCTGCCCCCAGGAGGCTATCACTGTCGCCAATGGTCTGGCTACCATCGACTACAGCAAGTGTAACTCCTGCGGTCTGTGCGCCACTGTGTGCCCCAAGCACCTGATCGCCGACGCCCGGATCAAGAACGACGAGGACCCCGTCCCCGCCCCCAACAAAGTCTAAGCGGCGAGCCGCCGCTGGCACCTCGGGTCTGATGGATTGTGCTCGTTGATAGGCGAGTAAAACCGCCCGACTGGTCGCTGGCTCACGCTCGGCGTATGGAATTCGGGTCCGAAAAAACGTAATAGTACCCCCGGGAGCCATCCCGGGGGTATTTTCCACCTCCAGTGTCTGGGCGCTCACAGCGTACTCGGGCAGCTGAAAAGCCGTCGTAGGGGCGACCAATGGTCGCCCGCATACTTGCACAAACGAACATTTTACACCGTAGGGACCGGCGTCCCGACGGTCCGTCGGTAGAATTTGACCTCAATGGGCAAATTTTGCCGTAAACAATGCCGCCTTAGGTTGGAGCGGACCGTCGAGGACGCCGGTCCCTACATCTACTTATGTAGCACAGTTACAAAAAACCGCCCTCCATCCGGAGCAATGTCATTAAGTTAAGAAAAGCTGGACTTCACAGAAATGTGGAGTCCAGTTTT
>JBGVDK010000106.1:0-2620 GCA_045119355.1 Faecousia sp.
CAAATGTGATTATAGTGCGAAGATCCTTCGACTCGTTTCACTCGCTCAGGATGACAGGACGTTAGATTTTGCATTATGACTAAATTGAACCGCAATGAAAAAGAGGAAGAGACCAAAATCTTTTCCTCTTTTTTTGAACCATGTAACGTTACCGAGCGGGTCAGGGCAGTAACGAAACGCACCGCACCATGCACGCATTGCCCGCGGCGGCACGCCGCCCGCCTTATTCGACGGATTTCAGGGCTTCGGCCATGTTGATCTTTTCCAGCTTGAAGTACATCACAAAGTCCACGATCACAGCCGCCAGGATGGTCAGCACCGCGGCGATTACATAGCTGATGGTGTTGACCCGGTTGTCGAACCATACCATGTCAATGCGCACATAGCTCATCACCAGGGCGTGGAGCCATTTGCCCGCGATCAGGCCCAGGGCCGTGCCCACAACCGTCAGGGTCAGGTTCTCCTTGAACACATAGCTGGCGGTCTCGCCGGCGTTGAAGCCCAGGACCTTGATGGTGGCGATTTCCCGGATCCGCTCCTGAATGTTGATGTTGGTCAGGTTGTACAGCACGATGCCTGCCAGAGCTCCGGCGCAGACCACCACCACCAGGATGACGGCGTCCAGGGCGCTCATCATATTGCCCACGGTGTCGGCGGTGTCCTGATTGATGGTCAGGGTCAGCACCCCCTCGCAGGCGGCAAGCTGTGCCCCCAGCTCATGGACCTCCTGGCCCTCGTTCGCCAGAACAAAGGCGGTCTGAAGCTCGGGGGAGCGGCCCCACTGGCCGCGGAGGGTGTCGCCGGAGACGATGGCGTAGTTGTAGACGTTGTTGTCAAAGACGCCGGAGACCGTCAGCTCCAGCTCCTCCAAATCGGAGTTGCGGAGGGTCACCGTGTCGCCCACTTCGATGCCCATGGCGGTGGCGGTGCCGATGGAGATCAGGACCTCGTTCTCACCGGGCATGGGGATGGGGGAATCCCCCTTGTGCAGGTCCATGAAGCCATCCAGGGAGCCGTCCAGCGCAAGGAAATTCACGTTCTTTACGCTGTTGTCAAAATCCACGTCGATGCCGCCCTGATAGCAGAAGAGCACCTCCTGCTCCGGGTTGGCGGCGAGAAATTCCGCCTGGCCTTCCTCGTCCAGTGCTTCCTCGAAGGTCACGCCGATGTCGTAGAGGGTCACGGTCTCGAACTGATAGCTGACGATGTCGGAGACCGAATCCCCGATGCCGAAGCCGGTGACAAGCAGTGCGGTGCAGCCGCCGATGCCGAGAAGCATCATGGCAAGCCGCTGGCGGTAGCGGAAGATGTTCCGGATGGCAACCTTGTTCAGGAATTTCAGGTTCTTCCAGAAGGGCAGCTTTTCCAGCAAAATCTGTTTGCCGGAGACGGGGGGCTTGGGCCGGATCAGCTCGGCGGGGACGTCCCGCAGCTCCCGGCGGCAGCAGTACCAGGTGACCAGCAGCGTCAGACCCAGATAGCTGACAAAAATGAAGACGATGGTGCCGATGTCATAGGACAGCGTGAGCTGATCGGAGAAATCGTACATGATGCAGTAGGCGTACCAGATGATCTGGGGGAACACCGTGCTGCCCAGCAGCAGGCCCAGCCCGATGCCAAGCAAACAGGCGGTGCCGGAATAGAGCAGATACTTGCTCATGATGGCGCCGGAGGAATAGCCCAGGGCCTTGAGCACGCCGATCTGGGTCCGTTCCTCGTCGATCATCCGGGTCATGGTGGTGATGCACACCAGCGCCGCCACAGCCAGGAAGAACACCGGGAAGATCTTGGCAACACCGGCCACGATGTCCGAGTCGCTCTCGAACACCACATAGCCCAGGTTGGTGTTCCGGGTCAGGGTGTAGAGGGTGGGCGCTTTGATGGCGTCGATGTCCGCCCGGGCGTCGGCCAGTTCCTGAGGTCCTTTGCGCAGCTCCTCCTCCGCGTCGGCAAGCTCCGCTTCAGCCTCCGCTTTGCCCTCGTAATATTCCTCCCAGCCATCGGCCAGGGTTTGTTCCGCTTCCAGGAGGGCTTCCTCGCCCTCGGCGATGTCGTTCCATTTCTCGTTGATGGTCGCCTGGGCGTCATTCAGCTGAGCTTCGCCGCTGTCGAGCTGGGCCTGAGCGTCGGCGAACTGGGCCTCCGCTTCGGCGCGGCCCTCCTCCAGCTGGGCGTAGCCGTCCTGAATCTGCGCCATGGCGTCCTCAAGGGTGGCTTTGGTTTCCAGAAGCTCCGCCTTCTGGGCGGCGGCCTCTTCCCGCTGGGCGGCCACTTCCTCCCGCTGGGCCAGGAGGGCTTCCTTCTGGGCAACGACCTCTTCCCGTTGGGCGAGCAGCGCTTCCCGCTGGGCGGTCAGGTCTTCCTTCTGTTGGCGCAGCTCCTCCAATTGGGCGGCGCACTGGGCGCGGGTGGCAATCAGCTCCTCCCGCTGGGCGGTGTAGGTGTTCCGCTGGGTGATCAGCTCCTGAAGCTGGGCTTCCACCTCCGCGATGGCCTCGGAGTCGCCGAAGGGCAGGGAAGTGAGCAGGTCCAGCATTTTTTGAGCTGCTTCCGCCGCCGCGTCCAGCAGGGGAAGGGCCTCGTCCAGCTCGGCCAGGCCGTCGTCGATCTGGACGATGGC
>JBGVDK010000107.1:0-18000 GCA_045119355.1 Faecousia sp.
ACCGGCCTCCTGGACGGTCCGTCGGCAAACAACGTTTGCCGCTTACGCGGCACGGACCGTCGGGGACGCCGGTCCCTACAGTGGTTTTCAAACAGGCTTATAAATCGAAATTTACCATGTCCGATTTCCATACGCCGAGCGTGAGCCAGCGACCGATCGGGTGATTTTACTCGACTGCCAGCAAGCACAATCTTTCAGACCCGAGGTGCCAGCGGGGGCACCCCGCCGACCAGTCGGGCAGTTTTACTCGACTGTCAACAGGCACAATCTCCCAGGCTCGAGGAGCCAGCCCAGGCACTGGGCGGCACGCCGGTCAGCGCTCGCCCGCGAATCTCCGTTCTTCCAGGGCGATGGTGTCCGCCAGACGGGTCAGGAACTGATTGTTGGTGGGACGGGGAATTCTGCCGTTGGAGGCGGGTAGGAAATACTGCCGCCACAGCTCCTCGTTCCGGTTCTCCCAGGCGGTGTCGATGGCGCTGCGGATGGCCTTCTCCACCGCGGTCTTGGTGGTGCCGAACTGCTTGGCGATGGCGGGATAGACCACCTTGGTCACCTGACGGCCCGGGTCCTCGGCCAGCATCAGAATGCCCTGGCGGCAGTAGCGGAAGCCCTTCTTGTTGGTGGGCATATTCAGCGCCAGCAGCATACTCGACACCGCGCAGCGGGGATCCGGCTGCTGGGCGGCGTCGGGCTGGATCTCGGCGCAGAGCTCCTCCACCCGGTCCAGGATGGACTGGATGGCGCAGGGCTTCATGGTCACATAGTCCACCGGATACCGCCGCAGGCTCTCCAGCACATAGTCGCTGAAAAACCGGCCGGTGACGATCACAGCGCGGCAAAGGCTCTCCTCCTTCACCGCCCTGAGGATGTCGATGCCGGATGTATTCGGCAGCATCAGATCCATGATCAGCACATCCGGCCGGGTGGACCGGATCCGTTCCAGGGCCTCAGCGCCGTCATGGCAGATCTCCACCCGGTATTTCGCCCGGAGGGCACCGGCCAGGACCAGCGAGAAATCCTCTGAATAGTCCGCAATAAACACCTTTTGCATAATCAGCACCCCTCATTTGCCTCTATGGAACTATGATAGCAGATTCCGTCGAAAAATGCAATGCAAGGGTCGCCAAGACTTTTCGACCATTATGGTCGAAAATGGTCGAACGGCATGGCAAAAGCCCCGCGCCTTTCGGCGCGGGGCTTCGATGGTTTTCAGCGATGCGTGGGTGTCCTCAGCCCTGGCCGCCGAAGTAGCGGCGGAAGTACTCGTACCACTCGTCGTAGCTGCCGGTGTTAGGCATCTCGCCTGCCTCGGTGGGATCGGTGGAGCTGTCCTCGATGGTCTGGGGGCGCTCGTCGAAGGTGATGTCCAGCGTGACCTCCGCGCCCGCCCGGTAGACGGTGATGGTGGTGGTGTCACCGGCGGAGAACCGGCGCAGGGTGGTGGTCAGGCTGGTGTTGCCGTCCACGGTGTATTCACCGATGCCGATGATGATGTCCTGGGGCTGGACACCGGCCCGGTCGGCGCTGCCGCCCTCCACCACGCTCTGGACATAGGAGCCCACAGGCAGGTTGTACATGCTGGCGGTGGAGGAATCCATATCCATGACGCTGACGCCCAGGTAGGCCTGGTTGCGCAGGTAGCCGTAGGTCTTGAAGTCCTCGACCATGCCCATGACGTCGTCGATGGGGATGGCGAAGCCGATGCCTTCGATGGAGGCGCCGGAGGTGGTGGAGCCGGAATACTTGGCGGTGGTGATGCCGATGACCTGACCCTTCATGTTGAAGAGCGGGCCGCCGGAGTTGCCGGAGTTGATGGCCGCGTCGGTCTGAAGCATGTTGATCATGGTGCCCTCGGTGGCGACAATACGGTCCTTGCCGCTGACGTAGCCCACGGTGGCGGTGGCGGTGAGCTCACCCAGGGGGTTGCCGATGGCGATGACCATATCGCCCACCAGCAGATCGCTGGAACTGCCGATCTCCACAGGGTCCAGGCCGGTGGCCTCCACCTTCAGCAGAGCCACGTCGTTGACTTCGTCGCTGCCCACCAGGGTGGCCTGATACTCCTCGCCCAAATGGGTGGTGATGCTCACACTGCTGGCTCCCTCCACCACGTGGTAGTTGGTCATCACATAGCCGTCCTCGGAAATGATAAAGCCGGAGCCGGTGCCCGCCAGCTGCTCGCTGGAGCCGCCTCTGCCGGAGGAAACCAGAGCGTAGTTGGACACAGCCACAACGCTGTTGACGTTCTGGGCGTAGACCTGGGTGGGGGTCAGCCCGTCGGTGGTGCCGGTGCCGGAGGCGCTGATGCCGGTATTGATGGTGCTGGCGCTCTCGGCGATCTGGGTCTGGAGAGCGGACTGGACCTGGGCCAGCTGGGTCTGGAAGGACTCCTCCATCTGGGCGGTCTTCTCCTCCCAGCGGCTGTTCACGCTCCATGCGGTGATGCCGCAGGAGGCGGCCACCACTGCCAGCGCCGCCGCGGCGGCGGCGAGCTTTCTGCCGATGCCGGTGGAGAGCTTCTTCTCCCGCTTCTCCTTCACCTTCCGCCGGGCGGTGGTGTCGGGCTGGGCAGAAGCGGGCTCCTCCACGGGAGGAACGAAGCTGGTCTCATAGGGGGAGTTGGCATAGGGGGATTCCCTCCGGCCCGCGCCCACGTTCCGGTAAGTACCTGCCTCGGGCTGGGGCTCTTCCACGGGCGTCTCCTCCGTGGGAGCCGCTTCCTCCATGGGGACGTCCCCGGGCATGGGGATGTCATCGATAGGGGGGATGGGCGTATCGTTGATGTCGGGGATAGGCGTATCGTCAACGGACGGGAAGTCCTGATTGTCCATAAATTCCATAGATATAACCTCCTTGGGTTTGGTTTTTTGCTTGACAACATCATATGCTGATATTATGAACAAATTGTTTCCGCCTGTCAAAGGAAATTTGAATTTTCTCTGTAAAATTGCTGAAACCCTGGATATCTTTTCCTACGCGTCGATAATTATGTAAACCGCAGCCAGAAACTGCGGCTTTCCCGTTTACTTCTTACGGAAGGACATGCAGTCGGTGCAGGCGTCCTGGGTAGGGTTGCACTCGTGGGTGCCCACCAGGATCTTGTCCAGGGCGCAGTAGTTGCTTGCCTGGGCGTGGTTGGCGCACTGCTTGACGGTGCATTCGATGCACTTGTTCTCGGTCATGGAAATAACCTCCTTTGTTTTGGGTTCTGAAACAGTATAACCGGTTTTCGGTTGGTTATTCAAATTTCGATATATCGGACTGTGTACCGAAATGCATTGTCATTGCGAGGAAGCCGTGCGACGTGGCAATCCCCATCCCCTTGGGGGCCAAGGGCCCACGGGAGGCCTTGCCTCGCAAGAGAACGAATTGCCACTTATCCTGCGGCCCTCGCAATGACAGCGATTTTTAGCGCGTCATCAAAACGACAAAAAGAAGGAGCCGAGGAACAGCCCCGCCATCACCAGCGCGTAGACCCCGTAGCAGAACCGCCATTGCTCCGCGCCGAAGGCAAAACCTCCGATCCAAATCGTCTGCCCCAGCGTGGGACAGGACAGCGCGCAGAACACAAAGACCGCCGCAATTGCAAACATCGCCAGACTCACAAGCCGCATGACTTTTCGTATTTTCATCGAACCGCTCCTTTCCTCCACACGCAGACGCCACATACAGCGACGTAAATTGCCGTACCCACGCCCAGCGGGAATTCGATATTGATTACTTGTCCCGTATATTGCATCCCCATATACATCAGTCGTACCGCCGGAAGCAGCCCAGGAAGCGCTCCACCCCATTTCCCTTTATACAGCAGGATTCCGCTGATCCACAGCAAAAGCGCCCACCCATACCACAAGAGGGACGGTTCGCTGAGCATGACATTGAGGATGACATTCAGCGAAACGGCCCCAATCGTATACAAAACAGCAGGCAGAAACAGCAAGAATGTTCTCACACTGGCGATCCGCCTGACCTTCCATGCTTTCACGGAATACCCCCCTCCCAAGTCCTAATTATCAATTATCAATTGTCAATTATCAATTCACACCCACGTATCCCGTTTCCTCAATGATCCACTGGCCCTGCTCCGACAAAATCCATTCGATCAGCGCCGCCAGGTCCTCGTTTTCTTCCTCCGGCGCGGGTTCCCCGATGGGGGATGCGGTAACCGCGTAGAAATTGCTCGCGATGGGATAGCTGCCGTCCCGGATGGTCTCCACCGTGGGCTCCACCCCGTTCAGGGCCAGCAGACGGATCTGGTCATTCCGGACCATCTCCGTGGAGTAGAACCGGAAGGAGAAGCCGATGGCGTTCTTATGGTTCCGGTAGCTGGCCACCTGGTTGATGATGCCGCCCATGCCGGCGATCCGGTCCTCGGTCTCCGGCTCCATCAGCTCGTGTCCCGCCATCAGCCGCTGAAGGGCCGTCTGGCTTCCGCTGTTCTCCGCCCGCTGGTAAGCGCGGATCCGCTGCCATTTGCCGCCCAGCTCCTTCCAATTGGTGATCTCCCCGGAGTAGATGCCCTGGATCTCCTCCACCGTCAGCCCGGTGACGGGATTCTCCGAGTTGACGAAGAAGACGAAGGCCTCCCGGCCGATGGGGGTCAGGTGCAGCTCCATCCCAGCCTCCCGGGCCATGGCAAGCTGATCGTCGGAGGGTCCGGCCACGAAAATGATGTCCGTCTCCCCATTGATCAGACGCTCGTAGGCCATGGTGGTGCCGGTGCAGACCACCAGGCCCATTTTGTCCGCCGTGTCATAGGAATAATCCCAGGGCTCGTAGACCTGCTCCGGATACACCGCCTGGACGAATCCGGCGTACACCGGATACAGGGCCGTTGCCCCGTCCATGCGGATGGCGGCCTCCTGGAATTTCAGGGTGGATTCCTCTTCCAGCTTCACCGCCAGAGAGCCCTCCCCGTTGGGGATATAGTCATAGAGCAGACTGTCCCGATCGTCCATCACCGGGATGGAGTCCTCGTAGAAGCCCCAGAGCGCGTACCCGGCGCACAGGACCACCACGGCCAGATACCCGATCCCCAGCCGCCGGGCCCAGGGCTTTTTCAGCCAGTCGTTGCAGTACAGCACCAGATACACCAGTCCCAGGCTCAGCGCCACAGGCAGCGCCTTCGCCAGGTTCAGATTCACGCCCCCGAAGCCCATCAGCATCAAAAACGACACATACCCAATGAGCACGCCCCCGACGGCCAGATACACCAGAGATTTCACCACATTTTTCCAGATGTTTTTCATAACATTCCCTCCAATTCCTTCACCCTCCGGCGCAGCTCATCCAGGTCGAAGGAAAAGCTGATCCGCCGGTCGTCCTTGTCCAGCGCCCGGTAGTGCTGGGAGATGATGTTCTGCTGGATCCGCCATTTCTCCCCGGTCTCGATGGTCCGCCACCAGACCCGGCCGCCCATGGTGGGGAAGAAAAAGGGCTTCTTCCCCTGAAAGGCCAGGGCCTTCACCAATTCTTCGGCCTCACCGCCCAGCAAACTGGACAAAATCCGGCTGTCGGCAAACAGGGTGGAAAAGGCCACCGCCCCCATCCAGCCCAGGCTGGACCTTCCCTTCTCGATCTCCACCAGAGTCTTCTTGGAAATGCCCAAAACCTGGGCCATCATCTCCTGGGTGTAGCCGTACTCGGTGCGTACCAATTTCAGATGGATGTCCATTTCTTCAATAAAGCTTTTCCGGTCCACGGGAAACGCCTCCTCTCTTATGGTGTAATTTTACACTTTTCAAAAAGGATTGTCAATGCGCTCGGAGATGTCTTAAGAATTCTTTAGATTTGTCCCAAACTCTGATGCGCCTAAAATTGTCAATTATCCATTAAAAAAGACTGCTCCGCAGAGCAGTCTTTTTCGTTCAGTTTTCCGCCATCAGGTCGGCCAGGGTGATCCCGTCGAAGAACCCGTCGATCATCTTCCCCAGCCGGTCCCACATCTTCCGGCTGGCGCAGTTGCGCTCGCAGCCGGCGTCGCAGGCCACCGGGGCCAGGTCTCCCTCGGTAAGCCGGAGGATGGAACCCACGGTGTATTCCCCCACAGGCCGGTTCAGGCGGTAGCCGCCGTTCTTGCCGTGGGAGGCGTCCACCATGCCGCCCTTGCTCAGGACGCCCATGATGGATTCCAGATATTTCTGGGAGATCCCCTCGGCGGCGGCAATCTCCTTCAGGGGGACGTACTCCCCCTCGGCTTTCTGGCCCAGCGCCACCATCACCCGCAGCGCGTAACGGCCTTTGGATGATACGATCATACCTTAGTCCTCGCCGTGGACCGCGTCGTGGAGCTCGTCATGATCCAGCTCCGGGAAATCCGCGGGATCGTAGGGGATGCCGTTCTTGTCGAAGTAGTCCTTCAGGGCGTTCTTGATGGCCTCCTCGGCAAGGACGGAGCAGTGCATCTTGTGGGCGGGCAGACCGTCCAGGGCCTCGGCGACAGCCTTGTTGGTCAGCCGCATGGCCTCGTGGATGTTCTTGCCCATGATCATCTCGGTGGCCATGGAAGAGGAGGCGATGGCGCTGCCGCAGCCGAAGGTCTCGAACTTCACGTCCACAATGATGTCGTTCTCAATTTTCAGATAGATCTTCATGATGTCGCCGCACTTGGCGTTGCCCACCTCACCCACGCCGCTGGCGTCGTCGATGGAACCCACGTTCCGGGGGTTCATGAAATGATCCATCACTTTTTCACTGTAAAGAGCCATATTGTTCCGTTCTCCTTTATTTATATGTGTCGTATTCAGTCCTTGATGACGTATTCGCGCTTGCCGCTGAGAAGGTCTTTCCACACAGGGCTCATGTTCCGCAGATACTGGACCACCTCGGGGACCACCTTCAGGATGTGGTCCATCTCCTCCTCGGTATTCTCTTCGCACAGGGACAGCCGCAGGGAGCCGTGGGCGATCTCATGGGGACGGCCGATAGCCAGCAGCACATGGCTGGGGTCCAGACTGCCGGAGGTGCAGGCAGAGCCGGAGCTGGCCTCCACGCCCTTGGCGTCCAGCATCAGCAGCAGGGCCTCGCCCTCGATGCCCTCGAAGCAGAAGCTGACGTTGCCGGGGAGCCGGTTGACCGCGTCGCCGTTGAGGACGCTGTGGGGAATGGTGGAAAGGCCCGCGATCAGCTTGTCCCGGAGAGCAGTAACCTTGGCGGTGTTGGCCTCCATGTTCTCGCAGGCCTCGTCCAGGGCCGCGGCCATGCCCATGATGGCAGGCAGATTCTCGGTGCCGGGCCGCTTGCCCCGCTCCTGGCCGCCGCCTTCGATGAGGTTCATGGGCGGGATGCCCTTGCGGATCACCATAGCACCCACGCCCCGGGGACCGTGGAACTTGTGGCCGGAGAGGGACAGCATATCGATGTTGTCCTCCTTCACGTTAATGGGCAGGTGGCCCACCGCCTGGACCGCGTCGGTGTGGAAGATGACGCCCGCCTCCTTGCAGACCGCGCCGATCTCCCGGATGGGCAGGACGGAGCCGATCTCGTTGTTGGCGAACATGGTGGTGACAAGGGCGGTGTCAGGACGGATGGCGGCCTTCACCTGCTCGGCGGTGACGTTGTGGCCCTCATGGACGTCCAGCAGGGTGACCTCGAAGCCCTCCTTTTCCAGCTTGTTCAGGGTGTGGAGCACCGCGTGGTGCTCAAAGGCGGTGGAGATGATGTGCTTCTTGCCCTTCCGCGCCCCGAAGTAAGCGGCGGAGCGGATGGCCATATTGTCGGCCTCGGTGCCGCCGGAGGTGAAGTAGACCTCCCGGGGCGTGCAGCCCAGGCGCTTGGCGATCCGCTCCCGGGCGTCCTCCAGGGCTTCCTTGGCCCGCTGGCCGTCGGAGTGGAGACTGGACGGATTGCCGTAGATGGTGTCAAAGTAAGGCAGCATGGCCTGGATCGCCGTCTGGCTGACCCGGGTGGTTGCCGCGTTGTCTGCGTATACGTGCATAGGATTTACCCTCCAATTCAGTAGGTTGGTGTGTGATTAAAGAATATCATGTATTACCTACCGTGTCAATAGGTAAAACGTCCCAGCAAAAACCGGACCCGCCAAAAAACGGGTCCGGCATTTATGCAGTTTCTACAATCCTCAGATGGGCCAGGGATGGCCGATCCGCTCCTTGGCATCCTTCACCCAGCCGTAGGGTTCCCAATCGCTGTCCTCGCCGCAGTAATTGGACCCGCCGCCTCCGACCCAGCCCTCGGGGTTCGTCCCCTCCCGGGTGGTGTCCCGGATGATGATCTGATAGCCCCAGTTCTCCGGGGTGCCGCCCACCACAATGTAGTGCAGGGCCCCGGTTATGTCCTCCATGGTATAGATGTAGGCCCGTTCCATGGAGCACTCGTCGGTGATGTCGATGTTCTCCCCGTTGGCGATGAAGTACAGCCGCCCGTCCCGGACCTCCGCAGGAAGCTTCTCGTTGACTTTGCCGGAATACTCCCCGTGCTGAACCACCACGCCGCCGTAGCTGACGTAGGTATCGCCGCCGATCCGGCCCACGGCTTCCGTGGCCTCCGGGTCCTGGGGATGGACAATGTGCTCATAGGCCCGCTCCGCGCAGACCCGCAGGGTATCAAAGTGGAATCCCATCAGCACCACCAGGGCCAGCATTGCGGCCATCGCCGCCCGGACCCAGCCGGGACGGGTCTTTCTCCGCTTCTCTGCCATTGCTGCCTGAATCCGCGCCTGACAGCCCTCCGGCATGGTCAGATTTTCAAAGGATTCCTTCAGTTGCTTTTCCATGAGTTAAACCTCCTTCAGTTCTTCCTTCAGCTTGCTTCTCCCCCGGGCCAGCCGGGTGGAGACGGTGGAGGGATTGGTTTTCAGGAGCTTCCCGATTTCCTCCACTGAGTAGCCCTCGTAATAATAAAGGTACACCACCGCCCGGTATTTCGGTTCCAGGGCCATCACCTCCCGGAGCAGCCCATCCTCCCGGGAGGGCTCCGGGATTTTTTCGTCCAGCGGCTCCGTCCGCTTCCACCAGTGGGACCGGAGCAGGCTCCGGCACTCGTTGGCCGTCACCTGAATCAGCCAGGCCTTTTCCCTGCCCGGCTGGATGTTGCGCTGCTCCATCAGCTTCAGAAACACCGTCTGGCACACGTCCTCGGCGTCGGCGATGGAGCGGGTATAGCTCACCGCCAGACGGTAGACATCGTCTTTGTAGGCCAGGAACGCCTCCTCTGTGTTCACCGGGGCATCGCCTCCTTTTGATGTGGTTTTGAGATCTCATGGATAAGACGCCTGAGATCCGGCTTTCGTCTCAAAAAAATTCAGACCGGAGAAAAAATCTCCGGTCCGGTTGATTTTCGATTCTCAGCAGCAGAGGAACCAGCCTCTTCCGCCGCAGCAGAACATATTCAGGAAATAGCACAGGCACATGGACGCGCAGGGGCTCATCCGCACATCGAAGCCCTGGTAGGACCCGGCCCGCTGGCGGTAGGTATCGCCGCGGTGCTCCATCCGGTCCAGCTCGTCGATGTAGTCCTGGTTGCCGGGGTCCATGGAGACCGCCCGGCGCATATGCTCCAGGGCCGTGACCTGGTTGCCCATGCCCTCGTTGGCAAGGGCGCTGAGGTAGTACCACTGGCCGTCCCGCTTCTCCACGCCCATCTGGTTCAGGACGTTGGCCGCCTCGCTGTAGCGGCTGTAGCGGATGTAATTGTAGGCTGCCTGCTTGTAGGTGTCCTCGTAATGCTGATTCTGGTTCTGGCGCTGCTGGTAGTACCCGCCATAGGAGCCATAGCCGCCGTAGCTGCCGTAACCGCTCCGCTGCTGGCTGTAGCCGCCGAAGGGATCGGAGCCGTAGCCGTAGCCCTGGCTCTGCTGCTGGGACTGGTATTTCTCCGGGTTCTTGATCTGGTCATAGGCCGCGTTGATCTCCTGCATCTTCTTGGCCGCCGTGGGATCGTCCGGGTTGGCATCGGGATGGTATTTCTTCGCCAGCTTGCGGTAAGCCCGCTTGATCTCGTCGTCCGAGGCGTTCCGGTCTACCCCCAGCACCTCATAAGGATCCGCCATCTTGGTTCTCCTTCCTGCTCTGCTTCTGCTTCGCTCTGTAATTCAGCCAAACGCCGCTGTAGAGGATGTTGTCCAGCAGCCGCTTGTCCTGGACCAGGGGCAGCCGCTCATAGGCGTCGGTGCATCCGGCCATGGCCAGCACCAGATACTGCTCCCAGCGTTCAAAATCCTCCTCCCCGCCAAGCGCGAGGAAGGGATTGTATTTTCCCTTTTGTTTGTCCTGCTTAAAATCCATGGCGGCGTCCGCCAGATAGATGAACCTGCCCAGGCAGTAGCCCATCTGCCGCAGGTATGGGGCCCACTGGTCCTCCCGGTACACCATCAGCTCCGCCAGGAGCTTGCCGAAGGCGTTGGCCGGTTCGTCCGGGTTGGGGCAGTTCGCCATTTCCAGCGCGCTCAGCTCCCGGATGGAGTCCGCGATGGCGGCGCACTGCCGGGGGTACTCCTCCGCGATCTTGTCCTCGTTCTTTCCGAAGACCTTGGAAAGCGCCAGGGCGGACAGGCTCTTCTCGTCCTGCCAGTCGTCTCTGGCATTATAGCACGCCAGCGCCACATTCATCCGCGCGGCGTAGCGAATATATTCATTGTCCAGCCAGCCCTGCTTTTTCCCGGGATGCCGGACGCAGATATTCTGGTTTCTTTCTTCCTCCGGCTCGTAGAGGCTCATCAGCGTCAGCGCCAGAAAAGCCATATCATAGCTCAGGCCCAGGCGGCAGAGCTGTCCGTCCTGTTTGCCAATCTTCCGGCAGATGCCGCAGTAGACGGCCTGGTAGCGGTCCTTTTCCTCCTGGGTCAGCTCCGTAAGGGAGGCGGCGACCAATCCAAACATATTCTTTCACCCTTTCCCGGAAACCGCTGGCGCAGTTTCCCATTATGGGTATGCTACCGTGAATTTATGAACAGGGCGTAAACGCTCCTGGAAATTTACGAAAAAGACACATTTTCCGCTATTTTCTCAGCATCTGCTGGATCAGCCGGTTGACGCCGCCGCCGAAGAGGATGATGGACATACAGCAGTACAGCCACAGCATTCCCAGGGCCACCGTATACAGGGAGCCATAGATATTGGTGGCGCTGACCCGCTCCACATAGATGGAGAACACCTGGGACAGTGCCTGCCAGCCCACGGCGGCCACCGCCGCGCCGGGGAGGCTGTCGAAAAACCGGTTCCGCCGGTTGGGGAAGACCATGTAGATGGCGGTGAAGACGGCGATCTGGACGATCAGCATCCACACGAACTGCAAATCGATGATCTGGTTGATCAATTCCACCAGCGGGTTATCCATCCAGGCGAACCAGCTCATGATGGTGGGGCCAAAGACCTGCATCAGCAGGGTCAGGATCACCAGAATGATAAACACGAAGGTATACACGAAGCTGATGCCCCGGGTGTAGAAATAGCTCCGGTCCTCCCGGACGCCGTAGATGTGGTTCAGGCCGGTGAGGATGCCGTAGATCCCCCGGCTGGCGGACCACAGCGTCACGATGGCGGACAGACTCAGCACCGCCCCGGAGGAATTATAGTAGATGCTGACGATCAGGGTCTCCACCGTTCCCATCAGGGCGCTGGGGACCACCTGCTCCAACAGGTCCAGCAGGTCCCGGGCGGAGTAGGGCAGATAGGGCACCAGGCTCAGCACGATCAGCAGCATCGGAAAGATCGCCAGCACAAGGAAGTAGCAGGCGTTTGCCGCATACACCGGGATCTGCATGGAGCTGATCCGCTCCGCCGCCATGATCAGGGTACGAAAGCGGCTGTTCTTGGGTTCCATGGTCCCACTCCTTTCTCTGAGAAATGCTGAATGATGAATGCAGAATGCAAAATGCGTTTTCGGACAAATAGCACAAAAGGGAACCGTTGCCGGTTCCCTTCTGGTATCGATCTTTATTCGGCAGAGATCATGTAATAATAGACCGGCTGGCCGCCGCGGAGCAGATTCACATCCGCGTTGGGGCAGATTTCAGCAAACAGGTCGGCCGCCTTCTGGGCGTGCTTTTCCTTGATGTCCTCACCGTAGTAGATGGTGATGTATTCCTTCTCCTCGTCCCGGACCTTCTCGGCCAGGGCCTTCAGCAGGACCTTGATGTCCTTGCTGGTGCCGAACAGGGCGCTGCCGTAGAGGGCCATGTAGTCGCCCTCGTGGATCTCGAAGCCGTCGAAATCGGAGTTCCGGGCGGCGTAGGTGATCTGCATGGTGTCCACGGTGCCCATGGCCTCGGTCATGGCTTCGGTATTCTCCTCCAGGGTGCCCTCGGGGTTGAAGGACAGCATGGCGGTGATGCCCTGGGGCACGGTCTTGGTGCCGATGACCACCACGTTCTTCTCGGTCAGGGCGTCCACCTGCTGGGCGGCCATGATGATGTTCTTGTTGTTGGGCAGAACGAAGACAGTCTCAGCGGGGATAGCGTTGACAGCGGTCAGGATGTCCTGGGTGCTGGGGTTCATGGTCTGGCCGCCGGAGATGATGCCGTCCACGCCCAGGTTCTGGAACACATCCGCCAGGCCGTCGCCTGCGCAGACAGAGACCACGCCGAAGGGCTTCTCGGGAGCGGCGATCTTGGGGGCCTTCTCGTTCTCGGTCATCACCTTCTCGGTGTGCTGCAGGCGCATATTCTCGATCTTCACCGTCTGGAAGGAGCCGTACTCGATGGCCTCGTGCAGGGCCTTGCCGGGGTCGTTGGTGTGGACGTGGACCTTGATGATCTCCTCGTCGTCCACCAGCACCAGGCTGTCGCCCAGGGAATCCAGGAAGGCCCGCAGGGCCTCGGGATCCTTGTCGTTCTCCCGCTGGATGATGAACTCGGTGCAGTAGGTGAAGGTGATGTCCTCGGTGTCGAAGTCGGAGAAATCGGCGGCGTCCTTCACCTCGCCGGAAGCGCCAGCCTCGGGAGCCACGATGTCCTCACCCCGCAGGGCGCACATCATCGCTTCCAGCGCCACCAGCCAGCCCTTGCCGCCGGCGTCCACAACGCCCGCCTTCTTCAGCACGGGGTTCTGGTTGACGGTGTTGGCCAGCGCCACCTTGGCCTCCTCGATGGCGGCCTCGTGGACGAACTCAATGTAGTTATTCTCCTCGGCGGCACGGGCAGCCTTGGCGGCGGCCAGGCGGGCCACGGTCAGGATGGTGCCCTCGGCAGGCTTCATGACGGCCTTGTAGGCAGCGTCCACGCCGCCCTGCAGAGCCTGGGCCCACAGAACGCCGTCGCACTCCTCGTGGCCCTTCAGCTCCTTGGAGATACCCCGCATCAGCAGGGACAGGATGACGCCGGAGTTGCCCCGGGCGCCCCGGAGCATGGCGGAAGCGGCGGTCTTGGCGGCCTTCTCCAGGGAAGGATCCTCCACCTTCCGCAGGTCCGCGGCGGCGGCGTTGATGGTCATGGACATATTGGTGCCGGTATCGCCGTCCGGCACGGGGAACACGTTCAGCTCATTGAGCTGCTGCTTGTTGATCTCGATAGAGGCGGCCGCGCTGATGACTAATCTGCGAAAATCGGCCCCGTTGATGGTCTGCCTCAATTGTTTACACCTCCGAATTGTTCTGGGCCGCTCAGTCGGCCATCATGGAATCGATATAGACATTCACGGCACGGACTTCGGTGCCGGTGCACTTGGTAACAACGTAGCGAACCTCGGAGATAATCGAGGCGCCCACGGCGTTCAGGTTCACGCCATGGTCCACCATAATGTGCAGATCGATGGTAATGGAATCGTCGCCGTGGAACTCCACCTCAACGCCCTTGGCCATGCTCTCCTTGCGCAGCAGGTGGAACAGGCCGTCCTGCAGGGAGCGGGCAGCCATGCCCTTGACGCCGAAGCAGTTGGAAGCGGCGGAACCGGCGATGTCCACATAGACGTTGGAGTTCACGCGGACGGAACCGTTTTCGTTTTTCTTCTGGATCATAGAAATACCTCCTGGTCCGAATTGTTATAGTCGTGATTCAATCATATCACGGAAACGGGGAAAAAGCCACAACTTTTTGACTTTTTCCCCGGATGGATCAGATCATGCTCTCTTCCCAGCAGGCGGGAGCGGTGAGGCCCATCATCTTCACGATGGTGGGAGCCACGTTTGCCAGGCCGTAGGCGCCGTCCTTGATGTTCCACTCATTGTCCTTGTCGTAGATGATGAAGGGAACGGGGTTCAGGGAGTGGGCGGTACGGATGGAGGTCTTGCCCTTCTTGGTCTCGGTCATCTGGTCGGCGTTGCCGTGGTCGGCGGTGATGCAGACGGTGTAGCCGTACTTGTCAGCGGCCTCCAGGATGGCCTTCAGGCCGTTGTCCACGCACTCCATGGAGTAGATGACAGCTTCCAGCACGCCGGTATGGCCCACCATGTCGCCATTGGGGTAGTTGCAGCGCAGGAACTCGAACTTCTTGGACGCCATCATTTCCACCATCCGCTCGGTGATCTCCTTGGACTTCATGGCGGGAGCCTGCTCGAAGGGGATAACGTCGGAGGGGATCTCCTCGTAGACTTCCAGATTCTCGTCCACCTTGCCGGAGCGGTTGCCGTTCCAGAAATAGGTGACGTGGCCGTACTTCTGGGTCTCGGACAGGGCGTACTCGTGGACGCCGGCGGCACACAGGACCTCGGTGAGGGTGTTGGTGATGACGGGGGGCTGGACCAGATAGTGCTCGGGGATGTTCAGGTCGCCGTCGTACTGAAGCATACCGGCAAACTTCACGCCGGTGTAATCGCCCCGGTCGAACTTGTCGAAGTCCTTCCGGTCGAAGGCCAGGGAAATCTCCTGGGCACGGTCGCCCCGGAAGTTGAACAGGATGACGGAGTCGCCGTTGGCGATCTTGGCAACAGGCTCGCCGTTGCGGGCCACCACGAAAGCGGGCAGATCCTGGTCGATGCAGCCGGTCTCGGCGCGGTAGGTCTCAATGGCCTCCTTGGCGGAAGCGAAGGCGCGGCCCTGACCCTGAACGTGGGTCCGCCAGCCCTTCTCCACCATGCCCCAGTTGGCCTCGTAGCGGTCCATGGTGACCTGCATACGGCCGCCGCCGGAGGCGATGGCGTAATCACAGCCCTCGGTGGAGAGCTCCTTCAGAACATTTTCCAGCATCTCCACATATTCCAGAGCGGAGGTGGCAGGCACGTCACGGCCGTCCAGCAGGATGTGGCAGTAGGCCTTCTTCACACCGGCGGCGTGGGCGGCCTTCAGCAGAGCGATCAGGTGGGAGATGTTGGAGTGGACGTTGCCGTCGGACAGCAGGCCCAGGAAGTGCATGGCGTGACCGGCCTTGGCATTCTCCACCAGGTCGATCCATGTCTCGGAAGCGAACAGGGTGCCGTTCTCGATGGACTCGCCAACCAGCTTCGCGCCCTGGGAGTAGACCTGGCCGCAGCCGAGGGCGTTATGTCCAACCTCGGAGTTGCCCATATCGTCGTCGCTGGGCAGACCGACGGCTGTGCCGTGGGCCTTCAGCCAGGTGTAGGGGCAGGTCTCAAACAGATGATCCAGAACGGGAGTGTTTGCCAGCTTGACTGCGTCGCCGCTGCCGCCGTCGCCCTTGCCGACGCCGTCCATAATCACCAGAACAATGGGTTTTTTCATAATGAATTACCTCCAAATGAAGTGCCGGAAGGTCTCCGGACACGAAATGTGCATTTTTTACTCGTATTATTTTACACTATTTTTTCCATGGATACAACACTTTTTTCAAAATTTATGGAACATACAAAAAGCCCCGCCGGTTGAGCTGCCGCTCAAATGCATAATGCATAATGCAGAATCTATGGTTTCCCACCCGAAAACCGAGGGATTCCGGGCATCATTCAGCATTCTGCATTCAGCATTCAGCATTCAGCATTTTCAGTTCATGGTTCCCTGGTTCCGCTCGAAGAGCACCTGGATCCGCTGCCGGAGGGCGTGAGCCTCCGGGGTGTCGGAATCGCCGTACTGCTCGATCCAGTCCTTGGACGCGGTCTGGGCGATGGTCAGGGTCTCCAAATCGCTCCCCAGATTCGCCATCCGGAAGGTGGGCAGGCCCGACTGCCGGGAGCCGAAGAAATCGCCGGGGCCCCGCATCTTCAGGTCCTCCTGGGCAATCTTGAAGCCGTCGGTGGTCTTGCAGAAGGCCTTCAGCCTTGCCACTGTCTCCGGGTTCCGGTTGTGGGTGGTGAGGATGCAGAAGCTCTTGTCCTTTCCCCGGCCCACGCGGCCCCGGAGCTGGTGGAGCTGGCTCAGGCCGAACCGGTCCGCGTCCTCGATGACCATCAGGGTGGCGTTGGGCACGTCCACGCCCACCTCGATCACCGTGGTGGCAACGAGGACATCCGCTTCACCTCTTGCGAAGGCCGTCATCACCGCGTCCTTCTCCCCGCCCTTCATCTGGCCGTGGAGGAGGGCAATTCTCAGGTCCGGAAATACGGTATTTTGCAGGGTATCCGCCCATTCCGTGGCCGCTTTCAGGCTCATGCCGTCGGTCTCCTCCACTGCGGGACAGACCACATAGACCTGATTCCCCGCCTCCGCGTGCTTGCGGATAAAGGCGTTGATCCGGGGCCGGTAACTCTCCCCCACCAGGAAGGTGTCCACCGTCTGCCGTCCGGGAGGCAGCTCGTCCAGAATCGACACGTCCAGATCCCCATACATCAGCAGGGCCAGGGTTCTCGGGATCGGGGTCGCCGACATGACCAGCAAGTGGGGAGCGTCGCCCTTGGCGGAGAGTTTGGAGCGCTGGTTCACGCCGAACCGGTGCTGCTCGTCGGTGATGACAAGGCCCAGGTTGGCGAACACCGTCTTGTCCGTCACCAGCGCATGGGTGCCGATGATCAGGTCCAGCTCCCCGGCGGCGATCCGTTCCCGGATGAGGGTCTTGTTCTTCGGGGTCAGGGACCCGGTGAGCAGCCCCACCCGGATGCCCAGAGGCTCCAGGAGCCTGGACAGGGAGGCGTAATGCTGCTCCGCCAAAATCTCTGTGGGGGCCATCAGCGCCGCCTGATAATGGTTCGTCACCGCGAGGTAAGCCGCGGCCGCCGCCACCATGGTCTTGCCGCTGCCCACGTCGCCCTGGACCAGCCGGTTCATGGGCACACCCTTCAAAAAGTCGTCTTGAATCTGGGAGATCACCCGTTTCTGTGCCCCCGTCAGCTCAAAGGGCAGCGCCCCGTAGAAGGGCTGCAAATTCAGATTCGTGTAGGCGGGGCACTTCTTCTCTGCCCGGGCGGCCCGCATCAGGCTCAGGCCCGCGGAGAAGACAAAAAACTCCTCGAAAATCAGCCGTTTCTTCGCCAGCTCTGCCTCCGCCATGTCGCTGGGCTCGTGGATGGCATAATAGGCCCGCTCCGCCGGGAGGATGCCGTATTGTTCCCGGATGGCTTCGGGAATGATCTCCTCCGGGGTGTCGCAGATGGCGAGGGCCTGACGCACCGCCTTGAGCACGGCGGCGTTGGTCAGTCCGGCAGTCAACGGATAAATGGGCAGGATCCGCCGGGTGGTGACGGGCTGGGAGTCCAGGCTCTCGAACACCGGGTTCGTCATGTTGTAGCCGATGAAATCCCCCGTCACCGCGCCATAAAAAATGTACTCCTGGCCGTAGCGCAGCTGCTCAGCGGCGAACTTGTTGTTAAAGAAGGTCAGGTTCAGCCGGGCGGTGTGGTCCGCCACCTGGACCTTGGTCAGATCCAGCCCCTTGCGGATGTGGCTGGTCCGGGGAGTGTTCATCACCATCGCCCGGAAGCAGGCGGGTACGTCCGGCTGTAGCTTTTCAATGGGGACCAGCTGGGTCCGGTCCTCGTAGCCCCGGGGGAAGTGGCAGATCAGGTCCTCCAGGGTGAAGATGTTCAATTGGTTGAAGAGCTTGGCCTTGGCCGGGCCGATGCCCTTGAGGATGGTGATGGGGTCAGTCAGATTTGCCATGGGGTCACTTCCTTGGTGGGATGGTGGATTTCAATTTGTCGGGATGTTAACCCAATGTAGGGACCGGCGTCCTCGACGGTCCGTCGGTAAAATTTGACCTCGATGGGCAAATTTTGCCGCTAACA
>JBGVDK010000108.1:0-20708 GCA_045119355.1 Faecousia sp.
GATGAGGCCCGGCGCGTAGGTGACGGCCACGGCGTCGATGTCTTTCCTGCTCAGGCCGGTTTCGGCCAGGGCCTGGTCGGCCAGGCCATAGATGGCCTCCACGTGCTTCCGGGAGGCGATCTCCGGCACCACGCCGCCGTAGACCTTGTGCAGCTCCACCTGAGAAGCGATGCAGTCCACGAGGCACTCCCGTCCGTCCCGGACGATAGCCACGGCGGTTTCATCGCAGGAGGATTCCACTGCTAAAATGTTCAAATTTCCCACTCCTTTCTCAGGATGAGCGCGTCTTCTTTGGGATTTCGATAGTAATTTTTTCTCCGGCCCACTTCCATGAAACCAAGCCGCCGGTACACCCGGATGGCATTTTCGTTGGAGGCCCGGACTTCCAGCGTCAGGCAGCGGCTGCCCCGCTTTCTCAGCTCCTCCACAAGGCCCACGATCAGACTGGTGGCGATGCCCTGGCTGCGGCAGTCCGGGTGGACCGCAACATTCATCATGTCCGACTCCCCCATCACGGTCTGGGAGCCGACATAGCCCAACACCTTTCCGCCCTCCTCGCAGACCAGCCACAAGGACAGCTCGTTATTCAGTTCGGAAGCCACGCTATTCTCGCTCCATGGATCGGAAAAGCAGAGCTTTTCCAGCTCCGCCACCTGGGCGACGTGCTGCTCCCGCATATTGGTGATGATCATTTCGCGTCGTACCAGCTCTTTCCCCACTTGGCCTCGGCGGTCAAGGGCACATTCAGGCTGGCAACCTGCTCCATCTCCCGGCTGACCAGCTCCGCCACCTGGGGTGCGATGACCTCGGGGCACTCCACGATCAGCTCGTCGTGAACCTGAAGGATCAGCTTCGCCTCCGGGAATTCCCGGCGGAGGGCCGCATCCACCCGGATCATCGCCAGCTTGATGATGTCGGCGGCGGTGCCCTGGATGGGGGTATTCAGAGCGATGCGCTCCGCGCCGCTGCGGACGTTGAAGTTGCTGCTCTTCAGCTCCGGGATGGACCGGCGGCGTCCGTAGATGGTCTGGGTGTAGCCGCAGTCCCGGGCGTCACTGACCACCTGCTTCATGTAGGTCCGGACGCCCTGATAATGGGTCAGATAGCTGTCGATATAGTCCCGGGCCTCCCAGCGGGAGACGCCGATGTCCTCGGACAGGGAGAACTCGGAGATGCCGTAGACGATGCCGAAGTTGACGGCCTTGGCGTGACGACGCTGAAGGGGTGTTACCTCCTCCACGGGAACGCCGAAGACCTGAGAGGCGGTGACGGTGTGGACGTCCTGGCCGTTTTGGAAGGCCTCCTGCATCACCTTGTCGTCGGCGATGTGGCTCAGGACCCGCAGCTCGATCTGGCTGTAATCCGCGTCCACCAGCACGCAGCCCTCCTTCGGCACGAACATCTTCCGGATCTCCGCGCCCAGGTCGGTGCGCACCGGAATGTTTTGCAGGTTCGGCTCGGTGGAGCTGAGCCGTCCGGTGGCCGTCACCAGATTCTGAAAGGTGGTCCGGATCCGGCCGTCGGGGCAGATAACCTTCAGCAGGCCGTCGGCGTAGGTGGACTTCAGCTTCGTCAGCATCCGGTAGTCCATGATGGCGGGGATGATGGGATGACTGCCCTTCAGCTTTTCCAGCACTTCCACATTTGTGGAGTAGCCGGTCTTGGTCTTCTTCACAGGAGGCAGGCCCAGCTTTTCAAAGAGCAGCACGCCCAGCTGCTTGGTGGAATTGATGTTGAAGGGGCCGTCGGAATAGGAATAGATCAGCTTTTCACACTCATCGATCCGCTCCGACAGCATCTTTCCGAAGGCATCCAGGGTCTTCTCGTCGATGGCGATGCCCTCCACCTCCATCCGGTAGAGCACGTCGCAGAGGGGCAGCTCGATGTCGTTGTAAAGGGACTCCATCCCCTGGTCCTTCAGCTCGGCGGTCAGGGGTGCTCTCAGCTTCCAGACAGCCTCGGCGCAGGCGGCGGGGTCTCCGTCGTCGGCGTGGGTCCCCAGGAAATTGGTAGCCAGCTTGGAGACGGGATAGTCCGACTGACTGGGATTCAGATCGTAGGCAGCCAGGGCGGTGTCAAAGCCGCACTTCGGCTGAGGCAGGCCCAGGGCAGAAAGCTGATGCCAGGTGCTCTTGCAGTCATGGAGCACGAAGGAAGCGTCCCCGGCCAGCAGGCCCTCAATAGAACCCGCCTCCATGGGCGTCAGGACGCACACGCCCTCGCTCCATGCTACGCCGATGCTCCCATCGGGAGCCAGATACAGGGCGCACTCGGTCCCCGGCTCCGGCAGGCAGTCCACCCGGCACAGGGACTCGTCGGCGGCCTCGGAAACGGGAGCCGCTTCCAGCTCAGCGCCCCGGAGGTGATACCGGTCAATGAGCTTCACGAATTCCAGCCGGACAAACAGGTTATAAAGCTCCTGCACGTTATAAGGCCGGACGATGGCGTCCCGGGGAGCAAACTCGATGGGCGCTTCCGGCCGGATGGTAGCAAGGTCGTAGGACAGATAGGCGTCGTCCTTGTAATTGATCAGATTTTCCCGCTGTTTGGGCTTGATAACCTTGCTTTCCAGGTTCTCGTACACCCCGTCCAGGGTGCCGAACTGCTGGATCAGGTTCTTGGCAGTCTTCTCGCCGATGCCCTTGACGCCGGGGATGTTGTCGGAGGAGTCGCCCATCAGGGCCTTCAGATCGATGAGCCGCTTGGGCTCGAAGCCGTACTCCTCCTGAAATTTCGCCCGGTCAAAGCGGATGGTCCCCTTGGTGGTTTCCAGGTTGACGGTCACATGGTCGTCAATCAGTTGGAGGGAATCCCGGTCGCCGGTGACCACCACGCATTCCCAGTCCTGCTGGCCGCAGATTTTTCCCACGGTGCCGATGACGTCATCAGCCTCCCAGCCCTGGCATTCGTAGATGGGGATGTTCATGGCCCGGAGCACATCCTTCATCACCGGCATCTGCTGGGCCAGCTCCTCGGGCATTCCGTGCCGGGTGGCCTTGTAGCCGTCGTACTGCAAATGCCGGAAGGTAGGCCCGTGGAGGTCAAAGGCCACGCACACCGCCTCCGGCTGTTCCTCCTTCTCCATCCGTTCCAGAATGTTCAGGAATCCGTAGATGGCGTGGGTGAACAGGCCGTCCCGTGTAGTCAGGGGCTTGACGCCGTAGTAGGCCCGGTTGATGACGGAGTTGCCGTCCAGGATCAGTAATTTCATACCTTTCTCCACTTGGCGCCCTGGGGAGTGTCGATGATCTCGATGCCCCGGGCCTTCAGCTCGTCACGGATCCGGTCGGCCTCAGCCCAGTTCTTGGCCTTCTTGGCCTCGGTCCGGGCAGCAACCAGAGCGTCGATCTCGGGATCAGCATTGGCGGCTTCCTCCTCGGCCTGCTTCTTGCGCAGCTTCTCTGCGGCGGTCAGCAGGTTCAGGCTCAGCACCTGGTCAAAATCAGCCAGCAGCGCCAGCTTGGTGGCGTCATTGCACTTGGCCTTCAGCACGTCATAGACGGCGGTGACGGCCACGGAGGTATTCAGATCGCCTTCCAGGGCCTTGGCGAACCGGCCCTTCAGCTGGTCAAAGGCAGCCTGGTCGACCTCACCCTCGTTCTTCAGAGTGGCGATCTTGGCGATCAGCTTGTCATAAGCCGCGGCGGCGTTGTCCAGGTTCTCCCAGGAGAACACCAGGTTCCGGCGGTAATGGCTCTGCAGGCAGAACAGCCGGTAGGCCATGGGATCGTAGCCCTTCTGTTCCAGCAGGGAGACGGTCAGGAATTCGCCCTTGGACTTACTCATCTTGCCAGCCTCGTTGTTCAGATGGCGGACGTGGAACCAGTAGTTGCACCACTTGTGGCCCAGGTAGCTCTCAGACTGGGCAATCTCGTTGGTGTGATGAGGGAAGGCGTTGTCGATGCCGCCGCAGTGGATGTCCAGATCCTCGCCCAGATGCTTCATGGAGATGCAGGAGCACTCGATGTGCCAGCCGGGATAGCCCACGCCCCAGGGGGAATCCCACTTCAGGGCCTGATCCTCGAACTTGGACTTGGTGAACCAGAGGACGAAGTCGTTCTTGTTCCGCTTGTTGGTGTCCTCCTCCACGCCGTCCCGGACGCCGGTGGCCAGGTCTTCCTCGTCGTGGTCGTTGAAGACGTAATACTTTTCCAGGGTGGAGGTGTCGAAATAGACGTTACCGCCGACAAAGTAGGCCTTGCCGTTGTCCAGCAGGGTCTGGACCATGTGGATATACTCGTCGATGCAGTGGGTGGCCGGCTCCACCACGTCAGGCCACTTGATGTTCAGCTTCTGGCAGTCGGCCTGGAAGGCCTCGGTGTAGTACCGGGCGATGTCCATGACGGACTTGTTCTCCCGCTTGGCGCCCTTGATCATCTTGTCTTCGCCGGTGTCGGCGTCGGAGGCAAGGTGGCCCACATCGGTGATGTTCATGACCCGCTTGACGTTGTAGCCCTCATACCGCAGGGCCTTTTCCAGCACGTCCTCCATGATGTAGGTCCGCAGGTTTCCGATGTGGGCATAGTGGTAGACCGTGGGGCCGCAGGTGTACATCTTGACGATGCTGGGATCGTTGGGGACAAATTTCTCCTTTTTCCGGGACAGGGAATTGTACAGATACATAATTTATTTCTCCTTCAAAAGCTGTTCGAGTTCGTCGATCCGCTCCCGCAGGGCCTGAAGCTCCAGGGCCACGGGATCGGGCGTGTGGATGTGGTCTGTTTTCTCGCCGTTGATGCGGACCACCCGGCCGGGGACACCGACCACGGTGGAATTGTCCGGCACCTCCCGGAGCACCACGGAGTTGGCGGCCACTCGGGCGTTGTCGCCGATTTTGATGGGGCCCAGGACCTTCGCGCCGCAGCCCACCATCACGTTGTTGCCCAGGGTGGGATGGCGCTTGCCCTGAACGATACCGGTGCCGCCCAGGGTGACCCCCTGGTAGATCAGGCAGTCGTCACCGATCTCGGTGGTGGCGCCGATGACGATGCCGGTGCCGTGGTCGATGACCAGCCGACGGCCGATGGTGGCCGCGGGATGGATCTCCACGCCGGTGAGCCACTTCGTCACCTGGCTGACCAGTCTCGCCAGGAAGACCAGCTTGTGATTATAACACCAATGGCTGATCCAGTAGCCGATGGTGGCATGCAGGCCGTTGTACAGCAAAAAAATTTCCAGCTTGGACCGGGCCGCGGGGTCGTTGCGCTGGTAGGCTTCCAGAGTTTCCATTAGTTTGCCCATGAAATTCCTCCAATCCAAAAAGCATCCCCGTAAAACAGAAAAACCTCCTGCACCACATTGGTACAAGAGGCGAATAGTTTCGCGGTTCCACTCTCATTTCTCACTTTCCCCATAACGCAGGGGTAAACGGGCTCCTCGCCGCCGCTCCCGGACGCACTTTCGTCCCCCTCCCCTGCCCAGGCTCTCAGCCGCCGACCCAGGCTCTCTGACGGTTTCGGATGGATTACTCTTTCCGATCAACGCAGTATTCCATTTCCATAACATTCTACCACTTCACCGCGCCCTTTGTCAAGGCACATTCCAGAATATGCGCGGCGAAGGAATCCGTTCCGGTCTAATTCAATTCGCCTCGTAGGGGCGACCATTGGTCGCCCGCGTATTTTGTAAACGTACAACTTTATCGTAGGGACCGGCCTCCCGGACGGTCCGTTCGGTAAAATTTGACCTCGATGGGCAAATTTTACCGCAAACAATGCCGCCTTGGGTTGGAGCGGACCGTCGAGGACGCCGGTCCCTACGATGCCAAACATTCATGCGTATAGACAATGCTCGCCCCTACGAAGAGAAAAGGGACTGCCGAAACAGCAGTCCCTTTTTTCACTCATTCTTTGGACAGACCCAGGCACTTCCAGTTCTGGACAAAATACTCCACGCCGGAGTAGACGGTGGTGATGACGATCATCCAGGTGACCACATTCACCAGCCACCCCACATGGGGGAAGGCCATTGCCACGCACAGGCCCACCATGGTGGAGGCGGTCTTCACCTTGCCGGACCAGCCGGCGGCGATGACGGTGCCGTTCTGGACGGCCACCAGACGCAGACCGGTGACGCCGAACTCCCGGGTCAGCACGATCATCAGCGCCCAGGCGGGCATCATGTCCCACTCCACGAACATACACATACAGGCGATGGTCAGCAGCTTATCCGCCAGGGGATCCAGGAACTTGCCGAAATCGCTGACCTGGTTGCATTTCCGGGCGATTTGGCCGTCCACATAATCCGTCAGGCTCGCCAGGATGAAGATGCCCAGGGAGACCCACAGCCACAGGCCCTGCTCGCCGCCGGACAGATACATGGTCACCATGTACACCGGGATCATTGCCACACGCAGAAGCGTAATTTTACTTGCAGTTGTCATTTTGTTCATTCCTCCAGAAGATAACCGCTCAGTTCACCGTCCACAGCGCCGTCGATGCACACCCGGACGAAGGTCCCCTCGCGCAGGGGCTCGTCAGAGGCGATCCACACCCGGCCATCCACGTCGGGAGAATCGGCATAGCTTCTGCCATAGAACTGGCCCAGCTCCTCGTCAAAGCCGTCCACCAGCACTTCCAGCTCCTTACCCACCATGGACGCGTTGTATTCGTCCATAATCCGGGACTGAAGCTCCTCCACGATCTGGGCACGCTCCACGGCCACCTCCGTGTCGGGATACTCCATCTTGGCGGCCTCGCTGCCCTCCTGGGGGCTGAAGGGGAAGGCGCCCACCCGCTCCATGCGCATCTCCTTCAGGAACTCGCACAGCTCGATGAACTCCTCCTCGCCCTCGCCGGGAAGGCCGGTGATGATGCTGGAACGGATGACGAGCCCGGGGATGCGACGGTGCAGCTCCGGGAACAGCCAGCGCAGGTACTCTCCATTGCCACGGCGGTTCATCTTTTCTAAAATATTATTATTGCAGTGCTGGATGGGAATGTCAAGGTATTTTACGATTTTCGGCTCATTCGCGATTGTGTCGATCAGCTCGTCGTCGATCTCGTCGGGATAGACGTAGTGCAGACGGACCCAGTGCAGGTCCTCGATCTTGCACAGCTCCCGGAGCAAGGTGCTGAGCAGCCGCTTGCCCCCGGGCAGGTCGGTGCCATAGCGGCTGGTGTCCTGGGCCACCACGATCAGCTCCTTCACGCCCTCGCTGGCGAGCACCCGTGCCTCGTAGAGCACGTCGTCCAGCTGGCGGGAGCGGAACCGGCCCCGGAGGGAGGGGATGACGCAGTAGGAGCACTTGTTGTCACAGCCCTCGGCGATCTTCAGGTAAGCGTAATGCTCCGGCGTGGTCAGGATCCGGCCGCACTCCACCTCGGGAGCGTCGATGTCACCGAAATCCACCACGGTGTTGTCCTGGAGCAGTGCCTCGATGGCCCCCACAATCTCAGTGTAGCTGCCAGTGCCCAGAATGCCGTCCACCTCGGGCATTTCCTTCAGGATCTCCTCCTGATACCGCTGGCTCAGGCAGCCGGTGACCAGGATCTTGCCCACCAGGCCCGCTTCCTTCAGCCGGGCGGTCTGCAAAATATTGTCGATGGCCTCGCTCGCCGCGGAATCAATGAAGCCGCAGGTGTTGATAACCACCACGTCGCAGCCAGCCAGGTCAGCCTCCACGCTGTGGCCCGCCTCCTGGACCCGGTACATCATCCGTTCGCAGTCCACCTGGTTCTTGGCGCAGCCCAGGGAAATAAAACCAATTTTTGCCATTATTCGTCCTCCAGAAATTCCTCAAATTCCGCGCCCGCAATGTCCAGCCCCTTGCGGATCGCGCCGTAGCTGTGGCCCCGGCGCATCAGGGCGTCGATGGCCCGGCGCTTCTGTTTTTCGTCGCTGGGGTCCGTGAGCTTGGTTCTCAGGAATTTCACAATGTATTCTGTCTGATCGGGATAGTCTTCCAGCGCTTCGTCCCAAAACGCCTTGGGGACCTGCTTTTCGTACAGCGCCTGCTTCGCCCGGGCGGGGCCGTAGCCCTTATAAACGCACTGGCGGACGATCTGGGCCGCCGTCTGGCGGTCGTCCACCAGATTCAGGTCCTCCATCCACTCCACCGCCTGCTTCGCCTGAACGGGGTCTTCGCCCTTGCGGACCAGCCGCTGCTCCAGGTCCCGGCGGGAGACGTTGGAGGCGGAAACGATCCGCACCGCCCGCATCTTCGCGGACATGGCCCCAGCGCTCTCCCGGAGGGCTTCCGCCCGTTCGTCGGAGAGCTCCAGGCCGGGATACAGGCCAAAATCCTCAATGGTCTGGCGGTAGAGCCGCAGGTTCTCCCCGCCGCACTTCACCAGAAACCGGCCGGAGCGGTCGGCATTGGGGGAGATGGAATCAATCCTCATCGTTGAAATCGTCGGCGCTCACAGCCACGCCCTTGTCCGCGGCCTTGGCGGGAGCCTTCCCGGAGGCGGTGCCCATGAGCTTATACAGGTTTGCCCGGACCTCGGCCTCCACCCGCTCGGCGATCTCGGGGTTGTTCTGCAGGTAAGCCTTCACGGAATCCTTGCCCTGGCCGATGCGCTCGTCGCCCATGGAGAACCAGGAGCCGGACTTCTGGACGATGTCCAGCTGGACCGCCAGGTCCACCAGCTCGCCCCACTTGGCGATGCCTTCGCCGTACATGATGTCGAAATAAGCTTCCCGGAAGGGAGGGGCCACCTTGTTCTTGACCACCTTGACCCGGGTCTTGTTGCCCACCACGTTGCCGCCTTCCTTGATGGACTCGGTGCGGCGGACATCCAGACGGACGGAGGAGTAGAATTTCAGGGCATTGCCGCCGGTGGTGGTCTCGGGGTTGCCGTACATGACGCCGATCTTCATACGAAGCTGGTTGATGAAGATGACCACGCAGTTGGTCTTGGCGATGGTGCCGGCCAGCTTCCGCAGAGCCTGGGACATCAGACGGGCCTGAAGGCCCACGAAGGTATCGCCCATCTCGCCCTCGATCTCCGCCCGGGGAGTCAGGGCCGCCACGGAGTCCACGACCACCGCGTCCACCGCGCCGGACCGGACCAGGGCGTCGGTGATTTCCAGGGCCTGCTCGCCGGTGTCGGGCTGGGAGACCAGCATATTGTCAGTGTCCACACCCAGGGCCGCGGCGTACACAGGATCCAGCGCGTGCTCGGCATCCACGAAGGCAACCTCGCCGCCCATCTTCTGGGCCTGGGCCAGGATGTGGAGCGCCAGGGTGGTCTTACCGGAGGACTCGGGTCCGTAGATCTCAATAATTCTGCCCCTGGGCACGCCGCCGATGCCCAGTGCCGCGTCCAGCGCCAGGGAGCCGGTGGGAATGGCCTCCACATTCATCTCGGGTCTGTCGCCCAGACGCATGACTGCGCCTTTGCCGTGGGCCTTCTCGATCTGGGCCAGTGCGGTCTCCAATGCCTTTTTCTTATCGCTCGCGGGGGCAGGTGCCTCGTAAGCGGCGTTTTTTTTTGCTGCCATGGTTAATCCTCCCTACAGTACTGGGCAATCACTGCCCGTTCTCTTTGATTATAATCCTTGACCCGGTCCCGGATGGTGAATCCGTTGTCGGTCAAAATGTTACACACTGCGTCCGCCTGGGTGTCTCCGAACTCGAAGCAGAGATACCCCCCGGGCTTCAGGCACTTGCGGTAGCGCTCCGCGATGGAGCGGTAAAAATCCAGGCCGCCCGTACCGCCCCAGAGGGCCATGTGAGGCTCGAAGTCCTTCACGCTCCGGTCCGGCTCCTCCATCTCCGAAGTGGTGATGTAGGGCGGGTTGGACACGATCATATCGAACTGGCCCAGGAATGCCGGGGGCTCCTTCAGGGCGTCCACCTGGACGCAGGAGACCCGGCCGGTCATTTTGTGGATGGTCACGTTCTTTTTTGCAATGGCCAGAGCCTCCCGGCTCAGATCCGCCAGGGTCACCTTGGCATCCTTCACCCGGCTGGCGATGGCGAGGCCAATGCAGCCGGAGCCGGTGCAAAGGTCCAAAATCCGGGGCTTCTCCTCCAAAAACAGCGCCTGCCGGATGGCGATCTCCGCCACCGCCACGGTGTCATCCCGGGGGATCAGCACGTCGGGGGTGACGATCAGGTTCAGGCCGTAAAACTCCCACTCTCCCATGACGTAGGCCATGGGCTCGCCCTCCGCCAGCCGCTTCACCGCCGCCTCCATGGCATGGATGATATCGTCCTGGGCATACTTCTCGGAATCAGCGATCAGCTCCCCGTGGCTCTTTCCGGAGAGGAAGGCCAGAAGCTGCCGGGCCAGAACACCGGCCTCCCGGGGCTCCTCCCCGGCGTTGATCAGGGTCTGACGGGCCTGGACATAGAGCTCAGAATATTTCTTTACCATGCGTCGCTGCCCTCCTCAGCCGGGAGCACCTTCTGCACCGCCAGGATCGCCACCTCGATCATGGAGTCATCCGGCTCGTTGGTGGTGAAATTCTGCATCCACAGGCCGGGGGCGGTCAGGATCCGGGTCAGCCAGTTGTCGTTCCGGCCCACCCAGCGGTTGATCTCATAGGCAATGGACACCACCAGAGGCAGGAGCAGCAGCTTGAACACGATCATAATCAGCCGGTAGCCGAGGCTGCCCCGCATGGCTTCCAGCGCAGGCACCACCGCCAGCAAGGCAGAGGAAGCGACGCTGAACACCAGAATGGACAGAATCATCACCACCAGCAGGAAGCTGGTGCCGCACCGGGGATGGAGCCGGGTCTGGGTCCGGACGTTCTCCACGGTGAGGGGCAGCTGGGCCTCGTAGCAGCGGATGGTCTTATGTTCCGCGCCGTGGTAGGAGAACAGCCGCTTCATCTCGCTCATTCTGGAAATGGCGATGATGTAGACCATGAAGATCACCATC
This sequence comes from Faecousia sp., assembly GCA_045119355.1. Classification (GTDB taxonomy): domain Bacteria; phylum Bacillota; class Clostridia; order Oscillospirales; family Oscillospiraceae; genus Faecousia. Next base: position 10,833 of record JBGVDK010000108.1, read on the forward strand.
CGCACCAGACCCTCGATCAGGTTGATGCCCAGGTTGCTCTTGACGATGCCGTCAAAGAAGCCGCCGATGATCATAGGCAGCAGGAAGAACAGGACCACACTCAGGCCCATGCCCATCACCGCGGCCACGCCCACCACGAACTTCTGGAATTTCTCGTTGCCCAGCTTCTTTTCCAGCCACAGGTCCAGCTTGCTGGGCTCTTCACTATATTCTTCATCAGGAGACAGGTCGGCGGACCGGAGCAGCGCCTTCACGCCGGTGACCTGGGAGTCAAAGAAGTTGTACACGCCCCGGATCAGCGGCCAGCGCAGCGGAGAGTCCTCCTTCGGCAGCTTCCGGTCGGAGACCTCCACCACCAGGCCGTCCTTGCCCCGGCAGACCACCGCGTCCTTTTCAGGGCCGCGCATCATGATGCCCTCGATCAGGGCCTGTCCGCCGATCATGGTCTTGAATTTTTCGCAGGAATTGCAGTTTTCTTGTTTTGCCATAGATATGATTTCCTCATTGATTGATGGGCAGGCTGATGGTCACGACGGTGCCGCCGCCTCCGGCGTTCCGCAGTTCCAGCTTGCCGCCGTGGAGCTCCACGATCTCGTCGCTGACTGCCAGGCCGATGCCGGAGCCCCTCGCCTTGGAGCTGCCCTTGTAGAATTTCTTTTTCACCAGAGGAAGCTCGTCCTCCGGGATGCCCGGACCGAAGTCCCGGATGCGGATCACCACGGCGCCCTCCTCACAGCAGATGGAGGCGTCGATCTTGTTGCCGCCGCCGTGCTTGGCCGCGTTGTCCAGGATGTTCAGAAATACCTGGCGCATCCGCTTGGGATCGCAGGAGATCTCCGGGATGTCCTCGTCGGATTCCTGATAGTCGATGTGGATGCCCTCCTGGCGCAGGCGGCTGCCGTACATAAAGATGGTGTCCTCAAACTCCCCCCGGATGTCGGTGGGCTCCACGTTCAGGGTCAGGCGGCCGTCCTGGATCTTGGTGAAATCCAGCAGATCCACCACCATCTCCGTCAGCCGCCGGGCCTCCCGGAGGATGATGGTCATGCCCCTTCTTGTCTCCTCCGGATCCATGGTCTCGGAGGACAGCAGCGTCTCGCCCCAGCCGGTGATGGCCGTCAGCGGCGTACGCAGCTCGTGGGACAGGGAGGAGATGAACTCCGTCTGCATTTTCTCGTTCTGGCTGATCTGGTTACTCAGATCGTTGATGGTCTCGGCCAGCGCGCCGATCTCGTCGTTGTATCGGGTCTGGATCTGGGTGCCGTAGCTGCCGCTGGCGATCCGCTGGGCCTTCTCGGTGATGTCCGCCACAGGGGCCAGCACCGAATGGATGTAGTAATTGGTGGACAGCAGCACCACCAGCACGAACACCCCACAGAACAGCAGGGCGAAAAACGCCATCACCGCGATCTGCAGGTCCATGACCCGGGTGCTGGTGACGAACCGAAGCACGCCGATGACCTCGCCGTTACTGTAGATCAGCGGCGCGGACACCGCCATGATCCGCTCCCCGGTGATGGGGTCCGCTCCCACAAAGGGCCGGGCCTTTCGGGTCTCCATGGCCTCCCGGATCTCGGAGGTCTGTGGGGCCTCCCCGGCCCAGGGACCGTAGGAGGAGGCAACCAATTCTCCGCTGGAATCGATGAACTGAAGCTCGATGTCATTCCGGTCCTCATAGGTCTCGGCGTACTTGGCGCAGGAATGATAGTAGTCATTGTAGTCCACGTTCATGTAGCCGCCAAAGAAATCCGCTGTGGTCTCCGCCCGGTAGGTCAGGTCCGAGCGCATCCCGGAATAGTAATAGGCGGCAAAGGCCGCAGTCACTGCGAACACACAGACGATGGCCAGGGGCACCACCACGCACAGGGTGTTGATCATCCATCGCCTGCGCAGACCGCCGGTACGTTTCATTGGATCCGTCCCCCGCTTTCTCAGGCGCCCCATTTATAGCCAAAGCCCCACACCGTGGTGATATAGGTAGGATTGGCGGTGTCGTCCTCGATCTTGATCCGCAGACGGCGGATGTTCACGTCCACGATCTTCAGTTCACCCTCGTAATCCCGGCCCCAGACCGCGGAGAGGATGTCCTCCCGGCTCAGTGCCCGGCCCGGGTTCTGCATAAACAGCTTCAGGATGGAATACTCCACCTGGGTCAGCCGGATCCGGGTCCCCGCCTTTTCCAGGGTGTGGTTCCGGGTGTTCATCACGAAGGGTCCCTGGGTCAGCAGCTCCGGCTGGGCCAAGCCGTCCCCGCCGATCCGGCGGTAGAGGGCGTCGATCCGGGCGGTGAGCTCCGCCGGAGAGAAGGGCTTGGTGACGTAATCGTCCGCGCCGGTCATCAGACCGGTGACCTTGTCCATCTCCTGGGTCCGGGCGGTGAGCATGATGATGCCCATCTGCTTGTTGGTTGCCCGGATGGTGCGGCAGACCTCAAAGCCGTCGGTGTCCGGCAGCATGATGTCCAAAATCGCCACACCGATGTCCGGGTTCTCCTTGATCTTCTGCAGGGCCTCCGCGCCGGTGCCTGCCTCAATGGCGTCATATCCCGCCCGCTTCAGGTTGATCACCACGAAAGAGCGGATATTCACCTCGTCTTCCAAAATCAAAACTTTCTTCATTCTGTCCTCACATTTCTCCCGTGTACCAGTCCGACTGGATCAGATGGAAGGCCTCGATGAGCATCTCCTGGGTCACCCCCAGCTCCATCGCTCCCATTTCCAGCTTGCCCGCGTAGACCACCAAGTCGGTCTTGAGCAGGATGAACCGGTTATCCTCCGCTGCCACCGCCGAACGGTCTTCGCCGGTGAGCACATAAATCGTCCACAAATGGGTGACGTTCTCTCCCTTTTTGTCCCAGATGCCGAAGCTGTAGCAGCCCGCTCCCTCCGGAGCCACGCAGATCCGGTCGGCGGAGTCCTCGGACAGCTCCAAATACCAGCCTTCCAGGTAATTGTGGTAGGTGTAGAGCTTATTTACCTCTCCCCCGTCCGGGGTCATGGCGTACCAACGGATCAGATGCTCTCCGCTGGAAACGCTCCGGGCAAAGGCCGACCGCATGGTGATCAGGCTGGGCAGCTCCATCTCCCCGTCCTGGTCAATGTCGTCGGCGTAAACGTAATAGTTTCGCAGGGTCTTCACGCTGGTCCCCGCCTCGCTGGACAGCGACACATTGGTCAGCACCCCGTCCACCAGAGCAAACACGTCGGTGATGATGGTATTTGCGTCCACGGTGCTGGCCACGAACACGGCGTTCTGACCCCCGTGGAGCTTGCCCGCCATGATCCGCTTCAGCTGGTCCACCGGCTGGGACAGCCGGGCCTCCGCCGACCGCTCCACAGCGCCGTGGGCCATGGTATATCGCTCGGCAATGGAGTTGTCCGTCTCCTGGGCGCCGCCGGTGAGCACCAGCAGGTCGCCCTTTTCATCGCTGTCCAGGTCGCAGATCAGGAATTTCCGGTAATTAGCGCTGAGCATCTGCTCCGCCTGTCCGTCTGAGAACCGGTAGACCGACACGCTGCGCAGCACCTGATCGCTGACCTGCCGGCCCACGATCATCTCCATTCCCGGCGCGCCGTCCATCTGGGCGTACTCCACCTGGTCAAAGCCGGTGCCGCTGCACTCGATGGTGTTCATCAGACTGTATCGCTGGTCCTCCTGACGGAAAACAAAGATTTTCAGGGGATTTTCGTCGTTTCCCTTGGCGAAGAGGATCACTTCGCCGGTGCCGTCTCCGTCCAGGTCCGCGATCTGCACCGTCTGCTGGTTGGAGCCGGAGGAGGGAGCCGCGTATTCCAGGCCCTCCATCACCGGGTCCATCACCGTTTGCAGGTTATTATAGCTTTCTGACCGGCGGGGCAGACAGTACATCTCCTCCACCGTCATGGCGCAGCCCGTCAGCTGCACCCCAAGGGTCAGCAGCAACGCCAGCGCGACGATCTTTTTCATGGTCTTCAAAGGCATTGCGCCTCCCTTCCAACTTGATATTGTAGCATAGTTTCCCGGAAAAAGGAAGCCGTTTCCGCTTATTTCAGCACAACATTTCCTTCTCCCAGCCGGTTTTTCAGCTCCGTGATCATCTTCTCCGCCAGGGCGCAGCGGGTACCACGTCTTGCCCGGGTGTCCGCGAAGAACAGCACCGCCTGGCTATTTCCCGGGAACATATTCAGGATCGCCCGGACCTTCCGGTAGTTGGGGTCCCCCTCGCTGGGCAGCCGGAGGTAGAGGGTGCCGGAAAGCTCCTTCTTTTCGGGACGCCGCTCGTAAACCGGCTCCGGCTCGCCCTGGGCGAAGTCCGAGATGGGCCGGGCCCGGTTGATGACGATCTGGGGGTCCTTGTCGTCCCGCAGGGACAGCCGTCCCGTCACCACCACGGCGCAGTTTTCCTTCAGATAGCCGCCGAACTGGCCCAGAACATTGGAAAAGGCCAGCATTTCCACCGCGGCGGTGTCATCTTCCAGGGTGATATAGGCCATCATGGAGTTGTTCCGGGTGGTCTTCATCTTCACCGTCTGGACGATGCCCGCCACGGACACGATCTGATCGTCTGTAAACTGGCTCTCCTCGTCCATCAGCTTGGCGATGGACACCACATGGGTGTTTTTCAGGAAGGCCCGATAATCATCCATGGGATGGCCGGTGAGGTAGAGGCCGGTGGTCTCCTTCTCCATGTTCATCATGTCCGCACGGCTGAGCTCCGGGAGCTTGGGGATGGGAATGGCGGAGGCAGGCTCGTCCTCCTCCATCATGCCAAACAGTCCCATCTGGCCCTCCAGGTTCTTTTTCCGGGACACCGCCAGGGAGTCCATCATCCCCTCGTACACCGCCAGAAGCTCGCTCCGGTGGTTGCCGAAGCAGTCCATGGAGCCGCACTTAATGAGATTTTCCACCGCCCGCTTGTTCAGCTCTCCCTCGCCCATCCGGGTCAGGAAGTCCTCCAAACTGCGGAAGGGGCCGCCCTCATTCCGCTTGGCCACCACGCTGCGGATCAGGCCACGGCCGATGTTCTTCACCGCGCCCAGGCCAAAGCGGATGTTGTTCCCATGAACGGTGAACACGTCCTCGGACTCGTTGATGTCCGGAGGCAGGGTCTGGATACCCATATCCTTGCACTCGGCGATGTAGCCGGAGATCTTCACCGCGGAATCCAGCACCGAGGTCATCAGCGCCGCCATATATTCCCGCGGATAGTGGCATTTCAAGTAAGCCGTCTGGTAGGCCACCACCGCGTAGCACACGGCATGGGCCTTGTTGAAGGCGTAGTTGGCGAAGGCGACGATCTCATCATAGATGGACTGGCCCACCGCCTCGGGGACGCCCTTGGCGATGCAGCCGGAGATCCCCTGTTTTTCGTCGCCGTAGACGAAGACCTTCCGCTCCGCTTCGATGACCTTCATTTTCTTCTTGGAGATGGCCCGGCGGATGTTGTCCGCCTGACCCATGGTATAGCCGCCCAGCTGCCGGAAGATCTCGATGACCTGCTCCTGGTAGACGATGCAGCCATAGGTGACCTTCAGGATCGGCTCCAAAAGGGGCGTTTTGTAGGTCACCTTCTTGTGGTTCAGCTTGTTCTCAATAAAGGTGGGAATGGAGTCCATGGGACCGGGCCGGTAAAGGGCCACGATGGCCGTGATGTCCTCGATGGAGCTGGCCTTCATGCTGACGCACACGCCGGTCATGCCGGTGGATTCCAGCTGGAACACACCCTGGGTCTTGCCGTCGGTGAGCATTTTAAAGGTCTCCGGATCGTCGTCCCGGACCTTGGAAATGTCAAAATCGGGGGTGTGCCGCCGGATCTGCTCCTCCGCGTCCTTGATGACCGTCAGGTTCCGCAGGCCCAGGAAGTCCATTTTCAGCAGGCCAAGCTCCTCGATGGTGGTCATGGTGTACTGGGTGACGATGGTGTCGTCGTTCCGGGAAAGGGGCACATAGTCGCACACAGGTCTCGCTGTGATGACCACGCCGGCGGCGTGGGTGGAGGTATTCCGGGGCATGCCTTCCAAAGACCGGGCAGTGTCGATGAGCTTGCGCACCCGCTCGTCCTCGTCGTACATGGCCTTCAGCTGGGGCGAGGTCTTCAGGGCCTCGTCCAGGGTGATATGCAGAGTGGTTGGCACCAGCTTCGCCACCACGTCGGTCTCGGCGTATGTAAAGTTCAGCGCGCGGCCCACGTCCCGGATGGCGCCTCTTGCCGCCATGGTGCCGAAAGTAGCAATCTGGGCCACGTGGTCGGAGCCATACTTGCGCATGACGTACTCGATGACCTCACCTCGCCGCTCCTGGCAGAAGTCCGTATCGAAATCGGGCATGGAAACACGCTCGGGATTCAGGAAGCGCTCGAAGATCAGGGCGTATTTCATCGGGTCCACTTCGGTGATGTGCATACAGTAGGCCACGATGGACGCCGCGCCGGAGCCTCTGCCCGGTCCCACGGGGATGCCCTGCTCCTTGGCGTAGCGGATGAAGTCCCAGACGATGAGGTAGTAGTTGACATAACCCATCCGGCTGATGACCCCGATCTCGTATTCCAGCCGCTCCTTGTATTCCTCGGGAGCCTCAGGATACCGCTCGGCAAAGCCATCGGCGCAGAGCTTCCGGAAGTAGGTCTCGCTGGTGTAGCCCTCCGGCACCGGGAAGGAGGGCAGATGATATTGATTAAAGATAAACTCCACATTGCAGCGTTCCGCAATGCGGACGGTATTTTCAAAAGCTTCGGCTTGTCCGGGGAACAGGGCCGCCATCTCCTCCTCGGACTTCAGGTAGAATTCCTCGGTCTCGAAGCGCATCCGGTTCTCATCGTCCACAGTCTTGCCGGTCTGGACGCAGAGCAGCACGTCCTGCATGGCGGCGTCCTCTTTCCGCAGGTAGTGGGCGTCGTTGGTCACCACCAGAGGCAGGCCGGTCTCCCGGGCGATCCGCTGGACCCCCTGATTCACAGGCCGCTGCTCCTCGATGCCGTGGTCCTGCATCTCGAGGTAGAAATTCCCCTCCCCGAAGATCCGGGCCATGTTCAGGGCGTAGTCCTTGGCCTCCTGGTAGTCGTTCTCCATCAGCCGCTGGGGGATGGCGCCTGCCAGGCAGGCAGACAGGGCGATCAGGCCCTCGTGATATGTTTCAAGCAGCTCCAAGTCCGCCCTGGGCTTGCCGTAAAAACCATTGACATAGGCCTGGCTGACGATCTGGCAGAGGTTTTCGTAGCCCTTCATGTTCTCGCAAAGGAGCACCAGATGGTAGGCCTCGTTGTCCACGCCGTGGACCCGGTCGGTCATCTTCCGGGGAGCCACATAGACCTCGCAGCCGATGATGGGCTTGATCCCCGCGGCCTTGGCGGCTTTGTAAAAATCGATGCAGCCATACATGACGCCGTGGTCGGTGATGGCGATGGCAGTTTGCCCCAGCTCCTTCACCCGGTCCATCATCTTATTGATGCGGCAGGCGCCGTCCAGAAGGCTGTATTCGGTATGGACATGAAGATGTACAAAGCCCATCAGGCATCCTCCTTCGCAAGCTCCATCAATTTTTTCAGCCGGTGATTCATGGCGGGCTTGGTGATGGGCGGATCCATCATCGCCGCCAGCTCGGACAAGCTGGACTCCGGGTTCTGTTCCCGGGCCTCGGCCGCCTGCTTCAGCTTCTCCGGCAGATTGTCCAGCAGGCTCCGCTCTCTCAGGATGCGGATGGCGTTGAGCTGGCCCTGGGCGGCATCCACCACCTTGCTGGTGTTGGCGTCGTCGCAGTTGCACCGCCGGTTGACTTTGTTTTTCAGCTCCTTTTCCAGCTTAGCCTCCATGATGCCCATGGCGGACACCGGCGCGCCGAGCAGGGTCAGGTAATCGGAGATCAAGTCGCTGTGCTTGAGGTACAGCACCTGGCTGCCGCCGCGGCCGGCGATCTTGGGATCGAAGCCCATGACCTCGCCGATAAGGGCGTAGGTCTCCCGGGCCACAGCCTGATGGGCGGTGGCCATTTCCATATGGTAGCCCTTCTCCGGGTCGGTGACGGAGCCTCCCGCCAGGAACGCGCCCCGAAGGAACGCGGTGCGGCAGCACTCGTCCTCCAACACCGGCAGGTTCACGTGGAGCGACAGATTCCGCTCCGGGTCGAAGCCGTAGACCTCCATCAGATGCCGGAGCTTATCCGGGTCGTCGATCTGGAACACCAGCTTTCCCGGCGCGGCCATGGAGGGAAACTCGTCGAACTCCATGGAAAAGGCCTTCCGGAACAGCCGGGGCAGGTGCCAGGCAAAGTCCCGGCTCTCGGTGACGATCCGCACCAGCTCACCCGTGAAAGTGTTGCAGTAGAGCAAAATGCCGAAGGCCTGGGCCACGGCGCAGCAGTGCTTCGCGGGCACATCCCGGCACAGTTCCGCCTTTACCCCGGCGGAGAAGGATTGGTTTTTCACAGCGTGCTCCATCACCAGATCCGCACCTCCGGCTCCAGCCGGATGCCCTTTTCCTCGTAGACCCGGTCAGAGACCTCCTTCAGAAGCTGCTTCACGTCATTGGCCGTGGCTCCGCCCAGGTTCACCACGAAGCCCGCGTGCTTCTCGGACACGGCGGCTCCGCCGATGCGGAAGCCCTTCAGCCCGGTCTGGTCGATCAGGGCCGCGGCATAGCCGCCCACAGGCCGCTTGAAGGCGGAGCCTGCGCTGGGCAGGTCCAGGGGCTGGGAGGCCCGGCGTTTGCCGATAAGCTCCTGCATTTTCTCCTTGATCTCCGCCATAGGCTTGGGAGTCAGACGGAACTCCGCCGCCACCACGATCCAGGGATTGTCCTCGATGGCACTGTGGCGATAGGAGAATGCCGCCTCTTCATTGGAGATCCATTTCGCGTTGCCATCCAGGTCCATGATCCGGACCCGGGTGCACACGTCCTTGATCTCGCCGCCGTAGGCACCGGCGTTCATGTATACGCCGCCGCCGATGGTGCCGGGGATGCCGTGGGCGAATTCCAGGCCGCTAAGGCCCAGATTCGCCGCGAACACGGCGGCACGGCTCATGGTAACGCCAGCCATCACGAGGATGGAGTCGGGGCCAACCTGCTCCATGCCGTTCATGGCATCCTTCAGACAGATGACCAAGCCCTGGATTCCCTCATCAGGGGCCAGTACGTTGGTTCCTGCGCCCAGTATAGCAGTGGGAATGTCCATTTTCTTGGACATTTTCAGCAGAGCGGCCAGCTCCTCCTCATTTTTCGGCAGAGCCACCAGCTCCGCGTCGCCGCCGATGCGGAAGGAAGTGTATTTGCTCATGGGCTGAGCGGTTCTCAGCTCCAAACCGGGGAAATTATCCCCGAAGTATTTGATAAAATCGGTAATATTCGACATAAACGCCTCCGGGTGTATAGTTGGTTACAGTATAGCATATGGCGGTCAAATAATCAATTATGACGATGATGAAATTTCTGTAACGGGGCGGCGGCGAGTCGCCGCTGACTCCTCGTGCACGGCTTGGGTGTTTGTCGTTACGCAAGCAAAAACTGCTCGGTAACGATCCCTTTACTGTGAAAAAGTGCAGAAAAAACAGCCGGATCACTCCGGCTGTTTTTGAGAAAGGTTTTCTTACTTCTCCACGATCTCCAGCACTTCCATGGGGCAGGCCTTGACGCAGATGCCGCAGGCGATGCACTTGGAGGTGGGGCCGTCGTCGTTGGCCACCATGACCTTCATGGGGCAGACCTCGACGCACTTGCCGCAGCCGGTGCACAGCTTCTTGTTGATCATGTACACGCCGGTCTTGGCATTCTGGGTGATGGCGCCGGCCTCGCAGACCTTCATGCACTTGCCGCACTGGATGCAGACATTAGGCTTGGCCTCGCCATTCTTACCGGCGACGATCTGGATGCAGGACTTGGTCACATCATTGACCTTGTAGAACGCCTC
>JBGVDK010000109.1:0-12253 GCA_045119355.1 Faecousia sp.
TCGCTGATCCGGTCGATCTAATCCCCCAAGAACTACACCCGGAAGGCCTTTACGGCAAAGTAGGCGGGGTAAACTTCCAGGGTGTCGCCCCGGACCCGGAACTTGTTTCGTGAAAAGTCCAGGTCGTTGCGCTCGTAGCGGATCTCCGTCAGCTTTTTCAGGATCTCGTCCATGGGCCGCTCCTGGCCCACCCGGAGGGAGATGACCATCTGCTTATAGTCGATGGGGTCGCCCAGACCGTAGAGGCAGCTGACGGAGCTGACCACGATCACATCCCGCCGCTCGAACAGGGCGGAGGTGGCACTGTGGCGGAGCCGGTCGATCTCCTCGTTGATGGAGGCGTCCTTTTCGATGTAGGTGTCGGTGTGGGCGATGTAGGCCTCCGGCTGGTAGTAGTCGTAGTAGGAGATAAAATACTCCACCGCGTTGTTGGGGAAAAACTCCCGGAACTCGGAACAGAGCTGGGCAGCCAGTGTCTTGTTATGGGCCAGCACCAGCGTTGGGCGATTCAGCTTCGCGATGACGGAAGCCATGGTGAAGGTCTTGCCGGAGCCGGTAACGCCCAGCAGCGTCTGCTCCCGCAGGCCCCAGTTCACACCGTTGACCAGGCCCTCGATGGCCTCGGGCTGATCGCCGGAGGGCTTGTATTCAGAAACCAGTTGAAACTTGTCCATAGAACCTCCTTACAGGATCAGTCTGCATTCTTCCGGATTATATCGCCGGGAGTCTACCAGGGACACAAAATCATCGTCCGCAACAATGATATGATCCACAAGCAGGATCCCCACCGCGTCCAGGGCAACCGCCACCCGTTTGGTGGTCAGCACATCCTCCTCCGAGGGCATCGCGAAGCCGCTGGGATGATTGTGCGCCAGCACCACCGAGGTTGCGTTCACCGCCAGGGCAATCTCCACGATCTTCCGCACAGACACCGACGCGGAGTTGACCGTGCCGTAGCCCACCTCCTTGCAGCAGATCACCTTGCACTTGGCGTCCAGGCACAACAGGAACACCGTCTCGTCCCGCCGGCCGATAAAATAGGGCACCAAATATTCGCCGCACTCAGCGGTGGTCTGCAGGGTCTGGAACGCGGCGGACCGGCTTTTCGTATAATAGCGGGAGATGTCTCTGGTCAGGGCGAGCAATGTGGAGACGTGCTCCCCTACTCCGCTGACCTTCTCCAGCTCCTCCATGGGAGCCTCCAGGACCTGAACCAGGCTCCCGAACCGGTCCAGGAGCTGATGGGCCAGGGGATTGGTATCCCCCTGGGGGATGCCGTAGAACAGCAGCAGCTCCAGAACATGGAGCTCGTCAAAATGGTCCAGCCCCTCCTGGCGGAAACGGCTCTTCATCCGTTTTCTGTGATCTCTGTGGATCGAACCCTTATTATCGGCCATGGTTTCACCTCAAGATTTGGGATTTCTCTTGCTTTTTTGCGAAATTCCTGTAGAATATAGTATAGATTTCAGCATCGTCGAATATCGTCGACCATTATTTCAATTTTAATCGCGCATACTAACGGAGAAAGGTGGCTGAATCCATGAAAATCGAAATAAATATCGAAAATATACTGAATCTGATGGATCGCCCCGCGTTCTGCGTTACGGGCGGCGTCATCCAGGAGGCCAACCAGGCCGCGCGGAGCCGGCTGATCGCCGTCGGGACCCCCGTCTCGCCCATGATCTGTGCCGGACGGGCCGAGTATGACGCGTTTGCCTCCGGCTGTCTTTATCTGACGCTGAGCGTCGGCGGAGAACGCTGCGGCGCCTCGGTGTCCCGGCTGGGTGAGGCTGACGTTTTTGTTCTGGACAGCAGCGATACGGAGCTGGGGCTCCGGGCCTTTGCCCTGGCCGCCCAGGAGCTGCGCCAGCCTCTGAGCCAGGTCATGGCCATCTATGACCAGCTGTTCCCGGAGCTGGAAACCCTGGAAAACACCGCCCAGATCGCCCGGATGAACCGGAGTCTCCATCAGCTCCTGCGGATCGTCGGAAATATGTCCGACGCCCGGAACAGCCGGGCTGCCTGGATGGAGCTTCTGGACGTCACCGCCGTGATGCAGGAGATCATGGACCATGCCGCCCAGCTCTGCGAGGGCAGAAACGTCACCCTCTCTTTCTCCAACCATCCCGCTTCCATCCACTCCCTGGTGGACAGTCAGAAGCTGGAACGGGCGGTCTACAATCTGCTGTCCAACGCCCTGAAATACACCGCCCCCGGGGGCCGGATCGACGTCCAGCTGAAGCGCAGGGGCAATTCCGTTTTCTTCACCGTGACGGACACCGGGAGCCCGGAAGGGCGCGGGCTCTCCGCCGACGCGTATACCCGCTTTCTCCGGGAGCCAGGTCTGGACAGCAGCCCCGGCGGTCTTGGCCTTGGCCTGACGCTGGTCCTGTCGGCGGCACGGGCCCACGAGGGCGTACTGCTGCTGGATCAGACCCCCGATCACGGGGTCCGGGCCACGCTGAGTTTCCCCATCCGGCAGAACGCCGGAACCCTTCGCAGTCCCGCCGTCCGGTTTGATTACGCCGGAGAACGGGACCACGGCCTGATCGAGCTGGCCGAAAGCCTGCCCTATCAGGCATACTCCTCCAAAGCAATGGAATGATCTCACGCCTGCACACCGCAGGCGTGTTTTTTTATCCGTGGAGGGCCCGGAACCGCTCCCGGGTCAGGATGTATTCGCTGCCGGTCATGACCCGGCCGTGCTGTTCGTTGAAACTCTGAGACTGGCGCTCCAAGGTAAAGCCGTACCGGCTCATGGCGGTGCAGGAGTTTTCATTCTCCGCCCAGGCCGCGCCGTGGATCTCCTCCACATCCAGCTCCTCAAAGGCGAACCGGTACAGCAGGTCCCGGCACCGCCGGGCATAGCCCTGCCGCCAGAAGGGGACGCCGATCCGCTGGGCGTCGTCGGCGATGACCTTCTTCCCGTCCCGCTCTTCGGGGATCCTCAGCCAGAAGGTGCCGATGAAGATCTCCCCGTCCCAGACCGCCCAGGCCCAGATTGCGGGATGGGCAATGTAGGCCCGGAGCTGGTCGGCGGCATCCTCCACGCTCCGGAAATTCGGATTTTTCGTGTAGGTGTGCATCTGCTGGTCTCGGAAGATCTCATAGAGGCCGGGCGCGTCCCGGTCCGGGTCCACGGGGAGAAGCGTCAGGCTCCCATCCCGGAAGGTTCGGTCCAGGATCATTCCAGCGGCTCCTTTCCGATCAGGAAAATCCGCTCCGAGAAGCCGCCCCGGCGGTCGTGCTTTTCCTGACACAGGGCAAGCAGTTCCTCCTTGGAACAGCCCAGAGTTTCCGAAAGGGCGAAAACCACTTCCAGAATGTCCGCCAGTTCCTCGGGATTGCGGTCCCGGTGGAATTCCGCCGCCTCTTCGTCCAGCTTCGCTTCCAGCCGGAGGGCGTATTCCTTTTCGTCCAGGATGCGGTAAATGGGCCGTTCCTCCTGTCCCTCGATGATGGCGGGGATTCTGTCCCGGACCAGTTTGTTGTATTCGATCATTTCAGATAGTCCTTCAAATACTTGCCGGTGTAGCTCTCCTCCACCTGAGCGACCTCCTCGGGAGTGCCGCAGGCCACCACATGGCCGCCCTCGTCGCCGCCTTCCGGGCCCAGGTCGATGATATAGTCCGCCGTTTTGATCACGTCCAGGTTGTGCTCGATGACCAGCACCGTGTTGCCCGCGTCCACAAGCTGCTGCAACACTTCAATGAGCTTATGCACATCCGCCGCATGGAGGCCGGTGGTAGGCTCGTCCAAGACGTAGATGGTCTTGCCGGTGGAGGTTCTCGCCAGCTCGGTAGCCAGCTTCACACGCTGGGCCTCGCCGCCGGAGAGGGTGGTGGAGGACTGGCCCAGTTTCACATAGCCCAGGCCCACCTCCACCATGGTCTGGACCTTCCGGCGGATCTTGGGCAGGTTCTCGAAGTATTCCAGCGCCTCCTCGGCGGTCATGTCCAGGACCTGGGAGATGTCCTTGCCCTTGTACTTGACCTCCAGGGTCTCCCGGTTGTACCGCTTGCCCTTGCAGACCTCGCAGGGGACGTACACGTCCGCCAGGAAGTGCATCTCGATCTTCACCAGGCCGTCGCCGGAGCAGGCCTCGCACCGGCCGCCCTTGACGTTGAAGCTGAACCGTCCGGGACCGTAGCCCCGCATTTTCGCGTCGGCGGTGGAGGCGAACAGCTCCCGGATGTCGTTGAACAGGCCGGTGTAGGTCGCGGGATTACTCCGGGGCGTCCGGCCGATGGGGCTCTGGTCGATGTCGATGACTTTATCCAGATACTGCAATCCGGTGATCTCCCTGCACTTGCCGGGACGGGTCCGGGCGTGGTTGAGCTTGTTGGTCAGGGTGCGGTTGAGCACCTGATTCACCAGGCTGGACTTGCCGGAGCCGGAGACGCCGGTGACGCAGGTGAGGGTCCCCAGGGGGATCTCCACGTCGATGTTTTTCAGATTGTTCTCTTCAGCCCCCAGGACGGTGAGCTTTTCGCCGTTTCCGGTTCTTCTGCGGCTGGGGACCGGGATCTTCTTCACCCCGGAGAGATACTGTCCGGTGACAGATTCGGGGCAGTCCAGGATCTCCTGGAGGGTGCCCGCGGCCACGATCTGGCCGCCGTGGCTGCCCGCGCCGGGACCCACGTCCACGATGAAGTCCGCGGCCCGCATGGTGTCCTCATCGTGCTCCACCACGATCAAGGTATTGCCCAGATCCCGGAGGCTCTTCAGGGTGCCCAGGAGCTTGTCATTGTCCCGCTGGTGCAGGCCGATGGAGGGCTCGTCCAGAATGTACAGCACGCCCATCAGGGAGGAGCCGATCTGGGTCGCCAGACGAATTCTCTGGCTCTCGCCGCCGGAGAGGGTGCCGCTGGCCCGGGACAGGGTCAGATAGCCCAGGCCCACGTCCATCAGAAATTGCAGCCGGGACCGGATCTCCCGGAGGATCTGCTCGGCGATCACCGCCATGCTTCCTTCCAGCTTCAGTTCGTCTACGAATTTCAGGGCGTCCTTCACGCTCATCCGGCAGAAGTCCATGATGCCGATGCCGCCCACGGTGACGGCCCGGGCGATGTCGGACAGACGGTCGCCGTGGCAATGGGGACAGGGTGCGGAGGACATACACTCCTCCAGCTCCTTCCGGGCGGCGTCGGACTGGGTCTCCCGGAACCGCCGGGAGATGTTGTTCATGATGCCCTCGAAGGGCTGCTCCAGCACGCCCATGCCGTTGCCCCGGTTGTAGGTCATGCGGATCTTCTCTTCCCCAGTGCCGTAGAGGATCACGTTCATGGCCTCCTCGGGCAGATCCTTCACAGGGACCGTCAGGTCAAAGTGGTACTTCTGGGCCAGAGCCTCGAAATACATCCGGAAGATGGAGTCCGTCCGGGCGGACTGCCAGCCGGAAACCTGGATGGCCCCCTCGAAGATGGACTTGTTCTTGTCCGGGATCACCAGATCCGGATCCGCTACCAGCTGGAAGCCCAGGCCGGTGCAGTGGGGGCAGGCGCCCGCCGGATTGTTGAAGGAGAACATCCGGGGTTCCAGCTCCACCATGGACACGCCGCAGTCGTCGCAGGCGTAGTTCTGGGAGAAGGTCAGCTCCTCCCCGGTCTTGGGGAGCTGGATGATGACGAGACCCCCGGAATGGGCGCAGGCGGTCTCGATGGAGTCCGTCAGACGCCGCCGCTGGCCTTCCTTCAGCACCAGGCGGTCCACCACCAGGTCGATGTTGTGCTTCTTATTTTTCTCGCACTTGATCTGCTCGGACAGGTCATAGAGGATGCCGTCTACCCGGACACGGGCGAAGCCCTGCTTCCGGGCGTCCTCGAAGACTTTGACGTGCTCGCCCTTCTTGCCCCGGATCACGGGGGACAGGACGAGAAAGCGGGTGCCCTCGCCCAGGGCCTCGATCCGGTCCACGATCTGGTCGATGGTCTGGCGGGAGATCTCCTTGCCGCACTTCGGGCAGTGGGGCACGCCCACTCTGGCCCAGAGCAGACGGAGATAGTCGTAAATTTCGGTAACGGTGCCCACGGTGGACCGGGGGTTCTTGGAGGTGGTCTTCTGGTCGATGGAGATGGCGGGGCTGAGGCCGTCGATGGAGTCCACATCGGGCTTGTCCATCTGGCCCAGGAACTGGCGGGCGTAACTGGATAAGCTCTCCACGTACCGCCGCTGGCCCTCGGCGTAGATGGTGTCGAAGGCAAGGCTCGACTTGCCGGAGCCGCTCAGGCCGGTGAACACCACCAGCTTGTCCCGGGGAATGGTCAGGTCGACGCCCTTCAGGTTGTTCTCTCTGGCGCCTTTGATCCGGATCGTCTCGTTCATGGTTTTCTCCCTTCAATCAAGATTTTTCGTACCAACTATTATACCATTTCCATTGCAAATCTACAACCCCAAATTCAAACAAAATTTCGCTTATTTAAAATTCTGTTTCCTTTATGGGGAAAAACTTTAGATCTTAATTCCCCCATTTTCCCGGAAAAACGGTTGCATTCCCGGTGGTTTTCATGCTATAATTACCTGCACGGCAAAATTCTGCCTTGAATGCTTTTCAATTCTCCGAAAGGAATTTCAGATATATGTTTCGCAAGGAAGAACAGACCGCCTGGCTCATCGTGGGCCTGGGCAACCCCGGCCGGGAGTATGAGAAAACCCGCCACAACGCCGGATTCCGGGCCATCGACCGGCTTGCCGAAAAGCTGAACTGCAAGATCGACAAGGCCAAGTTCCAGGGCCTCTACGGTCAAGTTAACTACAACGGCGTGAAGCTCCTGCTTCTCAAGCCCCAGACCTTCATGAACCTGTCCGGCCGGAGCGTTTTGCAGCTCTCCGCCTTTTTTAAAGTACCGCCCCAGCGGATCATCGTCATGTTCGACGACATCTCCCTGGACCCCGGCCGTCTGAGAGTCCGGGCAGACGGCTCCGCCGGCGGGCATAACGGCATCAAGTCCATCATTCAGGAAGTTGGCTCCCAGGCCTTCCCCCGGGTGAAGATCGGCGTGGGCGCAAAGCCCCATCCGGACTTCGACCTGGCCGACTGGGTGCTGTCCACCTTCTCCGCCAACGAGGAGAAGGCCCTGCTCCCCGCCCTGGACCGGGCCGCCGACGCCGCCCTGTGCGTCATCGACCACGGCGTCCCCGAGGCCGCTAACCGCTTCAACGGCAGCCGCTGAGGCCGCCAGTCAATCGAAAACTGTCAAAACCACGGAAAGGGGGTCATTTTCCCCCTTTCCGCAAAACTGCGTTGTGCCAAACCGCATTTCGAAAAGGAGGGAACCCAAAATGGAAATGCTGTTATCCTTCTTAAAACAGATCCCCGAATACCGGATGCTCCTGCAGTCCGTGGAGCAGAATGAGGCCGCCGCGGTCACCGGCGTGGGCCAGATCAACCGGAGCCATCTTATCGCGGGCCTCTATCAGCACACCCAGCGCCCTGTGGTGCTGATCTGCCAGGACGATATGACCGCCAAGCGCATGCAGCAGGAGCTGAACGCCTTCCTGGGCTTTCTGCCCCCCAGCCTGCCCAACCGGGACCTGACGCTGTATGACACCGCCGTGGTCTCCCGCTCCTGGGAGCATCGCCGTTTGCAGCAGCTTTATCAGCTTGCCACCGGCGAAACAAAGCTGCAAATCTTCACCTGGGAGGCCCTGTCCCAGCGGACCATTCCGGCGGAAACCCTGAAAAAAGCCGCCTTCTCCCTGACCATCGGGGAGGAATTCCCCCTGAACGAGCTTCTCATCAAGCTGACCGCTTCCGGCTACAGCCGCTGCGACATGGTGGAGGGTCCCGGCCAGTTCGCCGTTCGCGGCGGCATCGTGGACATCTTCTCCCCCGCTTCCGACCGGCCTGTCCGGGCCGAGTTCTTCGGCGACGAGCTGGACACCATGGGCTACTTTGACCCCGCCACCCAGCGCCGGGTGGAGAATGTGGAATCCATCGTCATCCTTCCCGTGGCAGAGACCCAGCCCGCCCTCCATCCCGGCGGTATCGCCGGACTGTGCAAGGATCTGACGAACCTGATCTCCCGCCAGCGCCGCCGGAAGAATCCCCACGAGCCGCTGATCAAGACCCTGACCCAGGATCTGGAAAAATACAGTCAGGGCCTGTCCCAGACCGCTTCCGACCGGTATATGGCTCTGATCTACCCCGAAATGGCTACCGCCATGGACTATATCCCGGCAAACGCCGTCGTCGTTCTCTGCGACCAGAGTAACCTCCACCGCACCGCCCGGAACCGGGTGGACGAGGTGGGCATGGGCCTGGACTCCATGCTGCAAAGCGGCCTGGTCTGCGGGGAGCTGTGTGACTTCGTCTGCCAGTGGGAGGATTTCTGCGGGGAGCTGAAAAAGCACTGCGCCGTCTACATCGACGCTTTTGCCGGATCCTCCTATCCCACCGAGTGCCCGCCCAAAGCCTTGCTCCCCATGACCGCCAAACAGCTTCCCAGCTATGGCGGCAGTATGGACACCGCCGCGGCGGACCTGAGCCATTATCAGCGGCAGGAATTCTCCGCCCTGGTGCTCTGCGGCACCCGGATGCGGGCGGAGCTGCTTCAGCAGATGCTCCATGAGCGGAACCTGTCCGCCATGCTGTGCATCCCGCTCACCGTCATGCCCCAGCCGGGTCAGATCCTGCTGGCTGAGGGGACGCTTCCCTACGGCATGGAATACCCGGCGGCCAAGCTGGCGGTGCTTACCGAGGGCCAGCTCCTGGCCCGGTCCGAGGCCAAAGCCAAGCCCCGGAAGAAGACCGCCACCAACCGGCAGAAGCTCAATTCCTTCACGGACCTCTCCCCCGGCGACCTGGTGGTCCACGAGCATCACGGCATCGGCCGTTTTGTTGCCATGCAGCAGATGAAGGTGGGCGACGCCGTCAAGGACTACATCAAGATCGCCTACGCGGGCACTGACGTGCTCTACGTCCCCGCCACCCAGCTGGACCTGGTGAGCAAATACATCGGCGGAGGCGGCGAGGACTCCACCGCCCGGCTGAACAAGCTGGGGACCTCCACCTGGCAGAAGACCAAGGCCAAGGCCCGGAAATCCGCCCAGGACATGGCCGCCCAGCTGATCCAGCTCTACGCCGCCCGGAAACGGCAGACCGGCTACGCCTTCTCCCCCGATTCCCCCTGGCAGCTGGAATTTGAAGACAATTTCCCCTATCCCGAGACCGACGACCAGCTCCGCTGCATCGCCGAGATCAAATCCGACATGGAATCCCATGTGCCCATGGACCGGCTGCTCTGCGGTGACGTGGGCTTCGGCAAGACCGAGGTGGCTCTGCGGGCTGTGATGAAGGCCGTCCTGGACGGCAAGCAGGTGGCCATCATGGTCCCCACCACGGTGCTCGCCCAGCAGCACTACCAGACCGCTCTGTCCCGGTTCAGCGGCTTCCCGGTGCACATCGACGTGCTCAGCCGTTTCCGCACCGCCGCCCAGCAGAAGCAGACCCTGGCGGAGCTGAAGGCCGGAAACGTGGATCTGATCATCGGCACCCACAAGCTGCTGCAAAAGAGCGTGGAATTCAAGAACCTGGGTCTGCTCATCGTGGACGAGGAGCAGCGCTTCGGCGTCAGCCACAAGGAGCGTCTGAAGGAGATCGCCAAAAATGTGGACGTGCTGACCCTCTCCGCGACTCCCATCCCCAGAACCCTGAACATGGCCCTCTCCGGCATCCGGGATATGTCCACCATCGAGGAGCCGCCGTCAGACCGCTACCCGGTCCAGACCTTCGTCATGGAGCACAACGACGCCATCATCGACGACGCCATCCGCCGGGAAGTGGAGCGGGGCGGCCAGGTCTACTACCTGCATAACCGGGTAGGCTCCATCGACCATGTGGCCAGCGCCATCCAGCGCCGGAATCCGGACATCACCGTTGCCGTGGCCCACGGCCAGATGGGCGAGGACGCCCTGGGCGACGTGATGCACGCCATGTCCGAAGGCGAAGTGCAGGTGCTCGTCTGCACCACCATCATCGAGACCGGCCTGGACATCCCCAACGCCAACACCCTGATCATCGAGGACGCGGACCGCTTAGGCCTGAGCCAGCTCCATCAGCTCCGGGGCCGGGTGGGCCGTTCCACCCGCCACGCCTTCGCCTACTTCACCTACCGGGCCAGCAAAAACCTCAGCGAGGTGGCTGAGAAGCGGCTGGCCGCCATCCGGGACTTTGCCGAGTTCGGCTCCGGCTTCAAAATCGCCATGCGGGACCTGGAGATCCGGGGTGCCGGCAATCTGCTGGGCGCGGAGCAGTCCGGCCACATGATGAGCGTGGGCTACGATATGTACCTGAAGCTGCTGGACGAGGCCGTCCTGGAGGAGAAGGGCGAGGCCCCCAAGCAGCCCGACTGCACCGCCGACCTGAACGTCACTGCCAACATCCCCCCCGAATATGTCTACAGAGGCGAGGAGCGGATGGACCTGTACCGCCGCATGGCGGCGATCCGGTCCGCCGAGGACGCCGACGACCTCCTGGACGAGATCGTGGACCGCTACGGCGAGCCGCCGAAGGCTGTGATCAATCTGGTGGACATCGCCCTGCTCCGGGCCAACGCCAAATCCAAGAGCATCACCGACATCCGTCAGAAGGGCGGCGAGGTCCACTTCACCCTGCTGGATCCGGATCTGGCTGCCATCAACGCGGTGAGCAAGGAGTCCCAGTATGTAAACCGCCTTTCCTTCGTCCCCGGGGCAAAGGAGCCCATCCTGCGGCTGAAGCTGAACTCCGGCTCCGACTCCCTGAAGCAGAGCAAGGCCTTCATGGAGGCCTACATCGGACATTGTTCATAACAGTTCCCTTTCAACCGGTAACATTTTGTATCGAATTGAAACGGAAAATTCATTGCATTCCTCGGGATTTGTGGTAGTATTATAGATGCTTACTCAAACCATCCCGCGCGGCGGATTCCGCCGCTTTGAAGATAAGGAGCGATTACCATAGCAAAGAAAAAGAAGGGCCGCTTTGAACAGCCCCGCCGCGGCTCCGATTCCGAACTGGAACAGGTGTTCCAGCAGGCCACGGAAGCGGCCAATTCCCCCGCTGTCAACGAACCCCAATATCAATCCGCTCCGGTGGAGACCATCGACCCTCCCACCGATGCCCAGAAAAAGCGGAAGAAGATCATGATCCTGTCCATCTCCGTGGTGGCCTTGGTGCTGGTGCTGGCCATCGGCCTGGGCACCTGGTGGTATCTGGACTACACCGAGGACGACGGCCTGATCTACAGCAACGTCTACGCCTACGGCATCAACCTGGGCGGCATGACCCCCGATGAGGCCAAAGCCGCCGTGACCGAAGCCGTCGCCGACACCTACGCCAGAAAGAATCTGACCATCGAGCTGCCGGATTCCAGTCTGGTGCTCACCCCAGCGAACACCGACGTGACCCTGGACGTGGAGAAGCTGGTGGAGGACGCCTACGCCTATGGCCGCAGCGGCAGCCGCTGGGAGCGGACCCAGGCCAAGTTCGCGGCTGCGGCATCCAGCTATGAGATAGACGTGATGACCTATCTCTCCATCAACACCAGCTACATCACCCAGGTGGTCAACCAGCTGGGCCAGGCCGCCGCAAGCGAGCTGACCCAGACCGAGATCACCATCGAGGGCACGATCCCCGATCTGAACCGGACCTATGATGAGGCATCCGCGGACGAGACCATAGACCATATGGTGATGACCGTGACCCTGGGCACCCCCTACCGCCATCTGGACACCAACGGGCTGGTGGACCGGATCCTGGCAGCCTACGCCGCCAACGACTACACCACCATCGAAGCAGCTTACGAGATCACCGAGCCCGATGAAGTGGACCTGCAGGCCCTCTTCGAAGCCCATTGCGTGACCCCCGTGGATGCCATTCTCGATGAAATGACCTATGACATCACCCCCGAGGTTCTGGGCTACGGCTTTGACGTGGAGACCATCGAAAAGGAGCTCGCCTCCGCTGCCGACGGCGAGACCCTGGAATTTACCCTGGAATTCCTTCCCGCCGCCGTGACCAAGGCGTCTCTGGAAGCGAATCTGTTCCAGGACGTGCTGGCCAAGGTGGACACCGACCATGTCTACAACCCCAACCGTACCACCAACCTGACCCTGGCCGCCAACGCCATCAACGGCACCATCATCCGGCCCGGCGAGACCTTCTCCTTCAACCAGGTGGTGGGCGAGCGGACCCCCGAGAAGGGCTACAAGGCCGCGGGCGTCTATGTGGGTGAGGAGACCTCCAACGAAACCGGCGGCGGCATCTGCCAGG
>JBGVDK010000110.1:0-27440 GCA_045119355.1 Faecousia sp.
CGGAGTACAGGACGTGGTTCTTGAAGATGTCGCAGGACTTGATGGTCTCCATCAGTCGACGGTCGTTGGGGTTGACGATGGCGGAGGTCAGACCCTGCATCATGCACATTGCAACCAGAGTGGCGTCCATGATGGGACGGACAGCCTTGGGAGCGCCGTTGGAGTTGTTGGACAGACCGCCGGTGGACTTCAGACCCTTGTCGGAGAACATCTTGATGGCCTCCAGAACCTCCATCTGCTTGTCCTGCATGCCCTTGACAACCAGGAACAGGGGGTCGAACCACAGGTCGTCGGAGGTCATGCCCAGGGACAGGCCGCGCTCGAGCATGTTGTCGCAGTGCATCTCACGCTCAGCGTTGTCCTTGGCGATGCCGTCGGCGGAGCACAGAGCGATACAGATGGCGTCGTTGGCAGCGGCCAGGTCGATGTAGCCGATACGGGAGCCAGCGTCAGCGGAGTTGACGATGGGCTTGCCGTTGGTGCGGTTGTAGACCTTGATACCAGCCTCGATGGCCTTCATGTTGGCGGTGTCCAGTGCCAGAGGAACGTTGTTGAAGTTCTCCTGCAGCAGCTTGACAGCCCACATCATGCGCTCGGGACCGTCCTTCTCAGCGGGGCCGATGTTGACGTCCAGATAGGTAGCGCCGGCAGCGATCTGCTGAGCGGCACGCTCCAGGATGGGCTTGGGATCCCGTTCGTCCATAGCCTTGCGGATGGAGGGAGCGATGCAGTGAATGCGCTCGCCGATGGTGACGAAGGTCTTTGCCTCGGGGTTGTGGCCCTTGTAGGAAACGCCCATGTCCACGATCTCGATCTTGGGAACGCGGGTCTCCAGCAGCTCCTCGAAGGACAGCTCCTTGACTTCCTCGACCACGGTGCCAGCCTTGGCGGCACGCTCGGCCTCGGCAGCGGCGACGCCGGCCTCGTACTCCTTGTCCTTCATGTACTTGGGCAGCTGAACGGCCTCCAGAGGACCGACAACCACGTTCCACTCAGGCAGCTTCACAGTCCTGGATCTCGCCCTTCATGACGGCGACCTTGCCGGGGATGATCAGGGTGCGGTTCTTGATCTTGTTCTCGATGTCCAGCTCGGTGAAGGTCTTCTTGATGGTGGAGGAGGACAGCTTGCCGGCGGCCCAGGCAGTCAGGACGGACATGCCGGAAGCGTCGGTGATGATCAGGTTCACGGGCTGGTTGGAACGCTCCAGCTCGCCGGAAACCAGGAAGTAGGTCAGAGCGAAGTCGACGGTCAGAGCGCACGGGCTGTTCTCGTCGGCGCCGTTCAGAGGATAGATCTTAGCCTCGACCTTCATGGGCTTCTGGGGATCGGTGAAGATGTTCTGGCGCAGGCCGTACAGAGGCAGGGCCTGAGCGTAGGTCATGGTGTCCATGACGATGATGGAGCCGTACTTCTCCACGAACATGGAGGCGTAGGCGGTCTGCAGATGCTCGTTGTTGGGAGCGAGCTTGGCCAGGTTGACGATGGAGGGGTAGCCGAAGGTGCGGTCCTCGTACTTCAGAGCGGTACGGCGGACGTTGACGGCGTTGGCCAGGGTCTCCTTGGCGGTGGCGGCGGTGCAGTCGATGACCAGGTTCTTGTTGCCCTTGGCCTCCAGAGCCTTCACGGTGTCGTACAGGTCGGAGATGTTCTCGCCCACGACGCCCAGAACGGCGGCGCCCACAGCGGCGGACATGGCCTCGTAGTTGTCCTTGTCAGCGCCGACGACGATGACGTCCTTGGTCACGGCGACGACAGCCTTGGCGGTCTCGGGATCCTTGGTCTCCACAACGGGAGTACGGCCGGAAGCGACGACCTTCTCGACAACAGCGGCGGCAGCGGCGGCGTCAGCGTCAGCGACCACGTAGATGCACTCCACGTACTCGCGCTCGCCGATACGCTCGTAATCGACCTTGGCGGCGGCAGCCAGCTTGGCCTCCACGTCAGCGTCGGAAGCCTTCACGGAGACGGCGAACAGGTTCTTGTTCACCAGGGTCTTCTCGTGACGGTACAGGACGGTCTCACCGCCCAGCTTGTGCTCGCCCACGGTGATGGTCTTCATCAGGGGAGCGGTAGCGGAATTCAGGGTAGCCAGAGCCTCTTCGGAGAAGTAGGGGCACTTGTCCAGGGAAACAGCGCCCTGGGCGACCTTCATGCAGAAAGCCATACAGGTGGGGCTGCCGCATTCCTTACAGTTCTTCTTGGGAGAGAGCTTAAAAATGTCAAGACCTTTCAGAGCCATTGTATGTATCCTCCTTACCGATTAGACCAGTTCGTTGATGAACTGCTTGATGGTGGCAACAGCGGCAGGATGACGCATGATAACGGCGTCTGCGCCGCCAGTCAGGTTGGCAGCAGCGGTGGAAACCTCCATGCCGATGGCGCGCTCCTCCAGGGGACCCCAGGCGGGCTCATCCTCTTCGGAAACGATGGACTCCTTGACGCCCCAGGTGTCGGGGGAGACGGGAGCGATGATGGGCATCTGCAGGTCGGCGTCGGACTGAGCCAGAGCGGCGGCGCGGATGCGGTCCAGGGTGGAGGCGACGTACTCGTAGCCGTAGCCCACAGCGGCGGTGCCGATGTTCATCATGATGTTCTCGGGCTTGATGGACAGGCCCTTCAGCATGATGTTCAGCTGCTTTGCCAGGTTGATGTCGTCGGCGGTCTCGGCGCAGACCTTCTGGCCGTAAGCCATGACGACGGAAGTACCCACGGTCTTGTAGTCCTCATTCTTGGTGGACATGACCAGGATGTTCTTGCCCTGCAGGGCCTCGGAGATCTTGCTGAACAGCTCGCCGTCCTTCTCCATGTTCTTGCAGCCCATGATGACGATGGGCATGGAAACGGCCTCGGCAACGGCCTTGGCGTCGGCGACGCAGTCGGCCACGGAGCGGTTGGCGCCGTTGGGATCGGCGGACTCGAAGTGCAGGCACAGGAAGTCAGCGCCGGGCATGGTCTCAGCCTTCTTGGCGTAGTCGGCCATGGTGGTGCAGCCGGCGTAGAACTCCTTCAGGCCGGGAGCGGTCCACTCGTTGGCGGCGTCAGAGATCTCGATGCCGATCTTGGGAGCGTTCTCGATGGGAGCATCGAAGGTGTAGAAGGGCATAACATTCTGGCCGCCGATGGTGACAGTGTGCTCACCGGTGCCCAGGGTGACGGCATTGATATGCGCGCTGTATGCCTGCTTCTTGGGAACGAAAGACATAGTGATTATCCCCCTTATTTTGGTTTTTGGAATGATAATGGAAATTTATTAAAAAATGAAGGTTGAAGGCGGAAAAGAAAATTTTCAACTTTCAACTTTCAATTTTCAACTGAATTAAATGCCCAGGCCCTGCATGATGCCCCGCAGCGCGGTCTTCACAGGGTTGTTATCGGGCAGCTTCGCGGAGGGCTCGCCGTCGCAGTCGCAGCGGTAGACCGCCTCGTCCTGGGGCAGCACGCCGAGGAGCTTCAGGCCGTGCTTGTCGATCTCGGCCTTGACGCCCTCATCCAGCACGCCGTTCGGAGCCCGGTTGATGATCAGGCCCATCTGGCCGGGTTTCAGGTCCATCTCCTTGATCATCTCCGCCAGCCGGGCCACAGCCTGGACGCCCCGGCGGGAGCAGTCGGAGATCAGCAGCATGGTATCCACATGGGGCAGGGTGCCGCGAGCCACATGCTCGAGGCCCGCCTCGTTGTCCATGACCACGTAGCGGTAGTTGGGCACGTACTTGTCCATCTGGCGCTTGAGCATGCTGTTGACGAAGCAGTAGCAGCCCTCGCCCTGGGTCCGGCCCATGATGAGCATATCGAAATCGTCCTCTTCGATGAGGGCGTTGTTGAACTTGATTTCCGCGTACTCGGCCTTGGTCATGCTCTTGGGGATGGTGCCCTTCAGCTCGGCCTGGGCCATCTCTTCACGGATCTGACCGAGGGTGGTCTCGGGCTCTACGCCCAGGACTTCGTTCAGGTTGGAGTTGGCGTCAGCGTCCACGACCAGGACGGGACCGTTCTGCTTTTTGCACAGATAATCGATGAGCATGCCGCAGGTGGTGGTTTTACCCACGCCGCCCTTGCCGGCAACTGCGATGGTATGGGTTTTTGCCATAGCGTTGGTTCTCCTTTGGATGTTTGCGTTGAACCGACAAATGGGCGCAATGTGCCCGTATCGATACAACGATATCGTATCACAGACTGCCGCCAAATTCAACCCATATTTTCACCAAAATTACCAGAGAACTGCCAAAAGTTTTTCTGGGAATTTAGGGATAATCCCGGAGCGGACGCCGTTGACATCCGGGAAAGAGACTGGTATATTGAGGGATATTACATAAAATGGAGGGATCGGGATGGAATACCGGATCGAACATGATTCCATGGGCGAGGTCAGAGTACCCGCCGACAAATACTGGGGCGCCCAGACCCAGCGCTCTGTGGAGAACTTCCCCATCGGCGTGGGTATCGAGACTATGCCCCGGGAGATCGTCCATGCCTTCGGCATCCTGAAGAAGGCCGCCGCGCTGGCAAACCATGACTTAAAGCCCGAAAAGATGACTGCGGAGAAGCTGGCGGCGATCTCGAAAGCCTGCGACGAGGTCATCGCCGGGGACCTGATGGAACAGTTCCCCCTGGTGGTCTGGCAGACCGGCTCCGGCACCCAGAGCAACATGAACGCCAACGAGGTCATCGCAAACCGGGGCAGCGCCATCGCCGGGAGGAAGCTCCTCCATCCCAACGACGACGTGAACATGAGCCAGTCCTCCAACGACACCTTCCCCACCGCCATGCACATCGCGGCGGTGCTCATCGTCCAGGAGCGGGTGATCCCTGCCATCGAGGTGCTCACCGCCTGCTTTGCCCGATTGGAGGAGGAGAACCGGGGCGTCGTGAAGTCCGGCCGGACCCATTTGCAGGATGCGACCCCCATCGCCTTCTCCCAGGAGATTTCCGGCTGGCGGGCGTCTCTGGAGCGGGACAAGGAGCTGCTGGAGCGTAGCCTGGAGCCCCTGCGGGAGCTGGCTCTGGGCGGTACCGCCGTGGGCACGGGACTGAACGCCCCGGCGGGCTTCGACGAAAAGGTAGCGGCGTATGTTTCCGAAATTACCGGCAAGCCCTTCGTCACCGCGCCCAACAAGTTCCATGCCCTGACCTCCAAGGACGAGCTGGTCTTCGCCCATGGGGCCCTGAAGGCCCTGGCCTGCGACCTGATGAAGATCGCCAACGACGTCCGGTGGCTGGCCTCCGGACCCCGGCTGGGCCTGGGGGAGATCACCATCCCCGAGAACGAGCCCGGCTCCTCCATCATGCCCGGCAAGGTCAATCCTACCCAGTGTGAGGCCGTCACCATGGTGGCCGTCCAGGTCATGGGCAACGACGCCGCAGTGGGCTTCGCCGCCAGCCAGGGCAATTTCGAGCTGAACGTGTTCATGCCCGTGCTGATCTATAACTTTTTGCAGTCGGCACGGCTGCTTTCCGACGCCATGCTGTCCTTCCATGACCACTGTGTCTGCGGCATCAAAGCCAACCGGGAGAAGATGGCGGCGAACCTCCACAACTCCCTGATGCTGGTCACGGCGCTGAATCCCCACATCGGCTACGAGAACGCCGCCAAGGTCGCCAAAAAAGCGTACAAGGAGAACATCACCCTGCGGGAGGCCTGCGTGACCCTGGGCTTCCTGGGTGAGACGGAGTTCGACCGGGTGTTCCATCCGGAGCAGATGATTTGATTATAATGTAGAACGCCCGCCGCAGAGGAAACCCTGCGGCGGGCGTTGATGCGTTTATCGGAACAGCTTCACGAACTTGTACCAGACGAAACCTTGAAGCCAGAACAGGCCGAACACGGCCGCCAGGCACAGGAATAAATTCAAATTGGTGTTTCCGGAACTGAGCAGGCCCCAGTAGTATCCGGCCAGCACCACGACGGTCAGATCCAGGAAGAAGATGATGGACCAGACGATGGTCCGGGGGACGGTTTTGAACTGCTCGGGGAAGAAGGACCGGAGGAGGCTGGAATAGCCGCGGATCTCCTGGTCACGATAGGGTCTGAATGCCATGCTGATCGCTCCTTTCTGGCGTGAGGGTCCAGTTTTCGTTGTAATGGTTGAGGTTTCTGGTCAAACCTGGTCGTCGTCCTTCAGGAAATCCAGGTCCAGAGGCTTGTCAAGCTCCGTGGAGACGTAGCCTCCGTTCTTTTTCCGCTGCTTCACGCATTCGGTGAGCAGGTATTCGATCTGGCCGTTGACGCTCCGGAAATCATCCTCCGCCCAGGCGGCGATGGCGGCGTAGAGCTTGGGGGAGAGCCGGAGGGGAACTTGCTTTTTCTCTGCCATAGGCTTAGTAGAGGCTGCCGGAGTTTACGATGGGCTGGGCCTCCTTGTTGCCGCAGAGGACCACCAGGAGGTTGGAAACCATCGCCGCTTTCCGCTCCTCGTCCAGTTCCACCACACCGTTTTCCTTCAGCCGGTCCAGGGCCATCTCCACCATGCCCACGGCGCCGTCCACGATCAGCTTTCTCGCGTCCACCACGGCGGAAGCCTGCTGGCGCTGGAGCATGGCCGCGGCGATCTCAGGGGCGTAGGCGAGATAGGTGATCCGGGCATCCACGATTTCCAGGCCCGCTTCTTCCACTCGGGACTGGATCTCTTCCTTGATCCGCCGGGCCACTACCTCGCTGGAGCCTCTCAGGCTGCCATCGTCGGCCAGGCCGTCGCCGGTGGTGTCGATGCCGGGGGCGGTGTCGTAGGGGTAGATCCGGACGATGTTCCGCAGGGCGCTGTCGCACTGCAGCGACAGGAATTCCTTGTAATTGTCCACGTTGAAGGCGGCCTTGGCGGTGTCCACCACACGCCACATGACGGCGATGCCGATCTCCACGGGGTTTCCAAGGTAGTCGTTGATCTTCTGCTTGTTGTTGGAGAGAGTCATGATCTTCAGGCTCATCCGCTTGCCCTCTTCGCCGGAAGCGGGGATGACGCCGGACTTGACGTCGCCGGACTGGTTCAGGGTGGTATGGGCCGCGGGGTTGACGGCCACCGCCAGGGGGTTGACGAAGTAGAAGCCCTCGCCCTTCAGGGTGCCCAGGTACTCGCCGAAGAGGGTGAGCACCAGTGCCTCCTGGGGCTTCAGGACCTTCAGACCCCCAAGGCACACCAGGCTGAGGATGAAAACGATGAGGCTGACGATCAGGATGATGCCGCCCAGGGGGCCGTCCTGCTCCACCAGTTCGGCCAGACTCCAGATGAAAGCGGCGGCGCTGAGGACGATGGCCGCGATCAAGGCGAGCATGGCGGTCATGCCGTTGCGCTTGGTACATAAGATTTTCTCTTGCATAAGGGATCCCTCCTGTTTGGTTTTGTACTTATATGATATCAAAGTGATATCGGTGCGTCAATGGGTTTTGGGATTCTTAAGAACTTAAGAAATGGGGCCGGGCAGAGGGGAGCGGTGAGCATCCTGTTGACAAAGCCGGGGGCCATCAGGTATAATTTTGGCAGAAGTGTACGGAATCGGATGGGCTGGACCGCTGAAGGGGGCTTTGCGCGGAACGGAGCATCCAATCTACATTATTAAAAAAGGAGTAAACAAACATGAGCAAGGTTATTTTTGAGATCGAAGGCGGCAAGCCCGTCTCCATCGAATGCAATCCCGGGGATAATCTGCTGGAGCTGGCCCGCCGTGCCAACGTGGCCATCGACGCCCCCTGCTCCGGCAACGGCTCCTGCGGCAAGTGCCGGGTGAAGCTGATCGAGGGCGAAGTGGAGTCCATGAAGTCCCGGCACATCTCTGACGAGGAGTGGGAACAGGGCTGGCGCCTGAGCTGCAACACCAAGGTCGTGGGCGACACCACCGTTCTGGTCCCCGACATTGCCTCCGCCTATCAGAGCCGGATGAAGACCGCCGACCTGTCCACCGGCAAGGAGGTCGCCATCTTCGAGGAGATGCAGGCGAACCTCAAGGCTGCCGGTGTGGAGTTTATGAATGATTTCATGGCCCTGGACCTCGTCATGAGCGAGCCAAGCCTGGACGATACCATGCCCGACATCGAGCGGCTGGAATGGGCCGTCAAGGACGCCGTGGAGGTGGAGTGGGTCCATGTTCCCTTCGCCGTCATGAGCCGCCTGGCCTCCACCCTGAGAGAGAACAATTTCCACGTCTGCGTCAAGGGCCAGCACAAGGGCGACCGCTTCGAGTGCATGGATATCTGTCCTCCCGAAGACACCGCCCTGGTGGGCTGCGCCATCGACATCGGCACCACCACCGTTTCCATGGTGCTGGTGGACCTGACTAACGGCAAGATCCTGGCGAAGGGCTCCTCCGGCAACGGTCAGATCCGCTACGGCGCGGACGTCATCAACCGGATCATCGAGCAGGGCCGTCCCGGCGGCAAGAAGAAGCTCCAGGACGCCATCATCAAGGAGACCCTGAACCCCATCATCATCAACCTCTGCAAGTCCATCGGCCTGAACGCCCGTTCCATCCTCCGGCTGTGCGTCGGCTCCAACACCACCATGAACCATCTGCTCCTGGGCGTGGATGCCCAGAGCGTCCGGATGGAGCCCTACATCCCCAGCTTCTTCGGCTGGGAGGGGCTGCTGGCGGGAGACCTGAAGCTCCCTGCCCATCCTCTGGCTCCTGTGTCCATCGCTCCCAACATCGGCTCTTATGTGGGCGGCGACATCACCGCCGGTACCCTGGCTTCCCTGATCTGGGACAAGGACGAGATGAGCCTGTTCATCGATCTCGGCACCAACGGCGAGATCGTCTTCGGCAACCGGGACTTCCTGATGAGCTGCGCCTGCTCCGCCGGTCCCGCTTTTGAGGGCGGCGACATCTCCTGCGGCATGCGTGCCACCGACGGTGCCATCGAGGCCTGCGTCATCGACGGCCCCACCATGGAGCCCACCCTCACCATCGTGGGCGACGAGGGCCAGAAGCCTGTCGGTATCTGCGGCTCCGGCATCATCGACATCATCTCCGAGCTGTTCCGCCGGAGCATCATCAACGCCGGCGGCAAGTTCATCCGGGAGGGAAAGCGGGTTGCCCGGGACAAGCACGGCATGGGCCGCTATATCCTGGCCTTCCCCGGGGAGTCCGAGACCGGCCGGGAGGTCTCCATCAACGAGGTGGACATCGACAACTTCATCCGGGCCAAGGGCGCCATCTTCTCCGCCATCGACACCCTGCTGATATCCGTGGACATGACCGTGGAGATGATCGACAACGTTTACGTCGCCGGCGGCATCGGCTCCGGCATCAACATGGGCAACGCGGTGAACATCGGTATGTTCCCCGACGTGGAGCTGGAGAAGTTCCACTACATCGGCAACTCCTCCCTGACCGGCGCCTATGCCATGTGCGTTTCCGACCAGGCAAACGAGAAGTGCGCCGAGGTGGCCTCCAACATGACCTATCTGGAGCTCTCCACCTACCCCGGCTACATGGATTCCTTCGTGGCCGCCTGCTTCCTGCCCCATACGGACCGGAGCCTGTTCCCCAGCTGCGTCCAGGAGATGTGAGATGCTGGAGCTTCAGAAGATCCACCATGTGGCCATCATCGTCTCGGACTACGAAAAGTCCAGAGAGTTTTATGTAAACAAACTGGGCTTCGCCGTCATCCGGGAGAACTACCGCCCGGACCGGGGGGACTGGAAGCTGGACCTGAAACTGGGCGACGCGGAGCTGGAGATCTTCGGCATCCCCGGACGGCCCCAGCGGGTGACGAACCCGGAGGCCTACGGCCTGCGGCACCTGGCGTTCCACGTGGAAAATGTGGAGCAGACGGTTGCCGAACTGAACGCGCTGGGCATCGAAACCGAGCCTATCCGCTGGGACGAGTTCACCGGAAAACGGATGACCTTCTTCAAGGATCCGGACGGCCTGCCCCTGGAAATTCACGAATAAGGAGAGAACTGCAAATGCAGATCGAAAATCACAAAGAAGAAGTGCCCTTTTCCTTCTACGAGGAGAAGTACAAAAATCTGGACCCTGCCCAGACCGCTGGTCGGCTGAGCTTCGTCACCTGGGAGGGGGAGAAGTTTGAGCTGAAGCTCCTGGGCCGCACCTACCGCCTGAGCTGGCCGGAGTACGCCATCGAAGTGGCGGACGGCGGCAAGCTCCCTCCGCTGCCCACCCAGACCTTCCTCCTGCGCATCCTGTTGGAGGGCAAGGACGTGAGCTGGAACGGGGAGTGGAAGACCTTCCGGGAGATGCCCTGGGGCGAGATGTACATCGGGCCCTACACCGGCCGGGTGCTGACCCGGTCCGCCTTCACCTTCGGTACCCGCATCAGCGCCTTCAAGGCCGCCGCCGAGAAGCTGGGGGGCGTTCCCGTGAAGAACGGCGACGCGGGCTACCAGTTCGACTTCGTGGGCCCCTATGCCATGCGGATCCTCATCTGGGAGGGCGACGACGAATTCCCCCCCAATGCCCAGGTGCTCTATACCGAGAACTTTGCCGAGGGCTTCTCCGCCGAGGACCGGGTGGTGGCGGGCGATATCCTCATCGGCCACATCAAGTCCGGAATGAATTGACAATGGACAGTTGACAATTGACAATTGACAATTCAGGCCGCAAGTGCATACGAGTAAAACGAGCCTGCCGGTGTTGATCGGCAGGCTCGTTTTTTATAAAATTTTCAATTCGGAAAACTCAATGAGTTTTCCGATACTGTGCCGGGGAGATGCCGTACTCGGCCTTGAAGGCCCGGTAGAAGGTGGAATAGTCCTGGAAGCCCACGGAGATGCTGACCTGCTCCATGGGAACGCCGCTCTGGATCAGGACCTTGGATTCGTTCAGGCGCCGCTGGGTGACGTAGCGGTAGAAGCTGACGCCCATCTTCTTCCGGAAGAGCTGGCTGATGGTGCTTTGGCTCACCCAGAACCGGGCGGAGATGTCGGCTGCGGTGATCTTCTCCGACAGGTGGCCCTCCACATAGCTCATGATCCGGTCCAGCAGCTCCGGCTTACCGGCGTCTGCGTGCTGGTCGTTGTGCCAGAACCGGGCGATCTGCACCGAGAGCTCCGTGGCAATGCCGAAGACCGCCGCGTCCCAGCGGAAATGCTTCTGCTCGCACTCCTGGACGCACCGGCGGAAATACTCTCCCAGATGCTCCCAGGGGGTGCCCAGGGTGTGGAAGACGAAGGCCTGAGCGGCGGTGGGCAGGCTGTCTCCCAGAAACATGGTTGTTACAAGCTGGGTAAACTCCGGGCTGAGCCAGAGCACATACCGCCGGTAGGGCTCCGCCAGATTCTCGGGGATCAGCGGGGCATGGCTGATGCCCGCGGGGATGGAGAGAATGTCCCCCCGGGACAGGTGGTACTGTTCCGCGCCGATGAGGTACTCCACGCCGCCGGAGATGCAGTAGACCAGCTCGTGAAAGCTGTGGTTATGGACCCCCACGGCGTCGCCTGCGTAGTTGATATCCATATGGGCGTCCACAAACCGGGAGGACATTTCCACTTTCTGGTAAAGGGTAAGCGGATCGATTCCGTTTTCCGCAAGAATCTCCCGGACACGGGCCGCGGCCTCCGGGGTCTCGGGGAAGGGGGTATGGCGCAGAAGCTGGCTCAAGTCATCCTTTTTCACAAAATGGCCTCCTGTTCGAACTGGGGTTTGTGTGAATATTATATGATACTTTTGATGAAAATGCAATGTTCAATATTGAATTTGCAATGTCTTTTATGTTCATATTTTGTTAAAATACTTCTGACAAATGTGTGGCGCTGAAAAGACGCCTCACTAAAAGAATTGGAGGAATAAAACAATGGCAAAGACCCCTTCTAGCAAGCTGACGATGAAGCACATTGTTGGCTACGGCTGTGGTGACGCCGGCGGCGTTATCACCCTGTACATGGTCTCTGGCTACATGTCCCGCTACCTGCAGGTGCACCTGGGCATGAACGCTGGTATCCTGGCAACCATCCTGCTGATCTGGAACATCTGGGACGCCGTCAACGACCCCATGATGGGCACCCTGATCGACATGATGTTCGCAAAGGCCCTGAAGAAGAACCCCAACGCTGACCGCTGCCGTCCCTGGATCCTGCGGTCCATCCCCATCATCGTGATCGGCATGGCTGCCTTCTATCTGGTTCCCCAGAGACTGGGCAACGGCATCGGCATGGTCGCCGCTGCTTTCGTCCTGAAGGTCGTTTACGAGGCTGGCTACACCATGATGAACATCGGCATGGGCTCCCTGCTGGGCAACATGGCCACCAATGACAACGAGCGCGCTACCCTGGCTTCCGCCCGTGGCATGGGCTCCACCGTCGGCGGCATGCTGGCCGGCGTCGTCATCCCCCAGTGCATCGAGCGCTTCGGCGACTCCGCTGACGGCTACGGCATCACCGCTGTTGTCTGCGCTGTTATGGGCGGCATCGTTATCTTCCTGCACTACGCTCTGACCGAGGAGCGCAACAAGGTTGCTCCCGTTGAGAAGACCCCCGAAGAGGAAGAGGCCGACAAGGTCAAGGTTACCGACATCCTGGTCACCTTCAAGAAGAACCGCGCTTTCCTGGCTCTGGTTATGCACTCCATCTGCATCTGCTTCGTCCAGGGCATGGGCCAGGGCGCTAACACCTACATGTTCGCTGACGTTCTGAACAATGTTGGTATTCAGTCCCTGTCTTCCGCTCTGTCCTCCGGCCTGATGATCGTCATCCTGCTGGCTGCTCCCATCCTGACCAAGAAGTGGGATCTGGTCGACGTTATCCGCGTCTGCCTGATCATCGGCGCTGCCTTCTACGGCATCACCCTGGCTTACGCTTTCATCGTTGGTCCTTCCAACATGAACGCTACTCTGTACGTCGTCTTGATGGCTCTGGCCGCTGCCGGTGTCACCATGTCCGTCCAGATGCAGTGGGGCCTGGTCGCTGAGTCCATCGACTACAACGAGTATGTCACCGGCAAGCGTGGTGAGGGCTCCATCTACGGCATGTTCTCCTTCTCCCGCCGCTTCGGCACCATGATGGCTTCCTCCGCCTCCGTTCTGTGCATCGCCGGCATCGGCTATGACAACGAGGCTCAGAAGGCTGGCCTGGCTCAGTCCGCTGGCGTCATCAACGGCATCACCATTATGTGCGTGGCTCTGCCCATCATCGCTGCTGTCGGCTCCTTCTGCTGCTTCACCTTCATCTGGAACCTGAAGGGCGAGACCCGTCAGAAGATGGCTGAGTGGAGAGCTGCTAAGGCTGCTAAGTAATTGAATCAAGTTACTTATAATCCATAGTCCGCTTGAGCGGCACAGCCACGGCTGTGCCGCTCTTTTTAACCGAAAGGAGATCAACCATGGAAATGCGCACCCGTATTTTTGGCAAATGCCTGAACAGCGAGGTTCAGGAGTACTTGAAACACAACGACATCATCATCGTCCCTGTGGGCACCACCGAAATGCACGGCGGCTTCCCCCTGGACTGCGAGACCGTGATTTCCGAGGCTTATGCCCTGAAGATGGCGGAGGCCTGCGACGGCCTGGTCCTCACCGGCCTGCCTTATTTCTACGCAGGCGCCACTGCCTCCGGCCGGGGCACCGTCCAGGTCACCGTCCGCCAGGGCATCGATTATCTGGGCGCCATCGCCCGGAGCCTGCTGCGGCTGGGCTTCAAGCGTCAGGTCTACCTCTCCTTCCACGGCCCCGCCCACATGACCATCTGCCCCATGGTCCGGGACTTCTACGACGAGACCGGCGTGCCCATCCTGTACATGGACATGATGATGCAGTTCGGCAAGTGCCAGGACCTGTTCGCCAAGGTGGGCTTCGGTGCCTTCCACGACATCACCGTGGGCGCGTACAAGATCATGAACCGGCTCGACGATGTGCCCCTGGTCACCGGCTACAATCACAAGGAGCCCCAGTCCTGCGCGCCCTTCAACGACCTGTTCGGCCTGGGCTACCAGAGCGCCGCCGTGGGCTACTGCTTCGGCGAGAACGGCGACCACATGGCCACTCCCGACATCCCCGACATCGAGACCCGGGATGCCAAGGCAGAGGTTGGCGCGGACCTGATCTGCAAGATGGTGGAGCGGATGAATATGCCCCACGTCATCGACCAGCTCCGGAAACTGGAGGAATACGGCCTCCAGAACGAGGAGAAGTACCCCTGGATGCCCTCTGCCTGGAACAAAGCGGGCAGTGCCCGCTGACAATGCGGATCTGAGGGATTTTGCTTGATGGCAGTCGAGTAAATTTGTAGCGGTATGATTGCCACCGGCAATCATAAAGATTTTGGATGCGCTGCGCGCAGCACCACGCCCGACTGGTCGCTAGTATCCGCTCGGCGTATGGAAACCGAAGACCAACAAAATGCCTCCGGAAGGAGGGCATTTTTGTGCAGAAAGGGCTGGCTTTTCCGTTCGTTTTGTCGTATGATAGGGGCAGTACGAAAAGAGGAGAATTTACCATGGATCAGAACCAGCACTGGGTCAGCGTCTGGGGCAACGCCGTCTCCGTTGCCGAGAACCGGCCGGAGCGCTACGCCAAGGACATCACCATCCGCTACCCCATCCACGTCCCCTTCGACGGGTCCGCCATCCGGCTGACCTTCGACAATTACTGCGGCACCGAGGCCGTCACTCTGACGAAGACCACCGTGTTCTACGGCGGCCAGTTCTACCCCGTCCGCTTCGGGGGAGAACGGTCCGTCACCATCCCCGGGGGAGAAAACGCGGTCAGCGACCCGCTGGAGGTGGAGATCACCGCCGGTGAGGTGGTCCAGGTCAGCTTCTACCTGGGGGACTTCACCCTGATGCGCAGTGTGGTCTATGCCTGCGGTCCCCTGAGCGAGGGCCTGTACGCCAACGGCGACGAGACCGAATCCGCCCACATCTCCCGGGACACCAGCCGGAGCACCCATCTGTTCTACTTCCTCAGCAACGTCTCCGTTCTGGCGGAGGAGCGGAAGCGGGCCGTCGTCTGCTACGGCGACTCCATCACCGCCCAGGATTGGCCCGATGACCTGGCCCTCCGGTGCTTCCGGGAGGGGTACAATGATACCGCCATCATCCGCCGGGCCACCTCCGGCTCCCGGATCCTGCGGGAATACAACTGCCTGACCTACGAGAGCTACGGCCTCTCCGGCGAGCACCGGTTCAGCCACGAGGTTCCCACCGATGGCGCGGACACCGTCATCATCCAGCAGGGCATCAACGACATCATCCATCCTGTGGGCGCCCGGTACAACCAGTTCCGGCCCATGAGCGATCTGCCCACGGTGGAGGAGCTGATCGAGGGCCTGAAGGGCTACATCGCCCAGGCCAGGAGCTACGGCTATCGGGTCTATGTGGGTACTCTGCTCCCCATGGGCGGCTGGCGTACCGACGCCCCCTTCCGCCAGGGAATGCGCCACGCCTATAACGAATTCATCCGTACCACCGATCTCATCGACGGGTGCATCGATTTCGACAAGGCGTTGAGAGACCCGGAAAATCCGGACTGCTTTGCCAGGGCTTACGACTCCGGCGACCACCTCCACCCCAGCGCCGCAGGCTACCGGCGGATGGCCGAGGAGATCCCTGCGGAGCTGCTGAAATAAAAAGGACCAGGATGCGTGAATGTGCGCATCCTGGTTTTGGCGTTTTTTAGTTCATTTGGGATCGCAGCAGCTCAATGACATCCAGCAAAGAATCCGCCTTGGCGAAGCACTTTGCCAGTGTTTCCTCTGTGGGCTGATCCTGGTCCGGAACCATCACCGGGAGGCACCCGGCCCGATAGGCAGACTCGATCCCGGCAGGGGAGTCCTCGATGGCGAGACAGCTTTCCGGCGGCAGGCCCAGGACCGCAGCGCCATGAAGGTAGATGTCCGGCGCGGGCTTGCCATGAGGTACGTCCTTGCCGCTGCACAGCGCGTCGAAGGCTTCCGCAATGCCCACGGACCCCAGATGGGCCCGGATGGTGGGAAGTCCCGCGGAGGAGGTGATGGCGCACCGGATTTCCCGGGTGTGGAGAAAATCCAAAAGCTCCCGGATGCCGGGCTTCAATTCAACGCCGTGCGCCGCAACGAAGGCGTCCATCAGCTCGATCCGCTTGGCCCGGATGGCGAAGTAGTCGGCTCCTTCCCCGAAATAGCCTCTGATCTGAGCCTGGCCCGCAGGAGTGCTGAGACTGCGCATCCCCAGTGCTTGCTCCCGGGTCATGGGAAAGCCGTGGAAGTGGGCCGCTTCCATCCAGAACCGGGTGTAGAGCTTCTCGGTGTCGATGACCACACCGTCCATGTCGAATAACACACCAAAAATGGGGCGCTGTGCGCCCCATTCCGGTTGAAAAAGTTCAAATGCCATTAGTAGCTCAGGCCGAAGTTCAGCTCGTAGTAGTTACCGTTGGCGTCCCGGTAGGCGTAGGCCTTGCCGTTCTCGTCCTTCAGCTCGGCGGGCATGTACTGGTCCTTGTCGAAGCCGGGGACGTCGTTGGGGGAGATGCAGACGCCCTCAGCGTTGACAGCCAGGACCTCGTCGCCCTTGGGCAGGGTGATGGGCAGCCTGCCGGTGGGGTTGTAGCGGCCGAAGATCACATCCAGGGTAGCGGCGGGATAGGTTTCGAAGCCTGCGGTCAGGCAGTCCACATTCCGCTCCACGTTGCCCACCAGCCATGCCAGGGGGAAGTTGATGTTGGAGATGACCTTGCCGCCCTTGGCGTGGACAGCGGCGGCGATCTCAGCGATCTTGTGGGTGCCGGTCAGAGTGGTCTCCAGATGGGTTTCGGCCATGGGACGGCAGAAATCGTCCACATTGGGAACGGTCTTGCCCTCGCAGATGTCCAGCTCCAGATAACCGGCGGTGGCGGTGAAGTAGTCGCCGGAGGAGGGGTTGACGAACAGGATGGCAACGTCAGCCTCGTTGTAGTCGTCCACCAGGGTGGCGTCGGCGGCGACCATCTCTCTCAGAGCGGCGGTGGCCAGCTCGCCCTGCTTGGGATCCTTCTTGAAAGCCTCGACGTAGACCTTCTTGCCCTCAGCCTTCAGGGGCAGGGTGCCGTCGTTCTTCAGCAGGACCACGGACTGGCGGTGGGCCAGCTCGGCGTCGGCCCAATACTGGGAACCGGTGACGGTCTCCTTGGCGGCCTTGGCGTCCCGGTAGGTGTTCTCGAACATACCCAGCTGGAACATCTCGGTCAGGGTCCGGGAGACGGCGCGGTTCAGAACATCGTCGTTCAGCGTGACCATCTCGGGGGTGATGCCCTCGGGCAGGGTGTGGGTCTCGTAGTAGCCGTTGGTGGCGCGGTCGTAAGCCTCGCGGCCGGCCTCGTTGTCGTACAGACCGGAGATCACGTCCACACCGGCGTTGTTCACGGCGAAGCCGATACGCTCGGGGTAGTCCAGAGCCTCAACGCCCCAGCACATGTTGTGGACGATGCCGGTGTCGGAGTTGATGTAGCCCTTGAACTCCATCTGGCCCCGGAGGATGTCATGGATGAACACCCGGTTGTAGGCGAAGCCGTAGGGATCGAAGCGGACGTCGTTGCCCTGGCAGTCCTGCTGGACAGCGGACTTCTGGGCGGCGGGCTTGGAGTAGTAGGGCATGATGGAGGAGGTGTTCTTGGCAACGGCGGACTTGAAGCCGGGCATATGGTACTTCTGCAGGGAGCCGGGGGTGGCGTAGACGTTCCACTGACCGGCGGCGTAGTGGGGGTCGAAGCCGTTCTCACGGGGACCGCCGCCGGGGAAGTGCTTGGTGGTGACAGCGACGCCGTCGGCGGTCACGCCGTCATCGGAGCCCTGGATCCGGGGGATGATGTGCTCGGCGATCTCGCAGATCAGAGCGGGATCCTCGCCGAAGGTGCCGTAGGAGCGCTGCCAGCGGGGATCGGACATGCAGTCCACCATGTACATATAACCCTTGCGCAGGTTGCAGGCTTCCCAGCTCTGGCGGGTGGCCTCTGCCCACTTGTCAGCGACTTCGATGCCGCTGCCCTTGACGGCGGCCGCGATGCCCAGGGTGCCGGGCCAGGTGGGGAACACGCCGCCGGCGTCGTTCATGCCGAAGACGATCTCGCCGTTCTCGTTCCGGGAGTTGGAAGCGGCCTGGACGGGAACGAAGCGCTCGCACTCCTCGGCGATGGCCTGCATCTGGTTGAGGTAGTCGGCCAGGTCGTCGGGCTGGGCGTTCTCCCGGAGAATGGTGTGGCGGGCGAACCACTCCTTGATCAGGGTGGAGGTGCCGGGGAGCTTCTGCTCACCGAAAATGGTCTTCTGGTTGACTTCTGCCTCGTCCACGCAGCCGGACTCGTCAGCCACGGCGACATGGCCGGGAAGTCTGCCGCTGGGATACTTGGGTCCCATGCGCCAGTCGGAGATGAACAGCTGGCCGATCTTCTCGCCCACGGTCATCTGCTTAACGTAGGCGGCGGCGCGCTCGGCGGGGGACAGGCGCCAGTCGTTGACGGCGCTGACCTTGCCGGAGCCGTCGATGTCCTTAAAATAGAGGCCGTCCTGCTCGATGACGGGACGGGCGACGGTGGTGATGGTGGGGCCGTTGGGATTGTGGTAGTATTTGATGTTGTCGGATGCTTTGACTGCCATTGTTGATTGACCTCCAGTGTTATTTGATTCGGTTCAGAGAACCAGATTGCGTGCACAGTAATTTTAACATACCCCCGGGAGGTTCACAAGGGGGACAGGGGAACTTTTTTGTACAATTCCACCCGAAAAGCATAAAATAGAGGGACGTTTTCAGTAAATATGTAGCATTGCGACGTAATATCCGCAACAGGGAGGCCCTGCCGCGGAAGGGGTTAGTATCTTCTGCTGAAGCAGCCCCGCTCGTCGGTGACGTCGTAAAGCCGCAGACCGTGCTCGGCGACGTAGCGCCGCTGATAATGCAGGCACAGGTCCCGGAAGCTGTAAAGCCCATCCCCGGCGGGGGCGCCGTATCGCTCCATCAATTCGGGGATGGAGGGGAGGACGCTGTAATAGTCGTCGTCCAGCTTTTCCAGATACGCAATGGTCTCATCGAAGGGGAGCACCTGGAAAAAGTCCACATTCTCCGGGGTGAGGGAAATGGTCAGCGCCCGCTTCTCCGGGATGGGGAGCGGGTCGGAAGAGAGCCACTCCGCCTCGGTCTTGAAAACCTTCCGGTTAAACCGGGACTGGATTGCGGGAAGAAGGGCGTCAAAATCCGAACCCCGCAGCCGCACCGGATCCAGGGAAGCGCCCCGGCCCTCGGCATGGGGAATGAAGCACCGGAGGGAACTGAGCCGGTTTTGTTCCAAAAGGGCGATCAGCTCCGGAAGCTGAGAGGCGTTCTCCCGGGTGACGGGGATGCCGACGCTTGCGCTCAGACCAATGTCACTGGCGGTGCGGAGGATGGTGAGCAGGTAGTCATAATCTCCTCTGCGACCGGCGAAACGGTCGTGATATTCCCGGGTGCCGTAAATGGTCAGATTGATGTCCTGAATACCGTGGGCCCTCAAACCGCCGAGAAACGCGGCAGTCTGTGCCTCATCCCGGAACGCCAGTCCGTCCAGTTGAAGGAACCGGCCCCCGGCGGAGCCCAGGGACTGCATGAAATCAATGGCCTCCAACAGCCGGGGATGCTCCATGGAGTAGCCGAAGTAGAACTGGAAGCTCAGGTCCGACCGGTTCTCCCGGAGCCATTCATGGAACCGTCGGGCGTAGGCCGCGCTCCGGTCATAGTCCACCCCGGGGAGCTTCCCGTCCCAGGAAAGCAGGCAGTAGCGGCACCGGTTGTGGCAGGGGACGCAGAGATTCTGCACCCCGATGGAAGTCGTCTTCATGCCGTGGTCCCCCATTCCGGGAAGGCCTCGAAGACCTTCGTCTCTCCCTTCCAGGGGAAGCTGAGACGGCAGGAGAAGAGCATGGGCGCTGTTGCGCCGTCCCGGGAGCCGTACTTGTGGTCCCCCACTAGGGGGAAGCCCCGGGAAGCAAACTGGACCCGGATCTGATGCGACCTGCCGGTGTGGAGCCGGATGTGGACCAGGCTGGTCTCCCCGGAAGTCAGACGGGTGAATTCCAGGCTGGCCTTTTTCACGCCTTTGCGTTCTTTTTTTACCACAAAAACCTTGTTTTTGCGGCTGTCCTTGAAGAGAAAGTCCTCCAAAACGCCGCTTTCAGGAGGCGTCCCATGGACCATGGCCCGGTATTCTTTGACGAAGGTCCCTTCCTGGACCGCTTTGCTCAGGGCTGCGGCGGCAGCTTTGTTCCGGGCGTAGACCATCACGCCGCCCACGTTCAGGTCCAGCCGGTGGATGGGATAGCATTCGCCGCCCAGGGCGTCGATGATGGCCTGAGGAACGGCGTGTTCGGAATCCATGCCGACGGGTTTGACGGTCACCGCAAAATCGCGGTCGGAGTAAAGTATGTTCATAGCAGCATCCTCGAGGGGGATTAGAATTGACAATGGATAATGTACAATTGACAATTAAGGTGTCGCTCCGCGATGATTTTAATTTACAATTGTCAATTGTTAATTATCAATTATCCATTATACATGCTTCTGCCAAGAATGTCCAAAATAAAATATTGGTTGCACTTGCAACTTTTAAGATGCCGTAGTATAATAGCCCTACTTTGTATGGAGGAGAGAGATATGACTACACAAGACTATCGCAGTAAAAGCCCGCTCATGATCTTCCTGGGCTATTTCAAGAATCATCTGGGGCTGTTCGCCCTGGATGTCGCCTGCGCGGTGCTCATCGCGGGCATCGACCTGGCCTTCCCCCTGATCACCCGCACCGCTCTGTATGAGTGGCTGCCCAATCAGCAGTACCGCTTCTTCTTCACCATCATGGTGGTTGTGGCGGTGTGCTATGCCATCCGGGCCTATTTGCAGTACATCGTGGCCTATTTCGGACACACCTTCGGCATCCGGGTGGAGGCGGACATCCGGGCGGACCTGTTCCGGCATATGCAGGAGCTGAGCTTCGACTTCTACGACCGGAACCGCACCGGCCAGATGATGAGCCGCCTCACCACCGACCTGTTCGAGCTGACGGAGCTTGCCCACCACGGCCCCGAGGACCTGCTGACCTCCTGCGTGACCATCATCGGCGCGCTGGTGGTGCTGTTCCGGATCCAGTGGAAGCTGGCGCTGGTGGTGGCGCTGACCATTCCCGTATTCCTGTTCGTGGTGATGGCGATGCGCAAGAGCATGTCCGCCGCCTCCGCTGAGTCCAAGAAGAAGACCGGCCACATCAACTCCGAGATCGAGACCAGCCTCTCTGGCATCCGCACCGCCAAGGCCTTCGCCAATGAGCCCATCGAGAACGCCCGGTTCACCGCCGCCAACGAGATCTACAAGACCGCCAAGCGGGAGTTCCACAAGGCCATGGGCCGGTTCCACAGCTCCATGGAGCTGTTCCTGTGCAGCCTGAACGTGATCGTCATCGGCATCGGCGGCTGGCTGATTATGCGGGGGGAGCTGGAATATGTGGACCTGCTGACCTTCTCCCTGTATATTTCCACCTTCGTCACCCCCATGCGGAAGCTGGCAAGCTTCTCGGAGATGTTCGCCAACGGCTTCGCCGGCCTGAACCGGTTCGTGGACATCATGCGCACCGACCCCACCCTGATGGACAAGGAGGACGCGGTGGAGCTGAAGGACGTGAAGGGCAGCATCGATGTGGAGAATGTGTCCTTCGCCTATGATGGGGACCTGGACGTGCTCCATGACGTCAGCCTGAGCGTCAAGCCCGGCGAGACCATCGCCATCGTCGGACCCTCCGGCGGCGGCAAGACCACCCTCTGCCAGCTGATCCCCCGGTTTTACGAGGTGTCCAGCGGCGCGATCAAAATCGACGGCCACGACCTTCGGGATGTGACCCAGCGCTCCATCCACGAGAACATCGGCATCGTCCAGCAGGACGTGTTCCTCTTCGCCGACACCATCCTGGAGAACATCCGCTACGGCAAGCCCGGCGCCACCATGGAGGAGGTCATCGAGGCCGCCAAGAAGGCGGAGATCTACGAGGACATCCTTGCCATGCCCGAGGGTTTCAACACCTACGTGGGCGAGCGCGGCACCCTCCTCTCCGGCGGCCAGAAGCAGCGGGTGTCCATCGCTCGGATCTTCCTGAAGAACCCGCCCATCCTGATCCTGGACGAGGCGACTTCTGCCCTGGACTCCGTCACCGAGGCCAAGATCCAGAAGGCCTTCGACACCCTGGCCCAGGGCCGGACCACCCTGATCATCGCCCATCGCTTGAGCACCATCCGGGCCGCGGAGCGGATCGTCTCCATTGCCGACGGCGTCATCACCGAGGTGGGCACCCATGACGAGCTGATGAAGACCGGCGGCATGTACGCCCAGCTGTATTCCACCCAGACCAATATTGCGGGCAGTGCCCAGTGACGATCTGCGGCAAAAGCAGAATATTTCTCCGATACCCCCTGTACAAGCAGGGGGTATTGTGCTATAATCGACATATACCGGAAACGAAGAGGTGATCCCATGCCAAGGCCACAGAGGAAACGGCGTATCTGTCAGGAGCCGGAGTTTGCCCGATTTTCCCCGGAGGGAGTCCGGACCGGCGAAGCGGTGCGGCTTTCCTGCGACGAATTCGAGGCCATCCGCCTCATCGATCAACAGGGGCTGACCCACGAGCAGTGCGCCCAGCGGATGGACATCTCCCGGACCACCGTCACGGAGATCTATGAGAGCGCCCGGCGGAAGATCGCCGACGCCCTGGTGAACGGACGGGAGCTTTCCATCGGCGGCGGCAGCTACCGGCTGTGCCGGGGGGAGGGCCGCTGCGGCGGCTGCACCCAGGGGGAAAACCTCACCACTTTTTCTG
This sequence comes from Faecousia sp., assembly GCA_045119355.1. Classification (GTDB taxonomy): domain Bacteria; phylum Bacillota; class Clostridia; order Oscillospirales; family Oscillospiraceae; genus Faecousia. The sequence continues at coordinate 22,722 of JBGVDK010000110.1, forward strand.
AAGAACCGAAAGGAGAAACCATTATGAGAATCGCGGTAACCTATGACAACGGCGCCATTTTCCAGCATTTCGGCCACACCGAGCAGTTCAAGGTCTACGACGTGGAGAACGGCAAGGTCCTCTCCGCCCAGATCGTGGACACCAACGGCAAGGGCCACGGCGCCCTGGCGGGCTTCCTGTTTAACGGCGGCGTGGATGTGCTGATCTGCGGCGGCATCGGCGGCGGAGCCATCAACGCCCTGGCAAACGCGGGCATCGATCTGTACCCCGGCATCGACGGCAGCGCGGACATGGCCGTCATGCAGTATCTGGCGGGCGTCCTGCCCAAGCGCACCGATGTCCGGTGCAGCCATCACGACCAGGAGCACGGCGAGGGCCACGACTGCGGCTCCCATGACTGCGGAAACCACAGCTGCGGCAACGGCTCCTGCCATTGAGGAGGTCGCCATGGCTGAAATCGTCATCACCAAAGAGAATTTCGAGGCCGAGGTGCTGAAGTCCCAGATCCCCGTGATCCTGGATTTCTGGGCCACCTGGTGCGGCCCCTGCCGGATGATCGCCCCCACTCTGGCGGAGATCGCCGAGGAGTATGAGGGCAAGCTCAAGGTCGGCAAGGTCAATGTGGACGAGCAGATGGACCTGGCGGTCCAGTTCGGCATCACCGCCATCCCCACCCTGATCGCCTTCAAGGGCGGCGTCCAGGTGAATCAGGCCATGGGCGTGATGCCCAAGGATGAGATCCTGAATTTGGTCAAGTAATACAAAAAGGAAGCCTGCCGCAACTGCGGCAGGCTTCTTTTACAGCATCCTCACCATCAAAACCTCGTCCCGGTAGGTGCCATCTTTCAATTTGAATGCCTTTGGAAGGACTCCGTACTGCCGGAAGCCTACAGATTTGTACAAATGGATGGCCCGGGGATTGTCCGCGAAGACGCCCAGCTCCAGCTGTTCAAAGCCGTTGGCCCTTGCCTGAGCGATGGCGATTTCCAGCATCCGGCGGCCCAGGCCGTTCCCCCAGAATGCCCGCTGGATGGAGATGCCCAGGTTCGCCCGGTGGCGGAGCTTGAGCCGGTCCCGGACCTGGGTGACGGCCAGGTCGCCTACGACCCGTTCTCCGAGAAAAGCAGTAACGGTGAAATCCCGGGGGCTCTCGGCGGTGGCGGCCAGTTCTCTGCCGATCTGTTCCGGGTCAAAGGTACATTCCTCCGGATAGCGGGCCATGAAATCCGTTTCCCCCGAGGTGAGGCGGCGATGGCGGCACTGGGACCGGGCGTCCGACGGTTCGGCGCTGCGGATGACGAGGATTTCTCCCGAGGGGAGGGGGAAGGTCTGGGGCTGGATGCGCATGGGGCACCTCCTTGACTTGATGGGTCCATTATAACGGGTTTGCGGAAAAAAGCAATTCCGAGCGGATACAAAACAGCCACAATTTGGAAACGAAACCTCCACAAAGATATGGTACGATGAAAAACAGTTGACAAGTTAACAATGATAACTTATAATGCCAAAAGGTTGAATCATCAACGAAATTTCACATATCTTGGGAGTGATCCTGTTGAATGCTTTGAAAACTGTTTACTGCCGTACCTTTCAGGCGGTGCTGCGGGCCGCCCTGCCCATCCTGCCCTACCGGACGCCGAAGGTCCTGTCCTCGGTGGAGGAGGTTCCCGCGGAATTGGAAGGAAAAGGAATTGGAAGCGTGCTGATCGTCACCGACGGCTTTCTCCATGTGTCCGGAATGCTGGAACCGCTGAAAAAAGCCTTGGCTTCGGCGGAGATTCGTTATACAATCTATGATGAAGTGGTCCCCAACCCCACGGTGTGGAACGTGGAGTCCGCCCGGGAGCGGTATCTGGAAAACGGCTGCCAGGGCCTCATCGGCTTCGGCGGCGGCTCCGCCATCGACTGTGCCAAGGCCGTGGGCGCGAGAATCGCCCGGCCCAGGAAGCCTATTTCCAAAATGAAGGGCATTTTGCAGGTGATGAAGCCCATTCCGTACCTCATCGCTGTGCCCACCACCGCAGGTACTGGCAGCGAGACCACCCTTGCAACCGTCATCACCGACGACAAGAATTACCACAAATTCCCCATCAGCGACTTCCCCCTGATCCCCCGGGTGGCGGTGCTGGACCCGGAGATGACCCGTTCCCTGCCCAAACACCTGACGGCCACCACCGGCATGGACGCCCTGACCCACGCCATCGAGGCCTACATCGGCCGGTCCACCAACCAGCGGACCCGGGGCGAAGCCCTGGAAGCGGCAAAGCTGATTTCCGAAAATCTGGAAACCGCTTACGCCGACGGAAACGACATGGAGGCCCGGGCCAATATGCTCCGGGCGGCGTTCCTGGCCGGAGACGCCTTTTCCAGGAGCTATGTGGGCTACTGCCACGCCGTGGCCCATTCTCTGGGCGGCCGGTATCATACGCCCCACGGCCTTGCCAACGCGGTGCTCCTGCCCTATGTGCTGGAAGCCTACGGTGAATCCATCCACAGTAAGGCCAAGGACATTGCCGTCGCCATGGGCATCGCCGACGAGACCACCGACCCCGCCTGGGCGGCGAAGCTCCTGATCGAAAAAATCCGGCAGATGAACGCCGCTATGGGCATCCCCGAGAAGCTTACCGGCATCCGGGAGGAGGACATCTCCTGCCTTGCGGTGCTGGCCGAGCAGGAAGCCAACCCCCTGTATCCCGTTCCCGTGCTGATGACGGCAAAGGAACTGGAACAGTTTTATTTCGACGTAATGGAGGAACATCCATGACACAGGAACAGATCGCGAATATCGTCGCCAAACAGCGCTCATTCTTCGCCACCGGAGCCACCTTGGACGTGGATTTCCGAATTCAGGCCCTGAAGAAGCTGAAACAGGCGGTGCAGGAGAACGAGGACGCCATCAACGACGCCCTGAAGGCCGACCTGGGCAAGTCCCCCTCGGAGAGCTATATGTGCGAGACCGGCATGGTTCTCAGTGAGCTGAGCTGGCTGATCGCCCATACCCGGAAACTCTCGAAGGAGCAGACCGTGCCCACGCCCATCGCCCAGTTTGCCTCCCGGAGCTACAAGAAGCCGGTGCCCTACGGCGTGACCCTGATCATGAGTCCCTGGAATTATCCGCTGATGCTGGCCCTGGAGCCCCTGGCCGACGCTCTGGCCGCGGGCAACACCGCCATCGTCAAGCCCAGTGCCTACAGCCCCGCAACCAGCGCTGTGCTGGCAAAAATTCTCGGCGAGACCTTCCCGGAGGAATATGTGGCCGTCGTCACCGGAGGACGGGCGGAAAACGCTGCCCTGCTGGACGAGAAGTTCGACTACATCTTCTTCACCGGCGGCAAAACCGTGGGCCGGACCGTTCTGGAAAAGGCGGCGGTCCATCTGACCCCCGTGACATTGGAGCTGGGGGGCAAAAGCCCCTGCATCGTCCATAAAAGCGCCAATCTGAAGCTTGCCGCCCGGCGGATCGTCTTCGGAAAGTACCTCAACTGCGGCCAGACCTGCGTTGCCCCGGACTACATCCTCTGCGACGCGGCGGTGAAGGACGGGCTGCTGGCCCATCTGAAAGCTGAGGTGAAGCGGCAGTATGGCGAGGATTACCTCCACAACGATGCCTACGGCAAGATCATCACGGAGAAGCATTTCAACCGGGTGGCTCGGCTCATCGACCCGGGGAAGGTGGTCCTGGGCGGCCGCTCCGACGCCGCCTCCCGGAAGATCGAGCCTACGATCCTGGACAACGTGACCTGGGATGACGCCGTGATGGGGGAGGAGATCTTCGGACCCGTTCTGCCCGTCCTGACCTTCGACACGGTGGAGGAGGTTGTCGAAGCAGTGAACGCCCGGGCGAAGCCCCTGGCGCTGTACATCTTCGCGGAGGACAAGAATGTCATCCGGACCGTCACCGCCCGGTGCGCCTATGGCGGCGGCTGTGTCAACGACTGCATCATCCATCTCGCCACCAGCCAAATGGGCTTCGGCGGCGTGGGAGAGAGCGGCATGGGGGCGTACCACGGCAAGGCGGGCTTCGACACCTTTACCCATTATAAAAGCATCGTGGACAAGAAGACCTGGCTGGACCTGCCCATGCGTTACCAGCCCTACCGGAAGCTGTACGATCAGATGATCCGGCTGTTCCTGCGATAACGGGGACAAAAAACCGGTGGACATGATGTGTCTACCCCTAAACAGCGGCATTTCTCGCTTTGTGTCGTGGTATTTTGGGGAGGACAGCGGTATGATGACCACGAAAGGAGGGGTTCACAGTGAACCAACAAAAAACAGGTGAACTCTTAAAACGCCTGCGCAAGGACAAGGGGCTGACCCAGGAACAGCTGGCGGAGCGGTTTTACGTGTCCTCCCGGACCGTATCCCGATGGGAAACGGGGGTTTCCCAAACTTAAAGATACCACACTAAAACCCACGCTTACATTACTTCCAAACAATACGATTTTGGAGGTAAAACCTTATGAAACGCCTTATATCCTGCGAATATAACTTCGATAACTGCTGTGTGGAACTGAAATTCACCGATGGCAGTATGATTGCGATTGATACCATTGCCGTTGAGAACGAGGTCGCCCGTAATATGTACGAACGGTCAGAGCTTGATTATCTGATCTACAACGCTCCATTGGAGTATGCCGACCTTATTTTGAACGGCGATCCCGAAACCTATCTAAAAATCGTCACGGAATATAAACCGCTGGATTAAATTAAAGCGAA
>JBGVDK010000111.1:0-4031 GCA_045119355.1 Faecousia sp.
GCTGATCAATATCATTTCCTACGCCTGCCACGCCTGTCCCACCAACCAGTACAAGGTCACCAAGTACTGCCAGAACTGCCTTGCCCGTTCCTGCGAGAAGGTCTGCCCCAAGGGCGCCATCTCCTTCGTCAACGGCCGGAGCCACATCGATCAGGACAAGTGCATCAAGTGCGGCAAGTGCGCTAAGGCCTGCCCCTACAACGCCATCATCCACATGGAGCGGCCCTGCGCCGCAGCCTGCGGCATGGACGCCATCGTCTCCGACGAGCAGGGCAGAGCAACCATCAACCAGGATAAGTGCGTGGCCTGCGGCCAGTGCCTGGTTTCCTGCCCCTTCGGCGCCATCGTGGACAAGGGCCAGATCTTCCAGGTCATCCAGTCCATCCTCAAGGGCGACCAGGTCATCGCGATTGTGGCTCCCGCCTTCATCGGCCAGTTCAGCGGCAAGGTTTCTCCCGGCAAGTTCGTCACCGCCATGAAGGAGCTGGGCTTCGACCGGGTCGTCGAGGTCGCCATCGGCGCGGATATGTGCACCATTGAGGAGGCCAAGGACTTCCTGGAAAAGGTGCCCAATGAGCAGGACTACATGGCAACCTCCTGCTGCCCCGCCTGGCATTCCATGATCGAGAAGCTGTACCCCGGCGAGATGGGCAAGATCTCCATGACCCTGACCCCCATGGTCTTCACCGCCCGGATGCTGAAGAAGGATTACCCCGGCTGCAAGGTGGTCTTTGTGGGACCCTGCGCCGCCAAGAAGCTGGAAGCCATCCGGGAGGACATCCGCTCCGACGTGGACTTCGTGCTGACCTTCGAGGAGCTTCAGGGCATGTTCGAGGCCAAGGAGATCGACTTCAACAATATTGAGGAGCAGGACTACCTGAACGAGGGTACCGGCGCGGGTCGTGGCTTTGCTGTCGCCGGCGGCGTCGCTAAGGCCGTCACCGACCTGGTCCACTGCCAGCATCCCGGTATGGAGATCAAGACCGCCCGGGCTGAGGGCCTGCGGGAGTGCAAGAAGCTGATGGCCATGGCCAAGGCCGGTAAGTACAAGGGCTATCTGCTGGAAGGCATGGCCTGTCCCGGCGGCTGTGTGGCCGGCGCTGGCACCATCCTGCCGGTGGAGCAGGCCGCCAAGCTGGTGGACAAGTACAGCAAGGAAGCCGCCAACGCCAGCCCCACCCAGTCCGCCTACAAGGACCGGGGCGAGAGCCTGGATTGATCGGAAACCGAATAAACAGCGTGCCAGAGCCGATAACCGGCTCTGGCACTTTTTGCGTTCATAATTCCTTTTCCAGGAGCATCCTGTGGAGCTGACCGTTCCGGTCCTCGGCCCAGGAGTATTCCTGCATATACTGACCGTCGTATTTCCGGGCGGTCTGACGGTCACCGGAGAGGATCCGGTACAGGTCGCAGTCCACCTGCTCCACCCGGAGGAACCGCCGCTTTTCCCGGGAGGCGATGATGTGGCTGCACCCGGCGTCTTCCAGGGCGTCGGCCAGACGCTTGTAGGTCACCCGGAACAGGGACTGGGTGTTGGCGTCGTTGGGCCGGTCCGGCCAGAGGTAGGCGATTCCCTCGCCGGTGGTGATGCCCCGCTGGCCCTTGTCTACCAGCAGGGCGAGAAGCTCCCGGGCTTTGGTCCGGCCAAGGTGCAGGGGCTTTCCGTCCACGGAGATGGAGAGGGTGGGAATGGTCTGGATCACCACCCGCTGGGAGGGCAGGGGGCGGTAGAGGCATTTCCCCAGCTCCTTCCGGACGTCCGAGGTATAGGGCTTCAGAAGATAGCCGGTGGCGTCGACGCCCCAGGCGTCCATGGCGTACTGGCTGTAGGCGGTGACGAAGATCACCCGGATGTTGGGGAAGATCTCCTTCAGCTTCAGGGCGAGAGCCAGACCGTGGATGCCGGGCATTTCCATATCCAGAAACGCCACATCCACGCCGTTGTCCCTGGCCCAGTCCAGGGCGGACTGACCCTCCTGAAACAGCGTCAGTGTGTCGATTTCCAGGAATTCCGCGGCGGTCAGCCGGAAATTATCCAGGGCGGGCTGTTCGTCGTCTACGTAGATCACGTGCATAGTTCGGTATCCTCCTGGGGGATGATGATGGTGACGGCGGCGCCCTGTCCCGGGGCGCTGCGGACGTCAAGGGTGCCGTTCATGATGTGTTTCAGGCGGAATTTTACGTTTTGCAGTCCCACGGAGCCCTCCGGGGGAGCGACGCCGGGATCGAAGCCCATGCCGTCATCCTCGATGGAGATGCGGATGGCGCCGTTTTCCTCCCGGGTCCGCAGGGTGACGGTGCCGCCGGAGGGCTTGGGGGTCAGGCCGTGCTTGATGGCGTTCTCCACGATGGGCTGAAGAATCAGCGGAGGCAGAAGAAAATGGTCCACCTCGATATCGGTGACGAACTGGATCTTGTCGCCGAAGCGGATCTGTTCCAGAGCCACATAATCCTCCAAATGCCGCAGATCGGAATGGAAGGTGACGGGCTGGTCGTCCTGCATGATGTCGATGTTGGTCCGCAGATACCGGGCAAAGCGGACCACGGTCTTGTCCGCTTTTTCGGGGTCGTACTTGCACATCCCGCTGATGGCGTTGAGCACATTGAAGATGAAATGGGTGCGGATCTGATTCATAGCCATAACGATCCGGGCGTTTTTCAGATCGTCCTTGAGCTGGTCGGAGTGGATGGCCTTCAGGTAGATTGAGGGGATGCCCCGGATGCCTCCGATCACATGGAGGAAGAACAGCAGATAAAAGAGGTATTCGGTCAGCAGGCGGCCCGGGACCCAGCGGAAGAAGGCGCTGGTCAGATCCAGCAGCAGAGCGCACAGCAGCAGCGCCGAGGAGCAAAGCAGCAAAGGCGTCTTCCGGCGGAGCTGGTAAAGCTCGTAAAGGCAGCAGCCCAGGAGCGCGGCGCAGAATACCACCTGGGCGGCGCACCAGAAAAACAGGGTGTCGTAGATCAGAACCCGGCCGCACAGACAGCACGGCAGAAGTCCCGCCAGAAACGCCTCCTCTGCCAGAATGACGGCCCGGGCGGCATTACGGCACCGGGAGGTCAGAGTCTCGGAAACGTAAAGCCCCAGGGAAAACAGCGAGAGCATGATGCACAGGAACTGACCGTAGGTGTTGAAGGCGTACATTTTGATCCAGAGACTGATGTCCGTGGCGCCGAGCAGCAGATAGCCGCTCATGCCGAAGGAGAACAGGCCCATTTCCCAGAGAAGCTTCGCCAGGGGGAACCGGGCGAGGGTAAACACCACCGCGATGCCAAGCAGGCCGATGGAAAAGATCAGGATCAGAACGGTGACGCTCCGGAGGGGGAAATGCTCCCGGGAGAGGGTGTTCTGCAGGGTGGTCCGGGCATGAAGGTCCGAGCCGGGGTAGAGGTTCGAAAGGAACTCCCGGTAGGCGGTTTCGTTGGCGAACCGGTGGGGATTGCTCAGCTGAATTTCAACGGCATCCTCCGGGGTGATGCCCGGGGAGACGAAATAGTCCCATTTCTGGGCGCAGACGCCGGGGCACAGCGCTTCCTGATTGCCAGAGGAGACTACGGGGACGCCGTTGATCTTGATATCGCAGAAAATGTGGTTCGTATAAAAATAGAGGATCCAGCCCCTTGAACAGCTCGGTATCAAAGCTGCCCAGAAGGGTCAGGTCCCCGTACAGGGCGGATAGTTGTCCGGCCTCTTCCAGCGGGAGCCAGGGTCCGCCGTTGAGGCTGCAGCTACCCTGAAAATAGCAGGGGGCCATATCCGGCGTGGAAGAGGGGACGCTGTTGAAGCAGATATGAAGAAAGAGCACCACCATCAGCACGATCAGCAGAATATGGACACCGTCTCTCCAGTTTTTCCTCAGCATAGTCGATCCTCCCGGGAAGTGGGCATACAAAACCCAATATACTCTCCTATCATATCATGTCCCCGTAACCAAAGCGTAACTTACGAAAGTAAAAAAGTAAAAATTTTATTTTTGCTTTCTTTGGAGAATTTGACCAGTACAGTTACGCTTTGGTTACGGACCAATGGT